>CABRZO010000063.1 GCA_902475455.1 uncultured Eubacteriales bacterium
CAAGGTGGGCTGGCTCACCCTCTTCGCCGGCATGGCCGGCGGCGCCGACATCATCCTGCTGCCCGAAATTCCCTACGATGTGGACAAGGTCATCGAGGCCATCGACAAGCGGGACAAGGCGGGCAAGCGCTTCACCATCCTGGCGGTGGCGGAGGGGGCCATCTCCAAGGAGGACGCCGCCCTGAGCAAGAAGGAGTACAAGGCCAAGCAGAAGAAAAACGCCTATCCCTCCATCTCCTACGAGCTGGCGGATCAGATCTTCCAGAAGACCGGCAAGGAGATCCGGATCACCGTCCCCGGCCACACCCAGCGGGGCGGCTCTCCCTGCCCCTACGACCGGGTGCTGTCCACCCGGCTGGGGGCCGCCGCCGCCAACCTGATCCTCAACAAGCAGTACGGCAACATGGTGGGCCTGGTCAACGGCGAGATCGTGCCGGTGCCCCTGGAGGAAGTGGCCGGCAAGCTCAAGACCGTTCAGCCCGACAGCTCCATCATCAAGGAAGCCAAGAGCATCGGCATCAGCTTCGGCGACTGAGGATTTTACCTCCCCCTGAAAAACAGCAAACCGCCCCGGGACAACCCCAAAAGGTTGTCCCGGGGCGATTTTGGCTTTCCGGGCCCGCTGTCACGCCTGCTGGTCCGGATTTTCTTCCTGTTCCTCTTGTCCGGCGGCCCGATCCCGTCTCCACTCCCGGTAGATCAGCACCGCCAGCACGATTTCCGCCACCGCCAGCAGCCCTGTCGCCAGGCAGAACACCGGCAGGGACACCGGGGCCGTTCCCGCCCGGAAATCCCGGACCATGCCCACCAGCAGATAAGCCACATAGCCCAGGGCAATTACCTGCAACACCAGACGGTTGCGGGGTTTTCTCTGTTGTTTCATCCAACGTCTCCTTCCTCCGGATCCCGGCTCCTCAGGGCAGCCCCGGGGGCCGAACCATGGAATCTCGGACTGAAAAACCAGCCCCGATTCATTTGATTATAATCATAAACGGATTTGTCCGGTTTCACAAGCATTTTGTTTCTTTAAAGCCGTCCAAGTATAGAAAAGCCAACCGGTTTCCCCTCCGCCGCCAAAGCCAGAGCGCCCCGGACAGCCCCCTCAAGGGCCGCCCGGGGCGCTCTGTTATGCTACTTGCTCTGTTGTCTTTATTGGTCTCCCGCCTCAGCCCTCGCTGAAGAAGGAGCAGCCCGCCTGAAGGATCACATTGGGATAGGGGGTGATCTCCCCGGTGCGGACGGCGAATTTCACCTGGGCGGAGCGCTGTTTCAGCTCCACATGGGGGATCTTCTCGCAGGGCAGTCCCGCCAGTTTGTCCCCCAGGTAGGCCATGAGCTCCGGGTTATACTGGTCGATCTCCTCCGCCAGCACATAGCCCTCCACGCAGGTCTCCTCCAGGATGGCGTCCATTACCTGCCGGAAGGTGGGGATGCCCCCCACCAGCACCAGGTCCACGATGGGCACTCCCTTGGGGATGGGCATACCGGCGTCGGCCACCATAAAGGTGTCCTTGTGGCCCAGGGCGGCGATATAGCCCGCCAGCTGGGCGTTCATGATTCCACGTTTTTTCATATCACTTGGCCTCGTTCTTGACCCGCAGAGCCATCTTGGCCTGGAGGTTGCGCTGATACTGGTCGATGACCACCGCCAGAATGATGACGCCGCCCTTGATGACCTTCTGCCAGAACTCGGAGACGCCGCACATGGTCATGCCGTCGTTGAGCACGCCGATGACGAAGGCGCCCACGAAGGTGCCGCCGATGCTGCCGATGCCGCCGGCCATGGAGGTGCCGCCCAGAACGGAGGCCGCAATGGCGTTCATCTCCCAGCCGTCGCCGGAGGCGGGATGGGCCGCCGCCAGCTGGGCGGTGTTGATCATGCCCACCAGGGCGGCGCAGGCGCCGGAGAGCATGTAGACGTAGATCTTCACCCGGTCGGGCTTGACGCCGGACATCCGGGCCGCCCGCTCGTTGCCGCCCACGGCGTAGATGTGCCAGCCGAAGGTGGTCTTGCGGAGCACGATGGCGGTGATGACGCTGAGGACGATGAGCAGGATGGCGCCCACCGGGATGCCCAGCACTGAGGAGCCGATGAGCTTAAAGCCGGTGTTGCCCAGGCCCTCATAGCCGGCGATGTTGGAGAAGGTATTGCCGCCGGAGCGGATGTTGGCGAAGCCCCGGCAGATGTACATGGTGCCCAGGGTGGCGATGAAGGGGGCCACGTTGAGCTTGGTGATGATGGCGCCGTTGGCCCAGCCGATGGCGCAGCCCAGCACCAGCACGAAGAACACGATCATGGGCACGCTGAAATAGAGGGTATAGCCGCCGATGGTGATGCCCTCCTGGATCAGGCCGCCGGCGATCATGCCGGCCAGACCCACCACGCTGCCCACCGACAGGTCGATGCCGCCGGTGATGATGACGTAGGTCATACCGATGGCCAGGATGCCGTACAGGGCCACATGCTTGGCCATCATCATCAGGGTGTCCACTGCCAGGAAGTTTTTGTTGAGGACCGCGAACAGAATGACCAGGATGATCAGCACGATGAAGGTACGGCCCTTCAAAAGCGTCATGATCAGGTCATTTTTATCGAATTGCTTCTTCTTTGTCATCTCATGATTCTCCTTTTACTCTTGGGCCTGGGCCGCTTCATCGGCGGCCTGATGGTGGCCGGCATAGGAGGCCAGCACCAGATCATCCTCCGTCAGCTCGTCGCTGCCGATGAACTCCGCCGTCTTCACTCCGTTGGAAAGCACCATAATCCGGTCAGCGATGTTCATGATCTCCTTCAGCTCCGAGGACACCACCAGGATGGTGAGGCCCTGGTCGGCGTACTCGTGGATGATGTCGAACACCTCAGTCTTGGCGCCGATGTCGATGCCCCGGGAGGGCTCATCCATCAGCAGGATCTGGGGATCCGTGAGCAGGCCCTTGCCGATGACCACCTTCTGCTGGTTGCCGCCGGAGAGGGACAGGATGGGCAGGGCTTTGTCCGCCACCTTGATGTGGATATTCTGAATCATCCGGTCCACGTCGGCGTCCTCCGCCTTCTTGCTCAGCAGCAGACCCCGGACGTATTTCCGCAGGTTGGACAGGGAGGTATTCTTTTCAATGTCCATGGTCTGAACCAGACCGGTGCCCTGCCGGTCCTCGGGGACGATGGCCATGCCCCGGCGGATCTGCTGGGCGGTGTTTTTGATGGCCACCTTCTCGCCGTTCAGGTACACGTCGCCGGTGTGCTCCGGCCGCAGACCCATCAGACACTCCATCAGCTCGCTACGGCCGGCGCCCAGCAGGCCGTAGATGCCGAAGATCTCGCCCTTCTTCACCTCAAAGGACACGTCGTCCAGCAGCCAGCCGCCGCCCTTCTTGGGCAGCCGCAGGTGATCCACCTTCAGGGCCACCGGCTGCTGTTCCAGATCCAGCTTCCTGGGGGTGCGGGTGTAGGTCTTGTTCTCCCCCACCATGTTGGTGACAATCCAGCTGAGCTGGATGTCCTTCACGTCGGCCTCATCCACATATTTGCCGTCCCGGAGGATGGTGACGTGGTCGCCGATCTCCATGATCTCCTCCAGCCGGTGGGAGATGTAGACAATGGAGATGCCGTTGGCGGTGAGCTCCCGCATGATGGTGAACAGCACCTTCACCTCCTGGTTGGACAGGGACGAGGTGGGCTCATCCATGATGAGGATTTTCAGATCGTCCTCCACCAGATTCCGGGCGATCTCCACCATCTGCTGCTGGCCCACCCGCAGGTCTCCCACCTGGGTGTTGGGGTCCATCTCGTGCTGGAGCCGCTGGAGCACCTTCTGGGTGCCGGCGGTGTGGGCGCCGTTGTCCACGAAAATACCCTTTTTCTTCTCGTGGTTCATGTAAATATTCTGGGCAATGGTCAGATTGGGGAACAGGCTCAGCTCCTGATGGATGATGCCGATGCCCTTGGCCCGGGCGGCGGAGGTGTCCCGGAAGGAGACCTCCTGGCCCTCCAGATACATCTTGCCCCCGGAGGGCTGCTCGATGCCGGCGATGATCTTCATCAGGGTGGATTTGCCCGCCCCGTTCTCGCCGATCAGCACGTTGACCTTGCCCCGGTACACATCAAAGGACACCTGATCCAGGGCCTTGGTGCCGGGATAGATCTTATCCATGGCCTCGCAATGCAGGACCACATTGGGATCATCAAACATGATGCGCCCTCCTTACTGCACCGTCAGGGAGACCGGAGTCACCACGATCTCGCCGGAGGCGGCAGAGAAGCAACCCACCACTTCCACGGTGGCTCCCACCAGGGAATTCAGGTCTCCCAAAGGCTCCACCACATTGGTCATCACCTCGTCGTTGAGGGTCTTGGCATAGGCGGACCACTCGGTCTGATTGGTAAAGTCCTCATAGCCCTTCAGGGTCTGGCAGTCCCGGACGGTGGTACCGCTGAAAACGCTGCCCACCTGAACGTGGACCTCTTCGCTGACGCCCTCCACACTCACCAGCAGATAGCCCTTGGGGGAGTCGGTGTTATACTCCTCCACGGCGCCGGTGAAACTGACGCCGTAGGTGGTGCCGCTGGTGGTGCCGGCGCTCATCAGCTCCGCCAGATCCTGAGCCTGGCCCACCACGCTCTCCTGGACGGCGGCCCAGTCCCCGGCAGCCTCGGCCCCGGCGTCGAATTCCACTACACCGGTGTAGTCGCCCTCGGTGCCCTTGGGGATGACTTTGACGATGCCGCAGCCCGTCAGGCAACCTGCCAGCAACAGCAGGACCAGCGCCGCGGCGATGGGTCTGAACTTTTTCATACTATCCTCTCCTTGGCTGTAATGTTTGTACTGCGGAGGCCTGTTCCCAACACGCCGGGGGATATGCTACCGGTATGTGGGGAACAGGTCCCCGCAGTTTGCTGTTTGTGCGTTTCTCCTGCCGGGCACCCTTGGGATGCCCGGCAGGAGTGGAGAATCTACGGATCAGCCCCCAAACAGCAAACTGTCAGAGGCCAAATTACTCCTCGGTGTACACGAAGGCGGACAGATTGTCCACGTTGTCGGCGGTGATGGCCACGCAGGGAACCAGCTGCTTCTCGCCCACGCCGTCCAGGGTCTCGCCGTTGTTGTTGATGTAGTAGTCAGCCTGCTCCACCGCCATCTCGGCGATCAGGGCGCACTGCTGGAGGGCGGTGCCCACCATGTTGCCGCTTCTGATCAGGGCAGCGGCGTCGTCGGAGCCGTCCACGCCGATGATCTTGATGTCGGTACGGCCAGCGTCGGCGCAGGCAGCGGCGGCGCCGCAGGCCATGGTGTCGTTGCCGCAGATGATGCCGGTGATCTCAGGGTTGGACTGCAGGATGGCCTCGGTCTTCTCATAGGCCTCGGTCTGGTCCCAGTTGGCGGACTGCTGAGCCACCATCTCCAGGTCCTCATACTGGTCGATGACGGAGTGGAAGTTGTCGGAACGGACCTGGCAGTTGGTGTCGCTCTCCAGGCCCAGCAGCTCGGCATACTTGCCCTCGTAGTTCATCTCTTCCACCCAGACTTCCGCGATGGCGGCGGCGCCCTGGGCGTTGTCGGCCACGATCTGAGCCACGGCCAGGCCGGACTGGTTGATCTCACGGTCGATCAGGAAGCAGGGGATGCCCGCATCATAAGCGGCCTGAACAGCCTCGATGGTGGCGTCGGCACCGGCGTTGTCCAGAATGATGAAGGCGGCCTTGTCGGCGATGGCGGCCTCAATGGCCTCCAGCTGCTTGGAGGCGTCGTCATCATGGGACACGGTCTTGACCTCATAGCCCAGCTCCTCGGCGGCGGCCTTGGCTACCTCGGCCTCAGTGGCGAAGAAGGCGTTGGAGGTGGCGGGGGTGATGACATAGACGATGTTGCTGCCGCCGCCGGGCAGGAACTTGGCCTCGGTCTCGGTGGGCTCGGCGCTGTCGGTGCCCTCAGCGGAGGCGTCGGCAGAGCTGGAGGGAGTGGAGGCGTCGGGCTCGGAAGTCGCGCCGCCCTCAGAGGTGGTCGCCTGGTTGCCGCAGGCCACCAGGGCCAGGGCCATGACCAGAGCAAGGATCATTGCCAGGATCTTTTTCATTTTGGTTTCCTCCTTATGTTTGTTTTATAATACGGGCCCCTTTGACCCGTAATATACGGTTTTCCCTTCAGGGGTGGGTCAGGGTCTGCCCCACCGCCTGCTTCCAACCCGCATAGAGCCGGTCCCGGCGCTGGGTGGGCATCTCCGGCCGGTACTCCCGGCGGCGGTGCCCCTCAAACACCCGGTCTTTGTGGTACAGCCCCACGGCGATGCCGGCAGCGTAGGCGGCGCCCATGCCGCTGAGCTCCTGGATCTCCGGGATCTGTACCACCACCCGGGCCATGTCGCTCTGGAACTGCATCAGGTACCGGCTGGCGGTGGGACCTCCGTCCACCCGGAGGGTTTCCAGGGCCATCCCCGACTCGCTACCCATCAGCTCGGTGAGGTCGGTGATCTGGTAGGCGATGCACTCCAGGCAGGCCTTGGCGATCTCGTTGCGGCCGGTGGTCCGGGTGAGCCCCGTGAGCATTCCCTTGGCCCGGCTGTCCCAGTAGGGGGCGCCCAGGCCGGAGAAGGCCGGGACAAAATAGGCGGTGTCCTTGGGATTGGCGGCATAGGCCATATCCGTGGCCTGCTGGTCGGTCTCGATGAGGCCCACATCCTGTTTGAGCCAAGTCATCACCGCCCCGGTGTAGTTGAGGTTTCCCTCAAAGACGTACTCCACCTTCCCTTCCATCCCCCAGGCCAGGCTGGTCACCAGGCCATGTTCACTGGTGCGGGGAGTGGTGCCGATGTTCATCATCACCGAGGAGCCGGTGCCGTAGGTGGCCTTCACCTGGCCGGGCTTCCGGCAGTCCTGGCCGAAGAGGGCCCCGTGGCTGTCCCCCAGCACCCCGTGGATGGGGATGGGCTGCTCCAGATAGCCCCCCAGGTCCGTCATGCCGAAGCAGGAATCCGACATGCACACCTCCGGCAGGGCCTCCGCCGGCACCCCGAAGGCGTCGCAGAGTTCTTCATCCCAGCACAGCCGGTGGATGTCGAAGAGCTGGGTTCGGCTGGCGTTGGAGTAGTCGGTCTTGTGGGCGTGATCTTGGCTCAGGAAGGACACCAGCCAGCTGTCCACGGTGCCCAGGGCCAGCTTCCCAGCCTTGGCCAGGTCCTTGGCCTCCGGCACGTTTTCCAGAATCCAGCCCATCTTGGCGGCGGGAAAATAGGGGGACAGGGGAATACCGGTGCGCTGCCGCACCCGCTCCGCCCAGTCCTGCCGCGCCTCGCAGAAGCCGGTGGCCCGGGCGCACTGCCAGACGATGGCGGGGCAGATGCTCTCCCCGGTTTCCCGGTTCCAGGCCACGGTGGTCTCCCGCTGGTTGGAGAGGCCCAGGGCGGCGATGTCGCCCTTGTGGATGCCCGCCTTTTCCACCACGTCCCGGCACACCCCCAGGGTGTTGGAGCGGATCTCCATGGGGTCGTGGCTCACCCAGCCCTCGGGGCTGATGATCTGCCGGTGGGGCCGGTCCGCCCGGGCCACCAGGGCGCCGGTCTCGTCGAAGAGCAGCCCCTTGGTCCCCTGGGTGGACTGGTCCACCGCCAGGATGTAACGGCTCATGCCAGCAGCTCCCGGGCGGCTTTGACGATGCCCTCATCGTCCAAGCCGTAGTAGTGGAACACTTCCTTGGAGGTGCCGGTAATCACCGGGCTGTCCGGCAGGGTCAGGCACTTCATCCTGCAGGGGGCCTCCTGGGCCACCAGCTGGGCCACCATGGAGCCCAGGCCGCCGATGGCCACATGCTCCTCCACGGTGAGGATATGGCCGGTGGCAGCCGCCTTTAGCACCGCCTCCCGGTCCAGGGGTTTGACGCAGTACATGTCCACCACCATGGCCTGGATGCCCTCTTTCGCCAGGGCCTCGGCGGCCCGCTTGGCGTAGAGCACCATCTCGCCGCAGGCGATGATGGCCAGGTCGCCGCCCTCCCGGACCAGGGTGGCCTTATCCATCTCAAAGGGCACCTTGCCCTCCTCATACACGTCCTCCACCGCGTTGCGGCCCACCCGGACATAGGCCGGGTCGGTGTCCTCCATCAGGGCCCGGGTCAGCAGCTCGGTCTGGAGCCGGTCCGAGGGGAGATACACCCGCATGCCGGGGATGGAGGCCATGTCGGCGATATCGGTGCTGGAGTGATGGGTCATACCCAGGGCGCCGTAGCTGACGCCGCCGGAGATGCCCAGCAGCAGCACGTTGTTGTGGGAATAGGCGCAGTCCACCTTCACCTGCTCCATGGAGCGGGTAGACAGGAAGGAGGCCGGGGACACCGCCACCGGCTTCCGGCCGGTGCTGGCCATGCCGGCGGCCATGGACACCAGGGACTGCTCCGCGATGCCCACCTCCACGAACTGGTCCGGGAACCGGTTGGCGAACTCCGTCATGGAGCCGGAGCCCCGGGAGTCGGAGCACAGCACGGTGACCATGGGGTCCTGCTGGGCCAGCTCCATGAGCACATTGCAGATGACCTGCTTATTTGCCATTGCCATCAGATGCTCGCCTTCCTTTCCTCCAGTTCAGCCAGGGCCTGGCTGTACTGCTCGTCGTCCATTACCTTATGGTGCCAGGGGGCGCTGTTCTCCATGAAGGAGACTCCGCAGCCCTTGGTGGTATTGAGAATAATCACAGTGGGTTTGCCCTTCACTTCCTTGGCGGCGGTGAGGGCGGCGTCCACGGCGGTCATGTCGTTGCCGGGGATGCTGATGACGTTCCAGCCGAAGGCGGCCCAGCGGGTCTCCTGGCTGTCCTGGGCCATGACCTCCTCGGTGGTGCCGGAGATCTGGAGCCGGTTCCGGTCCACCAGAGCGGTGAGATTGTCCAGCTTAAAGTGGCCGCCGGCCATGGCGCCCTCCCAGACGCTGCCCTCCGCCAGCTCACCGTCACCGATGACGGTATACACCCGGTAGTCGGCTCCGGCCATTTTGCCCGCCTTGGCCATGCCCACCGCCACGGAAAGGCCGTGGCCCAGGGAGCCGGAGTTGACCTCGATGCCGGGGATCTTGTTGTTGGGGTGGCCGATGAACCGGGAGCCGAAGGCGCTGTAAGTGGTCATCAGCTCCTCCCGGTCAAAGTAGCCCTTGTCCGCCAGAATGCAGTAGAGGGTCTCCACCGAGTGGCCCTTGGAGAGCACAAAGCGGTCCCGGTTGGGGTCCTTCTGGTTCTCCGGGGAACAGTTCATATGTTTGTAGTAGAGGGCCACCAGGGCCTCCATTTCGCTCATATCGCCGCCGATATGTCCGCAGCCCGCGGCATGGATCAGTTTCACCACGTCGGTCCGAATGTCACAGGCCTTGCGTTCCAGTGCCTTTACATCCATCATGGTCCGATTCACTCTCCTCTTAGATACGCCTTGACCTCTTCTTCAATGGGGTCGTAAAGATCGGGTTTCACACCCAGGTACTTGCAGGCCTCGTAGAGTACCGGCACCACATCCTTGTGGATGCCCACACAGTGGTGGATGTAGGGGCCTTCCACAATCTTGGCCTCCAGCCGCTTAATGTTGTCCACCTCTACCCAGAGGTAGGTGCCCATGCCCTTGGGGCCGTCCACGCCCTTGGCGTTGCCCAGCAGCAGGGAGTACTCGCCGTTGTCCCCGTCGAACCGGGCCAGGGTCACCTGGCCGTGCTTGGCTTCGGCGGTGATGGCGCCGGGATAGTCAAAGGCCAGAGGATAGGTGATGCAGGGCTTGCAGCCCGCCACCGACAGAGGCCAGGGGCCGCAGTGCTGCAGTAGCTCGCCGTTTTCGATGTCCGGGTGCCGGATGGTCCAGTCGGCAAAGAAGCTGCGGGTGTCATCGTTGGCGGCGGCCTCCACCATCAGGGCGGTGATGGCCCCGTGGATGTCGGTCTCGCAGACCACCGGGATACCCTTGTCGTTGAGCAGGGCGTTGGCGGCGCAGGGCATGATGCCCAGCTCATCCTGCAAGGCGTTCCAGCACTGGATGGCCCCGGCGTTGCAGTGGTACTTCTTCATGAGCCGCTCCATGGCCACCGCCAGGCCTGCCACATTGGTGAGCTGCTGGTCGCTTACGTTGATCTCCATGTTGGCCCGGCAATAAGCCATGGTCTTCTGGACCTCTTCCTCGTCGGCGATGGCCCGCTTCACCTCCGCCGTCAGCTCCGGCAGGGGCACCGGGGCCAGCTGGACGTTGAACTTCTCCAGCAGCTCCCCCTCGTTGCACATGGTGGACCAGAAATCGAAAGGCCGGGGGCCGATCTGCAGGATCCGGATGTTCCGGAAGGTGCGCACCACATTGCACACCGCCAGGAAGTCCCGGATCCCCCGCTCAAACACCGGGTCGTTGAGCCGGCAGTTGGTCATGTAAGTAAAGGGGACCCCGAAGCGCCGCAGCACCTTGCCGGTGGCAAAGAGGCCGCACTGGGTGTCCCGGAGCCGGGAGCCGTCCGGGGCGGGCCGCTCGTCCAGGGGACCCCAGAGCAGTACCGGCACATTCAAATCCTTGGCCAGCCGGGCACAGAGATACTCGGTGCCGAAGTTGCAGTGGGCCAGCAGCAGGCCGTCCACCCCTGCCGCCCGGAACTTCTCCACAATTTTCAGCCGATCGTCCTCGTTATAGAGCAGGCCCTCCTCATTGATGTCGTCGATGTCTACAAAATCCACACCCAGCTCCCGGAGCCGGTCCGCAGTCAGTCCCCGGTACTTGATGGCGTCCGGAGCGCTGAAGATGCTGCGGCGGGTGGGAGCAAATCCCAATTTGATGCTTGCCATACCCTTTTCCTCGCTTTCCTGTTTTGCGCCTGTAAAAAACAGGTTCTTTTCATTGACACCAGTATAAACATTTTAAAAAATTATTTCAATATTTTTTGTAAATGTTTTTACTTTTTGTTTATATACTCAGTTTTGATGAATTCATCTTGTGCAACATTCACAGGTTTTTTTCCGGTTTGTTGTGTTTATGTAATAGTTTTTCTGTTTGGATGAGGTATTCTTTGTACACAGTGGCAATTCCCAGGAAAAACGGCACAAAAAAAGAGCCGGCCCTGCCGGGCCGGCTCGAAATTTATATAAACGTTTTTATCCTACTGGTCAGATTGTTTTATCCGTTGTGCTCAACCTGTTCGCTGCCGAACGCTGTCCCGCTCCACGAAATCTGTACAGCTCTCAATCTTGAATTTACAGCTGGAGGGCTCCTCCATCATGGTCAGCAGCCGGCGCACCGCCTCCCACCCCATGGAACGCTTGTGCACCAGGATGGTGGTCAGGGCCGGGGAAGATACGGTACAATAGGGCAGATCGTCAAAGCCCACAATGGACACATCCTCCGGCACCCGGATGCCCTTTTCCTTCAAAGCCCGGATTACCCCGAAGGCCATTAGGTCGTTGTCGGCAAAGAAGGCGGTGGGCAGAGCTTGGCCCCGCTCCAGCCAGGCCAGCATATCCACATAGGAGGACTCGGTTTTGGTGCCCACGGTGATGGTCCAATCCGGATTCAGGGGCAGGTCGTGCTCCAGCAGGGTCTGGCGGTAGCCCAGCTCCCGGGCGCAGAAGGCCTTGATCCGGAAGGAGCCCCGGATATAGCCGATGTCCCGGTGCCCCTTTTCAATCAGGTATTCCACCGCTCGGCGGG
>CABRZO010000064.1 GCA_902475455.1 uncultured Eubacteriales bacterium
CCCGCCACGCCGGCCGCATCGACGTGTCCAGTCGGCCCGGCCTGGGCAGCCGGTTCACCCTGGTCTTTCCCCTGACCCCCCCGGAGCCGGAGGAAGAGGAGGACTGAGGGAGTTTTCTCTGCACTAAAAAAAGACGAGCCTTTTGGGAAAAGGCTCGTCTTTTTTTGTCCCCTTCTGTCATCCCGAGAAGACACCGCCCGCCGATACCATGGCGGCGGGGGCAAGCCCCCGCCCTACGGCAGGACAGCTTCCGGGAACCATGGTAGGGCGGCCCCTTGGCGCCGCCGCTGCGGGGAAACGCTGACGGGAATGCGGCGGGGGCAAGCCCCCGCCCTACGTTCTCTCCGGAACGGGGATTTTTCGGATCTTTTGCCCCTTTCGCTCCCTTTGCCACGAGGGGTGGAACTTTTTCTCCCACCGGGGGGAGCGGCTCCGATCCAAAAGGCTAAATTGTCCTTTTTGTCACACTCAGAGGAAAAACGCCCGGGTTTTTCCTGGAAAATCAGTACTTTTTGTCCCGTTTATTTTCCGACCCCTTCCGCAGAAAACTTCTCCTATACTGGGGAAAAATCTCTGCTCCAAGGGGGACAAGCATATGCAAACGAAACAACGCAGGCGGGCGCCCTCCCGCATGGCGAAAGAAAAACCGTGGGCAAAAAACGCAAAAAACGTGGTGTTGAAGGCGCCCTGGGTGTCCCTGGCCTCCGAGTGCGCCACCCGGTTCCTGCTCTCCGCCGTGCTGGCGGCGGGGGAAATTCTGGGGGGCTACTCCCCCTTCGCCCTGGGCTTTGTGGCCGCCTCCGGCCCCGGGGCCGGGGGATTTTTTGCCCTGCTGGGGGCCAGCATGGGCTATCTGCTCTCCAAGCCCCTGGTGGACGCCTTCCGGTATCTGGCCACCGCCATTCTGATCTATGCCGTGGCCTTCGCCTTTTATGACCTGAAACTTTACACCGCCCGGTACTTCATGCCCCTGGCCGCCGCCTTTCTGGGGGGGCTCACCGGCTTTGTGTACTTAGCCGAGGCGGGCTGGGAGGCCGTCAGCGTCATTTGCTTCGCCACGGAGCTGCTGCTGGTGGGCCTCTCCGCCCGGTTCTTCACCCTGGCCGCCCGGCGGGACGCCACCGCCGACCAGCAGCGGCTGGCCACCCTGCTCACCCTGGGGGCCCTGGCCATCTCCCTCCAGGCGGTGCCCCTGCCCTTCTCCCTGAGTCTGGGGGGCATTCTCTGCGCCGGGGCGGTGCTCTGGGCGGGCCGGTATGTGGAGCCCTTCGGCTGCGCTGCCGCCGCCCTGGCCCTGGGGCTGTGCCTGGACCTGGCCGGGGGCGGAGGCTGCACCTATGCCGCCGCCTTCGGGGTGGCGGGACTGCTCACCGCCGTGGGCTCCCGGTGGGGCCGCCACCTGGGGGTGGTGTCCCTGATGACGGGGCTGCTCTTCGTCACCCTGTGGAATTTCCCCACCGCCCAGAATTTCGGCCCCTTCTGGGAGGGGGCCCTGGGCTGCTGCCTCTATCTGGCCATTCCCCTGGGGGTGCTGGACAAGCTGGGAAAACTGCTGCCCAAGTCCCAGACCATGCCGCCCCCGGTGGAGGTCTCCCCCAAGCGTCAGGAAGCCCCGGCCAAACCCACCGCCCCCCAGACCCTGGCCACCCCGGCCCTGGAGGCGGTGCAGCAGCGGCTGCGGCGGCAGGGCACTGCCTTTCGCACCCTCTATGAACAGCTCTCCTCAGACCTGGACCAGACCCAGGAGCCCAAACTGGACGGCTCCGCCCTCTTCGAGCGGGCGGCCCAGCGGGTGTGTCAGGGCTGCGTGTTCCACTCCACCTGCTGGAAGCGGGAGCGCACCGCCACCCAGAAATCCCTGCGGCCGGCGGCGGAGGGGATGGAAAAGCGGGGCCGGGCGGACCCGGCGGATTTCCCGGTGGCCTTCGCCGCCCGGTGCTCCCGGCTCAACGAGCTGGTGAACGGCGCCAATCAGGAGTACGCCGGGGAGATGACCCGGCGGCGCTACCGGCTGAAGCTGCAGGAGGCCCGGCGGGCCCTGTGCCGGCAGTATGAGCGGATGGCCCGGCTGCTGGGGGAGAGCGCCCTATCCCTGGAGGAGCCGGCGGTGCCCGCCATGGGAAGTGCCACCACCACCATGTCCGCCCTGGCGGGGGTGGCGGCGGGCAAACGGCCGGGCCAGGAGGTCAGCGGCGACGCCGGGGGCTGGTTCCGGGACGACACCGGGGTGCTCTGGGTGGTGCTCTGCGACGGCATGGGCTCCGGAGCCGACGCCGCCCGGGACAGCCGGTTTGCCTACCGGCTGCTGGAACAGTTTCTGTCCGCCGGCATCGGCCCGGAGGTGGCCCTGGCCACGGTGGCCAGCGCTTTGGGGCTCCGGTGGGAGTGCACCGGAGGATTTACCACCATTGACCTGCTGGAGCTGGATCTGAAAACCGGCGAGGGGGCGGTGTACAAGCTGGGGGCGGGCCCCACCTACCTGCGCCGGGACGGGGTGCTGAGCCGGATCACCTCCTCCACCCTGCCGGCGGGCCTCCAGCAGGGGGCTGGCCCTGACGTGAGCCGGTTCCGGCTGCGGCCCGGGGATCTGGCGGTGCTGGTCAGCGACGGGGTCACCGACGGCACCGAGGACGAGTGGGTCCGGGAGCAGATCCGCACCTTCCGGGGGGACAGCCCCAAGGACCTGGCCGGGGCTTTGCTGTGCCACGACCAGCCGGTGTCCGACGACCGCACCGCCATTGTGCTGCTGATGGAGGGCAGCCAGGTGTGATTTGAAACAAGTTTCTCCCCCTGTCATCCTGTGGAGGGCGCAGCCCGACGAAGGATCCTTTCCCCCCTGGCCTGGGCTAGCGAGAGAGGATTCTTCGCTGCGCTCAGAATGACAAGGTGGGAAAGCCCTCAGAAGGACACAATCTAGACGGACTCAGAAAAACAGGCTGACGCATGGAAATGCGACAGCCTGTTTTTTGTTGGAAAATTTTTTGAAAACTGAATACAACCGGGCGTCACCTCCGTTATAATAGGCAGAAGATGCATCTCAGGAGAGGAGGCGGCCGACATCAATTCCATCACATTAGAACAGCTGGTCGACCGCTACCAGGATCTGGTGTTTACCCTGTGCTACCGGATGGTGGGCAGCTATTTTGAGGCCCAGGATCTGACCCAGGAAACCTTCCTCTCCGCCTGGACCGCCCTGGACCGGTTTGACGGCCAGCATGAAAAGGCCTGGCTGTGCCGGATTGCCGCCAACAAGTGCACGGATTTTCTCCGGCGCCGAAAACTTCAGCTGTTGCCCGACGGGGAGGAGGCCCTGCCCTTTGTCCCCGACGACGCCCCGGACCCGGAGCGGCAGGTGCTGGACCAGGAAGTCCAGGAGGAGCTGCAAAACGCCTGTGAGGCCCTGAAGGAACCCTATCGCTCCACGGCGCTGCTCTACTTTGTGGAGGAGCGAAGTTTCCAGGAGATCGCCCAGGACACGGGCCAGAATCTGAAAACCGTCCAGACCCGGGTGTACCGGGCCAAGGCCCAGCTGAAAAAACTCATCAGAAAGGAGCAGGTACCATGAATGATTTTGAATACCTCAGCGACGAAGCGCTGCTCTCCCTCATGGAGTTTTCCGAGGAACAGGGCCTGCTCTCCGCCCCCCGGGACCTGAAACCCGCCATCCTGGAGGAGGCCGCCCGGCAGTCTGTCTCCCGGCCCAGACCCAGCCGAAAGCGGCAGTTTGCCGACTACTGTGTCCGGGTGGGGTTGGCCACCGCCGCCTCCCTGGTGCTGGTCTTTGCCGGCGGCCGGTCGGTAAACCACCTCTCCCAGCCCGCTCAGAATGCCCCCAGCCTTTCCACCGCCCAGCAGTTCAACCAGTTCACCGACAAGCTGGAGGAGGGCTATCAGAGCATCAACCAGAAATTATCCCAGTTCATTCTCAATTTTGATTTTGGAGGAAACCGCCATGAATAACCAGAAAAACCGCTTCTGGACCTTTATCCTGTCCCTGATGCCCGGGGCCGGAGAGATGTACTTCGGCCTGTACCGCCAGGGAGTCAGCCTGATGCTCTGCTTCTTTGTGGTGCTGCTGGTGCCCCTGATCCTGCAGGTGTCCGCCCTGTCCCTGCTGTGTATCATCCTGTGGTTTTACAGCTTCCTGCACACCCACAACCTGCGCAGCATGCCCCTGGATGAGTTCTGCCAGCTGGAGGACCGCTACCTCTGGGAGGGACTGTCCCACACCTTCCAGTGGAACAGCCGCAACAAGTGGGTGGTGGCCGTGGCCCTGATCGTCATCGGCGCCTTCCTGCTGTGGGAAAATCTGTTTGCCTGGCTGGGTTGGTTCTTCGGCGGCTTCCTGGGCAACTTCTTCTATCGGCTGCCCCGGGCGGTCATGGGCGTGCTGGTGCTGCTGCTGGGCATTCGGCTCATCACCGGCAAAAAGAGGGAGCTGGAGCAGGAGGAGCAGCAGGAGCGGCAGGCTCCCCCCCAGAGCGTGCCCACCTATGCCCCCATCTACACCCCTGATGTAACATTCCAGACCCAGGCTCCTCAGGCTCCCCAGGCCCCCATTGTGGCCAATGTGACCGATGCTCCCCAGGCTCCTCAGGACGCCCCGGAGACCCGGGACGCCGACGGAACAGCAGAGGAGGGTGACGACCATGCGGACGCATAAAGTGGGCACCCTCACCCTGGGCTGCATGCTGATTCTGTTCGGGGTGCTGTTCCTGGTCCATCTGTTCTCGGGCTATCTGAGCTACGAGCTGATCTTCAAGCTGTGGCCGGTGGTGTTTCTGTCCCTTGGGGTGGAGGTGCTGCTGGGGGCCCTGCCCAGGACCCGGGACAAATTCAGCTTCGACGTGGCCTCCATTGTGCTGCTGCTGTTTCTGATGCTGTTCGCCATGGCCATGGCCGGGGTGGACACCGCCTATCAGATTGCCCAAGATAAACCCTGGCTCTATTTCTGATTTTTCAAACGGCTTCACCCTGCTCCCTTGGGGTGCAGCGAAGCCGGTAGGGCGGGGGCTTGCCCCCGCCGCATGTTCCATCCGTGTTTTCCCTGTTTACAAAGAATCAGGCGCACTGCGAAAGAAAATTCGCGGTGCGCCTGTTTTTTCCTTCTTATTCCTGGGGCTTGGGG
Source organism: uncultured Eubacteriales bacterium (assembly GCA_902475455.1). Lineage (GTDB taxonomy): Bacteria > Bacillota > Clostridia > Oscillospirales > Oscillospiraceae > UMGS1766. The sequence goes on from CABRZO010000064.1 coordinate 5,129, forward strand.
CCGGAAGCGCCCTCCCCCTTGTTGCCTCCGCCGGAGGGACGGCGGCGGGAGCGGTGCCGCCGGCTGCGCTTCTCCCCGGCGGGCTTGTCCCCGGCCTCCCCCTTGGGGGCCTCGGTTTTCTGGCTCTGCTGGGCCTGCTGCTGGGGCTGCTGGCCCCCCTCTCCGGCACCCTTGGAACGGCGATGGGAGCGATGCCGGCGCCGGGGTGCCTTGGCGGCCTCCCCCTCACCGGCAACAGCGCCGGGGGTTTCCAAAGGGGCGGCGGACTCCGCCTTGGGGGCGGGCTGGGCCTTCTGGTCCTGGGCGGGTTTGGGCTGGCCGGAGCGGCGGGACTGGCCGGACTGCTCCGCCGGAGCCGCCGGGGCCTCGGACTTCAGCCGGGGCTGGGTTTTCTGGGGCTTCTCCGCCGGGTCCGGCAGCTCGTAGCCCTCGGGCCGCTTGCCCTTGCCGGAGCGAATCACGGTGATGTCGGAGCTGGAGTACACCCGGGGGTTCTCCGGGTCCTCGTCCAGCCGCACCTTGACCTTCTCCCGCAGCAGCTGCACCGCGTTGACGGTGCCCACCCCGTCGGGGGTTTCCACCAGGCTCTCCAGCTTGGGGGTACGCTTTAAAACGTCCTCATAGGCCTCCTGCTCGTACTTCAGGCAGCACATGAGCCGGCCGCAGGCGCCGGAAATTTTGGTGGGGTTCAGGGAGAGGTTCTGGGTCTTGGCCATCTTGATGGACACGGGATGGAAGTCCGACAAAAAGGCGTTGCAGCAATAGGGCCGGCCGCAGACACCCAGGCCTCCCAGCATTTTGGCCTCGTCCCTCACGCCGATCTGCCGCAGCTCGATGCGGGTGTGGAACACCCCGGCCAGATCCCGCACCAGGGCCCGGAAATCCACCCGGCCCTCGCTGGTGAAGAAGAAGAGGATCTTGCTGCCGTCGAAGTTGTACTCCACCTCCACCAGCTTCATGTCCAGGCCGTGCTCCTGGATCTTCTGCTGGCAGATCTGGAAGGCCTTCTGCTCCTTCTCCTTGTTCTGCTCCATGGCCTTGAAGTCGGCCTCGGTGGCCTTCCGGACCACGGGACGCAGGGGGGACACCAGCTCCATCTCGTCGATGAGCCGGTTGCCCTCCACGCACTCGCCGAACTCCACCCCCCGGCTGGTCTCGATGATCACCCGATCTCCCGGGACCACGGTGAGGCCGTTGGGGTTGAAATAGTATGATTTTCCGCCCTCTTTGAAGCGGACGCTGATGATCTCAGTCATAGATGTGTTACTCCTTGCAAACAGTTAAACCCGGCCGCCGGACAGGCTGGCCCCCAGCCAGCCCAGCAGATGCCCGGCGCTCACATGGAAGGGCAGCATGTCCCGCCCCTGCCGGGCCAGATCCGCCCAGGCCAGCAGTTGGGCGCTGGAATGGCGGCGGGTCAGATTGCGGATCTCATTGCTCTGGCAGCCTCCGGTGACGGACGCCACCACCGCCTGTTGGAGCAGCTCCTCCAGGCTGGACAGAAACCCCTCCAGCCGCTGCCGGTCGGGCTTGGCCAGCTCCAGCCGGGCCAGAAAGCCGCAGCGCTCCAGCTCGTCCCCGGAGGAGAGCAGACCCACGAATTCCAGGGCCCAGGGGTCGGTCTCCCGGACCTCCTCCTCCAGATGAATGACGGCACACCGGGACCGGATGGTCTCCAGCAGCGCCCCGGCCCGGTCGCAGAGCAGCAGGAAGGCGGCGTATTTGGGGCCCTCCTCCAGCAGCTTCAGCAGGGCGTTCTGGGCGTTTAGATTCATGGTCTGGGCGTTGTCGATGACATAGACCTTCCGGGCGGCCTCGTTGGGCCGGATGAAGGCATCCCCTCGCAGGGTGCGGATGGGGGCGATTTTGATCTCCACCCCCACGTCCTTCTCCTCCATGAACCGCTCAATGGGGATGACGTCGGGGTGGATGCCCTCGGAAACCTTCCGGCAGTCCCGGCACACCCCGCAGGGTCTCTGCTCCTCCGGGGCGGTGCACACCAGGGCCTGGGCCATTTTCATGGCTCTGGCCTTTCGCTCGGGGCCACCACCGGCCAGAATGGTGGCGTGAAAGGGAATATTCACTTGAGAGGTCTGGTGTTCCATGGCCGCTCCTCTCCCGGGTTCCGGGGCAAAAGATTCCAAAGGATCAGGGTTCCACCGTCAGAATGACGCTGTTTTCATCATAACACAATTTGTACAAATAATCGAGTATTTTTTCTGTGACCACCTCGCCGGGGGCCACCACCGGCACCCCGGGGGGATAGGGGGCGATGGGGTCCGCCACAATCTTCCCCAGGGCCTGGCCCAGCCGGGTCCGCCTCGCCTCGGCAAATCGGGCCTGACGGGGAGATAATTTTGCCTCCGGCAGCGGCGGCGCCTCCAGGTCCGGCACAAAGGCAGCCTTTCCCCGCAATCCCAAGACATTCAAAGCCCGCTTGAGCCTTAAAATATCCCGCTCGTTGTCGGCGGCGGTGAGGATGCACACCACATGGAAGTTGTCGGCCATCTCCACATAGACGCCCTTTTCCTCCAGCTGCTGGGCCAGCCGGTAGCCGTCCTCCACCTGGAGCACCAGCCGGCAGGGGTCCAGCCCCGCCCCCTTCAGGGGCAGGCAGGGGTAATTGTTCCGCAGGTCGGCGCACCAGGCGGCCACCCGGCGGTAGCTGCCCCGGCGCTCATACATCCAGGGCCGCAGCTTGTCCAGGGCTGCCAGCATGGGATAGGAGGGGGAGGAAGTGGCCGCCAGCCCGGCAGAGCGGCGCAGCTGCCGGATGGTGACCCCGTTGGCAAAGATAATGGCGGTCTGTCCCGGGGCGGAAAGGGTTTTGTGGGCGGAGACGGTGACACCGTCGGCGGGGCGGTAGGGGTTGAAGCCCAACAGGCAGTTCTGGCCGAACTGCTCCAGCACCAGGGGCAGATGGGCCCCGTGGGCCCCGTCCACCAGCAGTTTCAGCCCCCGGCGGTGGCAAAGCTCCCCCAGCCCCTCCAGGTCGCTGAGCACCCCGTAATAGGTGGGGCTGGTGACCAGCAGGGCTTTGGCTTCCGGGTGCTCCTTCAGGGCCTGGATCACCGATGCTTCTGTCAGGGGGCCGGTGACGGCGCAGTTCTGGAGCCAGGGCCGGTTCAGCCACACCGGCTTCAAATCGAAGAGGGCCAGGGCGCTGTGGACGCTCTTATGGCACACCCGATCCACCAGCACCGTGTCCCCGGGCCGGGTGAACAGGGCGAAGAGGGTCAGAATCCCCTGGGTGGAGCCGCCGGTGGCGTAAAAGGCGGCGTCCATCCCCCAGTCCCAGGCCCAGAGCCGCTGGGAATCCTCCAGCCAGTCGTCGCCGTCGCCGTAGAGGTTGCCGGTGGGGGTGAGCTCGGTGAAGTCCAGGAGGGCCAGGGCATTCCACTCCTCCATGGGCATTTTCTTTCCCTTGTGGCCGGGCATATGGAGCCGCAGGGGGTTTTCCCCGGCGAATTTTACCAGGGAATCATAAAAATTGTGGTCGGACATGGCAATTTACCTCATATCTCTATGGTGTCATTTGAAAAGCGCAGGGGCGGCTTTTCATTCTGGCCGACATAGCATGCTTCGTTTTCCGGACAAAGGCAGGGGCGGCCTTTTGGGAAAAGGGCCGCCCCTGAAAAAATTGGGTTATTCGCTTGCCTCAGGGGCGGCGGCTTCCGCTGCCGTCTCGCCGGCGGGGACGGAGGAAACATTCTCCCCGGCGGGAGTGTCCTCCTCGGACTCCTCCGGCTCTGCCACTGCCAGACCGATGACCTTCACACCCTCGGCCACGGTCATCACCTTGACGCCCTGGGTGGCCCGGCCGATGATGCCCACCCCGGCGGAGGCGGTACGGATGATGGTGCCGTCGTCGGAGATCATCATCAGATCCTCGTTTTCCGCCACCATGGCCACCCCGGCCACCGGGCCGGTCTTCTGGGTGCACTGGTAGCCCTTGACGCCCTGGCCGCCCCGGTTCTGGGCGGAGAATTCCTCGGGGTTGGTGCGCTTGCCGTAGCCGTTCTCGGTGACGGAGAAGAGCAACTTGCCCTCCTGGACGATCTCGCCGCCGATGAGCCAGTCGCCTTCCCGGAGCTTGATGCCCCGGACGCCCACGGCGTCCCGGCCCATGCACCGCACGTCGGACTCGTGGAACCGGATGGCCATACCCTCATGGGTCAGCAGCAGCACGTCCTGCTCCCCGTCGGTGACGGCCACGGAGATCAGCTGATCCCCCTCCTCCAGGCTCAGGGCCCGGATGCCGCTCTTCCGGGCGGTGTTGATGCTCTGGAGGGTGATGCGCTTGACGGTGCCCATCCGGGTGGCCATCATCAGGTACCGGTCGGGCTCCTCCAGGCTCCGGACGTGGAGCATGGCGGTGACGCTCTCCCCATTCTCCAGGGGGAGCACATTGATGATGGGGGTACCCTTGGCGGTGCGGCTGGCCTCCGGCACCCGGTATCCCTTGAGCCGGTGAACCTTGCCGATGTTGGTAAAGAACAGAATGAAGTCGTGGGTGGAGGCGGTGAAGAGGCCCTTCACATAGTCCTCCTCCTTCAGGGTCTGGGCGTTGACCCCCTTGCCGCCCCGGCGCTGGGACCGGTAGGCGCTGACCGGGGTGCGCTTGATATAGCCACCCTGGGTCAGGGTGAACACGCACTCCTCCTCCTCGATCAGGTCCTCGATATCCAGGTCGTCCTCCACATCCATGATCTCGGTGCGGCGGTCGTCTCCGAACTTGTCCCGGATGGCGATGAGCTCCTCCTTCAGCACGCTCTTCAGCATGCCTTCGTCGCTCAAAAGCTGGTCATAGTAGGCGATGCGCTGTTCCAGCTCCTCATACTCGTTGCGGAGCTTCTCCTCCTCCAGACCCTGGAGGCGTTTCAGCTGCATGTCCAGAATGGCCTGGGCCTGGATGTCGTCCAGCCCGAACCGGGCCATCAGATTTTCCTTGGCGTCGTCGTAGCTCTCCCGGATGATCTTGATGACCTCGTCAATGTTGGCCTGGGCGATCAGCAGACCCTCCAGCAGGTGGGCCCGTTCCTGGGCCTTCCGGCGGTCATAGACGGTGCGGCGGGTGATGATCTCCTCCTGGAAGGCGAGATACTCGTCGATCATGTGCCGCAGGGAGAAAATTTTCGGCTGCCGCTGGTTGTCGGTCAGGGCCAGCATGACCACGGCGAAGGAGCTCTGGAGCTGGGTCTGGGCGAAGAGCCGGTTGAGCACCACCTGGGGGTTGGCGTCCTTCTTGATCTCGATGACGATGCGCATGCCGTTGCGGTCGGACTCGTCCCGGAGGCCGGAGATGCCCTCCAGCCGCTTGTCCCGGACCTGGTCGGCGATGTTTTTCACCAGCATCTTCTTGTTGACCTGATAGGGCAGCTCGGTGACGATGATCCGGATCCGGTCGTGGCCGAACTCCTCGAACTCGGTCCGGGCCCGGAGGATGATTTTTCCCTTGCCGGTGGCGTAGGCGGCCCGGATGCCGCTGCGGCCCATAATGATGCCCCGGGTGGGGAAGTCGGGGCCCTTGACGTACTGCATCAGGTCGTTCAGGTCCGCCTCCGGGTTGTCCAGCACGCAGACGCAGGCGTCGATGACCTCCCGCAGGTTGTGGGGCGGGATGTTGGTGGCCATGCCCACGGCAATGCCGCTGGAGCCGTTGACCAGCAGGTTGGGGAACCGGCTGGGCAGCACCCGGGGCTCCTTACGGCTCTCGTCAAAGTTGGGGTCCCAGTCCACGGTCTCCTTCTCGATGTCCCGGAGCATTTCCCCGGCCATCTTGCTCATGCGGGCCTCGGTGTAACGGTAGGCGGCGGGGGGATCTCCGTCCACGCTGCCGAAGTTGCCGTGGCCGTCCACCAGCAGATAGCGCATGGAGAAGTCCTGGGCCAGACGCACCATGGCATCGTACACGCTGGCATCACCGTGGGGGTGATACCGGCCCAGCACGTCGCCCACGCAGGTGGCGGACTTCTTGAAGGGCTTGTCGCTGGTCAGGTTGTCCTCGTACATGGCGTAGAGGATGCGCCGGTGCACCGGCTTCAGTCCGTCCCGGACGTCGGGCAGGGCCCGGCCCACGATGACGGACATGGCGTATTCGATATAACTGGTCTCCATCTCCTGGACCAGCTCGGATTGGATGATTTTCTGATCCGGGTAGCGGATCTCCTCGGGATCATAGTCCCGCTTCATTTTAGCCATTTTGGATCTGCTCCCCCTCTCTTAGAAGTCCAGGTTGACGGCGTAGTGGGCGTTGCGCTCGATATACTCCCGGCGGGGCTCCACCTTTTCGCCCATCAGAATGGTGAAGATCTGGTCCGCCGCCACCGCGTCGTCCAGGGTGATCTGCTTCAAAGTGCGGCGGGTGGGGTCCATGGTGGTCTCCCACAGCTCGTGGGGGTCCATCTCACCCAAACCTTTGAAGCGGCTGATGTCCACCTTGACGTTGG
>CABRZO010000065.1 GCA_902475455.1 uncultured Eubacteriales bacterium
CACGCCGCGCAGCTTGCCCTTGGTGATCTTCACACCCCCGGGCAGGGTGGACTTGTGCTTGGCCACGGGCACCAGGTCCCCCACATGGACGTTCCAGGCGCCGGTGCAGATCTGGACGGTCTCGTCGCCCACATCGATCTGGCACACCCACATGTGGTCGGAGTTGGGATGCCGGACCAGCTCGGTGATACGGCCCACCACCACGTTGGAAATTTCAGCCCCCAGCTCCTCATAGGTCTCCACCTTGGAGCCGGAGATGGTCAGGGCCTCGGAGAAGGCCTTGTCGTCAATATCGTCAACACTGACGTTGGGAACGAATTCGTTCAGCCAGTTACGGGATAAAATCATGTCGCTTGTCCTCCTTTTCCTCAGAACTGTTCCAGGAACCGGACGTCGTTTTCAAAGCAGAGCTTCAGGTTGTTGATGCCGTAGCGCATCATGGCCAGCCGTTCCACGCCCATGCCGAAGGCCCAGCCGGAGTAGACGTCGGTGTCGATGTTGCAGCCCTCGAGCACCTTGGGATGGATCATGCCGGCGCCCAGCACCTCGATCCAGCCCTCGCCCTTGCAGACGCTGCAGCCCTTGCCGTGGCAGGCGAAGCACTGGACGTCCACCTCGCAGGAGGGCTCGGTGAAGGGGAAGTGGTGGGGACGGAACCGGGTGACGGAGTCCTCGCCGTAGAGGCTCTTGATGACGGCGTTCAGGGTGCCCTTCAGGTCGGCCATGGTGATGCCCTTGTCCACCACCATGCCCTCGATCTGATGGAACATGGGAGAGTGGGTGGCGTCGGCCTCGTCCTTCCGGTACACCCGGCCCGGGGCGATGATGCGGATGGGGGGCTTCTGGGCCTCCATGGTGCGCACCTGCATGGGGCTGGTCTGGCTGCGCAGCAGCACCGCGTCGTTCTTGGGGTCGGCATCACCGGGGGTGATATAGAAGGTGTCGGTCCACTCCCGGCCGGGATGGCCCTCCTCGGTGTTCAGACGGGTGAAGTTGTACTCGGCCAGCTCAATCTCCGGGCCCTCGGCCACGGTGAAGCCCATGCCAATGAAGATCTCCTTCACCTCATCCATGATCAGGGTGATGGGGTGCCGGTGGCCCAGCTCGTGCTTCTCACCGGGGATGGTGACGTCCAGGGCCTCCTCCTTCAGCTTCCGCTCCAGGGCCAGCTCCTCCAGGTGCTTGCCCTGCTGGGCAATGGCCTCGGTAAGGGCGCTGCGGACCTCGTTGGCCAGCTGGCCCATGACGGGCCGCTCCTCGGCGGACAGGGAGCCCATCTGCTTCAGCACGGCGGTGAGCTCGCCCTTCTTGCCCAGATACTTGACCCGCAGGGCGTCCAGGGCGGCGGCGTCCTGGACCTGCTGGATGGCCCCTAAAGCCTCGGCGCGGATCTGCGCCAGTTTTTCCTTCATAGCAAAAACTCCTTTTCTGGTGTTGGGTTGACATAAAATAAAAATGGCCATTCATCCCGACATAGGGGACGAAAGGCCAGCCTTCCGCGGTACCACCCGCATTCGGACCCAAAAGGAAAGGGTCCGCACTCTTTGATGGGGTAACGGCCATCAGCCGGTCCGGCATTTCCTCCGGACAGCTCCCGGGCGAACCAGTCCCATTCCCTCTGCGCCTGCTTTCAGCCGGTGACAGGCGCTCTCTGGCGGGGGAATCCGGGGACATTTTCCCGTTCCACGCATTAACTCTACTTTTATAACATATTTTTTCAGGTTGTGCAAGGGGCGGCCAGAAAAATCACCGGAAAAAGTTGAAGCCGGGGCCGGAAGGGGGTATAATAAGGCGCAAACTGGATTGCTGTTTCTGGAAAGGAAGTGTCCTCCATATGAAGATCGCCACCGCGGAGCAGATGCGTTATCTGGACAATGTCACCATTCACGACCGGGGTGTGCCCTCCACGCTGCTGATGGAGCGGGCCGCCCAGGGAATCCTGGAAGCCTGCCTGGATCTGCTGGAGGACTCCCGGGGAAAACGCTGCGCCGTGTTCTGCGGCCCCGGCAACAACGGGGGCGACGGGGTGGCGGTGGCCCGGCTGCTGCGGAACCAGGGCCTGGAGGTTCGGGCCTTTCTGGTGGGCAAGCGGGAGAAGATGACCCCGGACTGCCGGGAGATGGAGCGTCGACTGGCGGAGATCGGCGGCGCCCTGGAGAACTTTGACCCGGCCTCTGAAGATCAGCAGGCTTTTGCCCGGGGAGCGGATCTTTGTGTGGACGCTATCTTTGGCATTGGCCTGAACTCCGACATCCGGGGCAACGCCCTGGAGGCTATTCGCTGGATGAATGAGAGCCCTGCCCCCACCGTGGCGGCGGACATCGCCTCAGGGGTGGAGACGGACACCGGCCGGGTGCTGGGCTGTGCTGTCAAAGCCGCCAGAACCGTCACCTTCACCCTGCCCAAGCTGGGCCAGATGGTGGGGGATGGGGTGCTCTGCACCGGAGAACTGATTGTCCGTTCTATCGGCATCCCAGAGGATCTGGTGGAGGGACTGGAGTATGGCGCCACCGTCATTGATGAAAACCTGGTGCGGTCCTGGCTGCCCCGGCGGCCTGAGGACGGCCACAAGGGCACCTTCGGCAAGTGCTGCCTGATCTGCGGCAGCACCGGCTATACCGGGGCCCCCATCCTGGCCTCCCGGGCGGCGGTGCGCACCGGCACCGGATTGGTGTTTCTGTGTGTCCCTGAGAGCATCTACACCGTGGCGGCGGTGAAGTCTGACGAGGCCATGCCCTCGCCGCTGCCGGCGGGGGAGGACGGCACTCTGTCCGCTGAAGCTTTGGTGCCCGCCCTGGAAAAGCTGGCGGGCTGCGACGCCGCCCTGCTGGGCCCCGGCCTGGGCCGGTCCGACGGGGTCCGGGACGTGGTGACTCAGATTCTGAATACCGTCCAGTATCCCATCGTGTTGGACGCCGACGGCATAAACGCCGTGGCCGGGCATATGGATGTACTGTATCAGCGCCGCCAGTGCCCCACCATCGTTACCCCCCACGACGGGGAATTCGCCCGAATGGGCGGCGACCTGTCCGACGGGGACCGGGTGTCCGCCGCCCGGAAATTCTCCATGACCTACGGCTGTCTGTTGGTGCTCAAGGGCCATCGCACCATTGTCAGTCTGCCGGACGGCGAGGTGTTCGTGAACACCACCGGCAACTCCGGCATGGCCAAGGGGGGCAGCGGCGACGTGCTGTCGGGGATTCTGGTCTCTCTGCTGGCCCAGGGGATGCACCCGGTGAAGGCGGCGGCCTGCGCCGTCTGGATCCACGGCCGGGCGGGGGACCTCTGTGCCCGGCGGCTGGGACAGCGGGGGATGACCCCCACCGACATGATCCGGGCATTGCCGGAAGTTTTGAAAGAATTGGAGTGAACAAGCCGTGCGCCTGAAGCTGGGTGCACTGATGATGACCCTTCTCCTGGTGCTCACCGCCTGCGGAGAAGGCAACGTAACGTCCTCTCTGGACGCCAAATTCCGTCAGCAATACGCCGGCCTCACGGGCTTTTCCGCCCGGGCTCAGGTGACGGCGGACTACGGGGAGCGGGTCTACCAGTATGAGCTCTCCCTGACCGGAGACCTGACCCAGGGCAGCCTGGAGGTGCTTTCCCCCGAAAACATCGCCGGCACCGGGTTCAGCTGGTCCGACGGGGGCGGCTCCGTCAGCTACGAGGGGGTCACCCTGGAGACCGGCAGCCTGTCCTCCGACGGGCTTTCTCCCACCGACGCCATGCCCATGATCCTGAACACCCTGGTCACCGGCAAGCAGCTCTCCGCCGGGGAGCAGACCCTGGAAGGGGAGGAGACGGTGTTCCTGGAGCTGGCCAACCCCGCCTATCCCGACGAGTCCAGCACCGTGCTGCTGTGGCTGGCCCGGGAGGATGGGGCCATGCGACGGGCGGAGGTGACAAGAGAGGGTACCACCGTAGTCACATATCAATTTACTGAATTTACCTACACCTACGAAGATGTAAATCAAGAGACAGAAGGTTGACATAAGTATGAACAATCTGCAGAAGAGAACCTGGGCTGAAATCCATCTGGACCGGCTGGAGGCCAACTATCACGCCCTGCGGGCCCTGGCCCCCAACAGCAAGTTTGCCGGACTGGTCAAGGCCAACGCCTACGGCCATGGGGCGGTTCCCGTGGCCAGAAAGCTGGAGCAACTGGGGGCGGACTACCTGGCGGTGGCCTGCCTGGACGAGGCCATGGAGCTGCGGGAGGCGGGCATCCACGCCCCCATCCTGATTCTGGGCAACACGCCCCCGGAGTTTACCCGCCAGCTGCTGGAGGGAAACATCACCCAGACCGTATACGATCCTGCCCAGGCCCGGGACTTTTCCAATCGGGCCCAGCAGCTGGGCCGGCGGCTGCGCTGCCATCTGAAGGTGGACACCGGCATGTCCCGACTGGGCATCCTCTGCAATGAGGAGAGCATGACCGACGGAGTGGAAACTCTGGCGGAGATGGCCCGGCTGCCGGGGCTGGAGTGCGAGGGCATTTTCATGCACTTCGCCGACGCCGACAGCTGCCCGGAGTACAGCCGGATGCAGATTAACCGGTTCCAGCGGGTGCTGGAGGCGTTAGAGGCCCGGGGAGTGACCTTCCCGGTCCGCCACTGCTGCGCCGGAGCCGCCACCCTCAACTATCCCGAGTGCCACCTGGACATGATCCGGCCGGGCATTCCCCTCTACGGCTGGCATCCGGATCCCTCCACCCAGGACAAGATCCACCTTGCCCCGGTGATGGAGCTGAAAACCCATGTGATTTCGCTGCGCCGGCTGCCCAAGGGCACCTGCGTCAGCTACGGCCGCACCTACACCCTGGAGCGGGACAGCCTGGTGGCCGCCGTGCCGGTGGGCTATGCCGACGGCCTGTTCCGGGGGCTCAGCAACCGGATGGAGATGAAGGTCCGGGGGGAAATGGCCCCCCAGATTGGCCGCATCTGTATGGATATGTGCATGCTGGATGTCACCGATGTGCCCGGTGTCACCATCGGGGATGAGGTCACCGTTTTTGGCGACGGTGCATCCCTTCAGACCCTGGCGGACACCCTGAATACCATCACCTATGAGCTGCTCTGCGCTGTGAGCCCCCGGGTCTCCCGGGTCTATCTGGAGTGAGAACCAGCGGGAACCCTGTCGCATAAGCTGTTATGGGAGGTAACATTGTCGGGAGAAAAGGCGGCGGCCGCTGCTCCCACCGGGTATAATGGCCGCCGCCCCGTGGGAAAATGAAAGTGACCTCGTTACATAACCGTAACGAAGCCTACTTTGACCGCGGAGTGTGAATTTGCGTGGATAACAGCGTCAGAAGAGGAGACATTTTTTACGCCGACCTCAGCCCGGTGGTCGGCAGTGAGCAGGGAGGCGTCCGGCCCGTTCTGATTATTCAGAATGATATGGGCAACCGCCACAGTCCCACGGTCATCGCGGCGGCCATCACATCCCAGATGAACAAGGCCAAACTGCCCACCCATATTGAGCTGGTGGGGCAGAATTGCGGCTTGACCAAGGATTCCGTGGTGCTGCTGGAGCAGATCCGGACTCTGGATAAGCGCCGGCTCCGGGAGCACATGGGCAGACTGGACGGCCCGCTGATGGACGAGGTGGATCGGGCCATTGCGGTGAGCTTTGGCCTGAAGGCCAGAGAGGTCTGACCCGGAACCGTTCAGCAGTCCCTGGACTTTACCGACCATCGGGCAAGCCACGGGCCGCCAAGGCGGCCCGTGTGTACATATTTATAATGTAAGCGTAACGCCATTTCCGGAGTGAAACCACTCCGGAAATGGCGTTTTCTTTTGCAGGGGACTCAGGGGTACCGTATTGCTGGAAAACGACGGGCGTTTTCCGGCCAAGGGGACTTAGGTGGCGTCCCGAACGGCCCGATTTGCACCGCCGGTCATGTCCTTCACTGCGTCACCCACACCGTGAGCGGCGTCCTTGACGGCATCGGTGGCATCATCCACCACGTTTTCCGCCGCGTTCATGGTGTCGTCGGTGACCTTCTTGGCGGTGTCACCCACATTCCGGGCCTCCTTGCCCATGGTGCGGCCCGCATCCTTGGCGGCATTTTTCATATCCCGGCCCGCCTTGTCCATGGCGTTGTCCCGCTTGTTCTCCCCGTCGCCGGCGGGACGGCTGCGCTGGCTTACCGCGCCGTTGTCATCGGCATAGTAGGCGGCGTTGGGCATGCTGCGGGGGGTGGGTTTTGCGTTGTTGTCAGCGCCGCAGCCGGTCAGCGACACCGACAGGGCCAGCGCCGCCAGACCGGCGGCCCAAATTTGCTTTCCTTTCATCCCAATCTCCTTCTCTCTCCCAAAATGCTTCCGCTCCTGCCGGGGCGGATATTGTCATTATGCGTCGCCATGACGGGATTAACCCCGGAAAAAACAGGCGGCATGTGTAAAAAAGCAAAATTTGAAAATAATGATTGCAAAGAGAATGACGTTTTGTTATAATGTGCTTGTCAGTAATATTTCTTAATAAGGTAATTGAGATTGTGATGGAACAGAAACGTTATTCTCGTCAGCGGGAGCTGATCTATGAGTGCTTGCAGGGTATGAAGATCCATCCCACCGCGGAAATGATCTACCAGACCCTGAAGCCAGAGCATCCTAAGCTGAGCTTGGGGACGGTTTACCGAAATCTGAATCAGCTTGCCGATTGGGGTGTTATCACCAGGATGCCCTTTCATGTGGAGCGCTACGACGCGGACACCACCCCCCATGCCCATTTTTGCTGCGATTGCTGTGGGCGGGTGTTTGATCTGCCCATGCCGGAAGGGGAGGATATGACGCCCTTCTGCGCCCAGTATGGGTTCTCTCTGCGCCGGGAGGCGCGGCTCTTCTACGGCCTGTGCCGGGATTGTGAAGAGTCTGCTTAATTTGTGCGTTTTCCGCCCTTTTAGACGGAAATATGTCAAAATACTTTTTCATAATAAAGGAGTGTTTGTATCATGGAATTGAAGGGTTCTAAGACCGAAGCCAACCTGTGGACTGCCTTTGCCGGCGAATCTCAGGCCCGGAATAAGTACACCTATTTTGCTTCTGCCGCCAAGAAGGCCGGCTATGAGCAGATTGCCGCCATCTTCGAGGAGACCGCCAACAATGAGAAAGAGCACGCCAAGATCTGGTTCAAGGAGCTGGGTGGCATCGGCGACACTATGGAGAATCTGAAGGCCGCCGCCGCCGGCGAGAACGAGGAGTGGACCAGCATGTATCCCGAGATGGCCGCCACCGCCCGGGAGGAGGGCTTCACTCGGCTGGCCTATCTGTTCGAGGCCGTGGCCGCCATTGAGAAGGAGCACGAAGAGCGCTATCTGCAGCTGCTGGCCAACCTGGAGAACGACGTGGTGTTCAAGACTGATGATGAGAACACTGTGTGGATCTGCCGTAACTGCGGCCACATCCATGTGGGCAAGGACGCTCCCGCGGTCTGCCCGGTCTGCGCCCATCCTCAGGCCTATTTTGAGCGCCGGAAGGTGAACTACTGAGTCATGGAAACCATCCAGTATAAACCCAAGGGCGTATGTTCCAACTATATGGAGATCGACGTGGAAAACGGCGTGATCCAGGACTGCCGGGTCACCGGCGGCTGCAACGGCAATCTGCAGGGTATCTCCCGGCTGGTGCAGGGGATGCCCGTCCAGGAGGCCATCCGTCGGATGGAGGGCATCCGGTGCGGTTTTAAGAGTACCTCCTGCCCGGACCAGCTGGCCCAGGCGCTGAAGCAGCATCAGCAATAAATCAGACTGTATTTCTCAAGGCCGGACGTTCTATATACGTCCGGCCGCTTTTTTTCAAAATTTGGGCTGCATGGAAAAATTTATGACATGTCATTTAGACGAAAATAGAATTGTTAGATTGTGCAATATAGATAAAATACTTCTTTTTTAACTGTGACAGTTTGACAAAATACTACGGGTTTGATACAATCACAGCGAAGCGTGAGGTCGTCTGCCACAGATCCTATGATCAATGAACAAGGGGGAACAGATTCGTTCATTATCTGAGCGACCAGCGGGGAAATGTGACAGAACTCACATTTTAGTTTATGGGAGGAAAATGTATGCTGAAAAACAAGAAATTTGCAGGCTTCACAGTTGCATTCTCTATTATTGCAATTCTGATGATGTTCTTCTATTCTGGCCTGCAGAACGACCACCTGAACGTGCTGTCGGTGGTTCTGGCGAACAACTATGGTTGGAGCTCCACCCAGATTTATCTGGGCAACAACATCGGTTCCTACATCGCCATCATCCTGTACCTGCTGTGCGGCGTCGGCTTCATCCGTCTGGGTATCAAGAAGCTGATGGTTCCCACCACCTTCATCCTGGGCATCGCCACCATCCTGCTGGGTGTGGTGGGCTCCGTGGAGACTCCTAACTTCGTGCTGTACACCATCCTGCTGTGCATCGTGCGCTGCGGCGTCGTGCCTCTGCAGATGGGCGCTTTCATGATGTGCGCCAACTGGTACATCAAGTATCGCGGCCGTATGATGGGCGTCATCACCATCGGCTCTCCCTTCTTCTCTGTGGTGGGCATCAACCTGCTCAGCGCCCTGTGCGCCAACGGCATCCGTACCGGCTATCTGCTGTTCGGTGGCATTGTCGTCGTGATGGCCATTGCTATGCTGATCTTCCTGAAGGATAAGCCCAGCGACATGGGCCTGTATGCCGACGGTTCCGACACTCCCCCCAAATCTGAGGCCGATGATATTGTGGAGGATATGTCCCTGAAGCAGGTGCTGGGTGAGTCCCGCGCTTGGAAGCTGATCGTGTCCTATGGTATCCTGCAGGCGGTCATTGCCGCTATGATGGGCACCATGGCTCTGCGCTATGTCATGGCTGGTGAGGGCTTTGGCGCCGGCACCCGTCCCATGCTGTACCTGTCCATCGGCGCTCTGCTGGGCATCCCCATGTCCTACATCCTGGGCTGGATCGATGATAAGCTGGGTTCCATCAAGGCTTCCATCGTTCTGAACCTGCTGTACTTCTTCGTCGTGCTGCCCTTCGTGTTCATGCCTTGGGATATGACCAGCGGCACCTCTCCTGTGGTGATGCTGATCTGGGCCTTTGGTGTGGCCTGCATGACCGGCGGCTGCCCCACCATGCATCCCTCCATCACCAGCTATGTCTACGGCCGTAAGCACTATCAGGCCGCTAACAAGTGGATCATGACCATCCAGGCCATCCTGATGGCGACCGCTCTGCCCATCATGAACGTCCTGTTTGACATGTCCATGCCCACCGAGACCCACGGCCCCAATGGCATTTATGCCCAGGCCGGCTACATCGGTCTGGTGGTTCTGCTGGTGGTCTCCCTGATTGTCATCATCTCCATGCGCAACATCCCCGATGCCAACCTGGCTGACCGCGATTACGCTGACAAGAAGTAACTTGACCGGCGGTTGCGCTGAACACTGATTTGTTCTCCCCACACCCCCCGGCGTTCTGCGCCGGGGGGTGCGATATCATTCCGGCAAGGGAGGTTTATGCCTGATGAGAAAAATGAACGCCTATTTTCTGGCCCGCCCCGTTTTGACCCGGGTGCTGCTCTGGTCCTGCTTCGCCCTGGCGCTGGGCTATGCCCTGGTGCTGCTGTTTGTGGAGCCTGAGTGGAACTATTACTTTATTCTGGTGCCGGCGGTGCCCTGCTTCTATTTCTTTTTCTTGGACAAGCGGGCCAGTTATGATCCTGAGAAGGACCGCACATCCAGCCAGTATGTTCCCCCAAAGCACAGAAAAAAACGGAAATGAGCGTGAACGCAAACAACAGCAGCCCGGTCAGCGCTGCTGTTGTTTGCGTTCATGGACAAAAAATAGGGAAAAGCCTGCAAAATCAAGCAAAAACTGCTTGACGGCCAGCATCCTCTATGCTATAATCTCCATTTGGTATGGGCGTATTCTGCGCTCTTATCAGGAAGGAGCGGTGACTGGCTTTGATCGACCAACTGCAAACGGAACATAAGGTGGTCGGAGTGAAGCAGTCGCGCAAGGCGGTCCAGCGGGGAAGTGCCCGGCTGGTCTTCCTGGCGGAGGACGCAGACCCTCAGATCACCGATCCCATCCGTCAACTGTGCCAGACTGCCGGTGTTCCGGTGGAAAGCATCCCCCATATGCGGGAGCTGGGCAACGCCTGTGGTATTCGCCTGGGCTGCGCCGTGGCTGCGGTGTTGGCGGAATAAAATTTTGGTTTTGACGAATATCCCCTGGGAAAATTCGTTAAAATAAGATTCATCAATCTAAGAAAGGAGGAACTCGTTCATGCCTACTTTTAACCAGCTGGTGCGCAGCGGAAGAAAGACCTCTGCCTTCAAGTCCAATTCTCCTGCTCTTCAGAAGGGCAAGAACACCCTGAAAGACAAGGAGACCGATCTGCCTTCTCCTCAGAAGCGTGGTGTGTGCACTGCCGTGCGTACTTCCACTCCTAAGAAGCCCAACTCCGCTCTGCGGAAGATCGCCCGTGTCCGTCTGTCCAACGGTTATGAAGTCACCGCTTATATCCCCGGTGTCGGTCACAACCTGCAGGAGCACTCCGTGGTTATGATCCGCGGCGGCCGTGTCAAGGACCTGCCCGGTGTTCGTTACCACATCATCCGCGGCACTCTGGATACCCAGGGCGTCAACGGCCGTATGCAGGCTCGCTCCAAGTACGGCGCCAAGCGTCCCAAGGCTGCCAAGAAGTAATTTCGCTTTTTGAGCCTTACCAAATTAAGCATTGCGCACTCAACGCGCAAGGCGAAAGCCTTGCCAGGAGTTTATTCATATAGATTTATGGGTAGACCTCTCGGCAGGCACCGGACAAGCCCGCCTTTGCGGGAACTGTCCGTCAAGTACGGGTGCTGAAATACTGCATTCGAGTACCTATGAAATCATTTTAAATGAAGGAGGGAAGCAAAGTGCCCAGAAGAGGAAATGTACCCAAGCGGGAAGTTCTGCCCGATCCTATTTACAATTCCGTACTGGTGACTAAGCTGGTCAACAGCATCATGCTGGATGGCAAGAAGGGCGTGGCCCAGAAGGTCGTCTATGATGCCTTTGACACCATCAAGGAAAAGACCGGAAAAGATCCCATGGAGGTTTTTGAGGCCGCCATGGAGAACATCATGCCTTCTCTGGAGATCAAGGCCCGTCGTGTCGGCGGCGCCACCTATCAGGTCCCCATGGAGGTTCGTCCCGCCCGTCGCCAGACCCTCGGTCTGCGTTGGCTGACCAACTACTCCCGCGCCCGCAGCGAGAAGAACATGGCCGACCGGCTCGCCGGCGAGATCATGGACGCCGCCAACAACACCGGCAGCGCCGTGAAGAAGCGCGAGGATACCCACAAGATGGCCGAGGCCAACAAGGCGTTTGCCCATTACCGTTGGTAAGTTTTTTAAAGGAGTATTTGACTTATGCCTAGAAAAGTCTCTCTGGAAAGAACCAGAAACATCGGTATCATGGCGCACATCGACGCCGGCAAAACCA
>CABRZO010000066.1 GCA_902475455.1 uncultured Eubacteriales bacterium
ATGACGGAGTTTAATTTTGTTCCGTCCTCTGCGGAGGACGGAATTCTGTGAAACAGCAGAAACCTATGGTTTTTCGACAGACAGAAAGGACGTGTCACAGTTGTGACACGTCCTTTCTGTTTTCATTGTTCAGGCGGCCTCCGTGACCACCCCGTCGTCGGCGACGGCGGCGTTGATGGAGATGGACTCCATATAGTCAAAGAACTTCCGCTGGCCCTCCGGGTCGGTGATGGAGGAGGTCCGGCCCCCTTCGGTCCAGCCCGGCACCAGCCGGAAGGTGGTGGAGGTTTCCCCGGTCTCCGCCCGGTCCAAATCAATCTCCAGCAGCATGGTGTACCGGGGCTTGGAGGAGAACCAGTAGTTGCCCATGGAGTAGAAAATGGGCTTGCCCTTGTACCACTCGATGCCCTGGACCACATGGGGGTGGTCTCCCACCACCACGTCGGCCCCGGCGTCAATGAACTCCCGGCCGCTGGTGGTCTGGTATTCCTCCAGCACCGTGTCGTTTTCCATCCCCCAGTGCTCATAGACCACCACAAAGTCGGCCTTTTCCCGGGCCTCGGCGATGCGCTGGCACATGAGGTCGTTGCTCTCGGCGGTGCGGAACACCCCGGACTGGCTTTCGGTGGCACCCCGGGTTTCCTGGGACCACTCCACCCGGCTGCCGGCAATATAGGCCACAGTGCAGCCCTCCAATTCCGCATACCAGATGGCGGAGGCCTCGTCGATGTTTTCCCCGGCCCCCACATAGGGCAGCCCCGCCTGCCGGAAGGTGTCCAGGGTGTCCTGAAGGCCCGTTTCGCCGTAGTCAAACACATGGTTGTTAGCCAGCACCGCCAGATCCACCCCCAGCTCCTGGTAGACGGAGATCAGCGCCGGGTCGCCCCGGAAAGTGTAATTCTTCACCTGCTGCTCCCCCCGGGTGGTGAAGGAGAACTCACTGTTGAGGCACATCACGTCGGCACTGGCCATGGCCTCCAGCAGGGTGTCGTCAAAGCAACCCTCCAGCCCCCGGCTTTCCAGGGCCTGGGCCGGGACGCTGCCGTCGGCCAGGCTCACGTCTCCGGCAAAGCAGAGGGTCACGTCATAGGGGTCCACCGGCTCCGGCTCGGGTTCCGGTTCGGGCTCCGGCTCGGGTTCTGAATCCGGCTGGTCGGCGCCGTCAGGCTGGGTGCCCCAGGGCAGGGGGTTGGGCTTTGGGGTGAGCTGACCCGAGGCGCTCTGGTTGGGGCTTTGCTGGGGGCTGGAATCGCCGCTCTGGGCGGAGTCGGAGGCGCAGCCCCCCACCAGCAGCAGGCCCAGGGTGAGCAAAAGACAGCACAGGCGTTTCATGATAAAACTCCTCTCCTGAATTGGTTTGGGGATAATTTATCATACCGAATTTTTCCGGGGTTGTCATGGGTTTGAATTATTTTTCAGAAAAAAACAAGAATCGGCTCCGCTCGCAGGAAGGTCCTTTCACAGGGGCAGGATGACGCAAAAAAGGCGCGCCCCAGGTCTCTGGGGCGCGCCGGGTTTTTGGATATTGGGAAAGCCTCAGCACAGCTTGGCGCCGGCGGGGATGGCGTCATCTACCATAATGAGGTGGAGCTTCTCCTCCCCGTACTCGGTGTGGACTGCGGAGATCAGCATGCCGCAGCTCTCCTTGCCCATCATCTTCCGGGGGGGCAGGTTGACAATGGCCACCAGACTCTTGCCGATGAGCTCCTCGGGCTTGTAGTAGGCGGCGATGCCGGACAGGATCTGCCGGTCGGTGCCGGTGCCGTCGTCCAGGGTGAAGCACAGCAGCTTGTTGCTCTTCTTGACGGGCTGGCAGTCCTTGACCTTCACCACCCGGAAATCGCTCTTGCAGAAGGTGTCGAAGTCCACGCTCTCCTCCGCCAGGGGCTCCACCTCAATGGGGGGCAGGGCGGCCTTGGCCTTGGCGGCGTTGAAGGCGTCGATCTCCTCCAACTTCTTGGCCATATCCAGCCGGGCGAAGAGGATCTCCGCCTGGCCCACATGGCCCCCAACGGGCATGCCGCCGAAGCTGTTGAGGCTGTCCACACCGCCGTTTTCCACACCCAGCTGAGAGAGCATCTTGTCGCTGGTGTCGGGCAGGTAGGGCTTCAGCATAATGGCGGCGAACCGGATGGACTCCAGCAGGTTGTAGAGGACGGTGCCCAGCCGGGCCCGGTTGGACTCCTCCTTGGCCAGGGCCCAGGGGGCGGTCTCGTCGATATACTTGTTGGCCCGGCGCAGCAGCACGAAAATCTCGTCGATGGCGTCGGCCACCCGGAGCTCGTTCATCTTGGCCTCCACCTTGCCGGGCAGGGCCAGGGCGATGGCCTTCAGCTCCTCGTCAATGGCCTCGGGAGCGCTGGGGGCCATGATCTCGCCGCCGAAATATTTCTGGTCCATGGCGATGGTCCGGTTCACCAGGTTGCCCAGGATGTTGGCCAGCTCGCTGTTGACCCGCTCGATGATCAGCTCATAGGTCATCACGCCGTCGTTGGCGAAGGGGATCTCATGCAGCACGAAATAGCGCACCGCGTCCACCCCGAAGAGCTCCACCAGGTCGTCGGCATAGATTACGTTGCCCAGGGACTTGCTCATCTTGCCCCCCTGGACCAGCAGCCAGGGATGGCCAAAGACCTGCTTGGGCAGGGGCTCTCCCAGGCTCATCAGGAAGATGGGCCAGTAAATGGTGTGGAACCGGATGATGTCCTTGCCGATCAGGTGCAGGTCGGCGGGCCAGAACTTCTTGTAGTGCTCGTCGTGGTTGCCGTCGGGGTCGTAGCCGCAGAAGGTGATATAGTTGCTGAGGGCGTCCAGCCACACATAGACCACATGGCCCGGGTCGAACTCCACCGGAATGCCCCAGGTGAAGCTGGTCCGGGAGACGCACAGGTCCTGGAGACCGGGCTTCAGGAAGTTGTTGACCATCTCGTTTTTCCGGCTCTCGGGCTGGATGAACTCGGGGTGGGCCTCAATGTGGGCCATGAGCCGGTCGGCGTACTTGCTCATCCGGAAGAAGTAGGCCTCCTCCTCGGCGTCCACGCACTCCCGGCCGCAGTCGGGGCACTTGCCGTCCACCAGCTGGCTCTCGGTCCAGAAGGACTCGCAGGGCTTGCAGTACTTGCCCACATACTTGCCCTTGTAGATGTCGCCCTTGTCGTACATCTTCTTGAAGATCTTCTGGATCTTCTTCACATGGTCCGGGTCGGTGGTGCGGACGAACTTGTCATAGGTGGTGTTCATCAGATCCCAGATCCGGTGGATCTCCCCGGAGACCTGGTCCACATATTCCTGGGGGGTGACCCCGGCGGCCTCGGCCTTCTGCTGAATCTTCTGGCCGTGCTCATCGGTGCCGGTCTGGAAATAGACATCATAGCCCGTCATTCGCTTATACCGGGCGATGGCGTCAGCCAGCACGATCTCATAGGTGTTGCCGATGTGAGGCTTGGCCGAGGTATAGGCGATGGCGGTGGAAATATAATACGGTTTCTTCTCTCCCATAACGGGTTCCTCCTTGTACGCTCCGCCCGAATGAAAGGCGAAGGTGCTGTAAAGGCCATTATATGCCCAAACGCGCCGCTTGGCAAGGTGTTCCAGGGGAAAATCCCCCCGTGGGGTGACAGGCGCAGGGCCTTTCGTCGAATCGACGGGAGGGAAATAGGGGGATTTCTGTTATGTCGCCCCGGGGACGGGGGTTTATCCACACACCATTTACATAAGAAGTGTGCAAAACCCTGTGCAAATTGTGGAAAAGCCCTGGGGGCAAGGGTTCCCAGCTGGTGGAAACCGTAAAAAAACGGCAAACCCGGGGGTGCATATTCGATGAATGTTCGATTCCAAAGGGTAAATTACGCCTCCAGAGCCGGGTCTGCCTGGGGAAAACAACTGTCCGCTGGGGGCGTGGGTTTGACAAAGAGGGCCGGGGCGGGTTAAGATAACAGGCATACTGTGGAAAACCGGAGAGAGGAGCGGGAAGGGATGCTGAAACGATTTTTGGCCTATTACCGGCCCCACAAGCTGCTGTTTGGGCTGGATATGGGGGCTTCGCTGCTGGTGTCGGTGATCGCGGTGATCTATCCCATGATCACCCGGTGGATGCTCAACCAGCTGATTCCCAACCGGCAGCTGCGGATGGTGGCGGCGGCGGGGGCGCTGCTGCTGGGGCTTTACTTTGTCCGGATGCTGCTGAACTACTTCATTCAGTACCAGGGCCACATGATGGGCACCAAAATGCAGGCCCAGATGCGCCGGGATCTGTTCTCCCATCTGGAGGGGCTGCCCTTCCGGTTCTTTGACGACCACGAGACCGGCAAAATCATGAGCCGGCTCACCAATGACCTCTTCGAGGTCAGCGAACTGGCCCACCACGGCCCGGAGAACATTCTCATTTGCACCTTTTCCGTGGCCCTGTCCTTTGTCTATCTGGCCACCATCGATCTGTGGCTCACTCTGATTATCTTCGCCTGTGTCCCCCTGCTGGTGGTGTGTTCCCTGTACACCCGGAAAAAGATGCGGGCCGCCTTCCGCCGGAACCGGGAGGCCAACGCCCGGATCAACGCGGACCTTCAAAGCAGCGTCTCCGGCATCCGGATCACCAAGGCCTTCACCAATGCCGACAAGGAACAGGAGAAGTTCGAGGTGGGCAACCTGGAGTTCCAGGAGTCCAAGCGGGAGGCCTATCGGTCCATGGCCCAGTTTCAGTCCTCTACCACCTTTATCACCGACGTATTCAATGTAGTGGTGCTGGTGGCCGGGGGCCTGTTCCTGTACCGGGGCAGCATCGACTTCGCCGACTACTCCGCCTTTATTGTGTCCATCAACCTGTTTTTGCAGCCGGTGAAGAACCTCATCAACTTCATGGAGCAGTACCAGAACGGGGTGGCGGGCTTCGAGCGGTTTCTGGAGGTCATGGACCAGCCCCCGGAGCGGGACGACCCGGCGGCGGTGGCGGTGGACCGGCTGGAGGGCCACATCCAGTTCCGGGACGTGTGCTATGGCTACGAGGAGGACCACGAGGTGCTCCGGCACATCGACCTGGACATCCCGGCGGGGAAGACCTTCGCCCTGGTGGGTCCCAGCGGCGGGGGTAAGACCACCATCTGCCACCTGATCCCCCATTTCTACGACATCCAGTCCGGGCAAATCACCATCGACGGCCACCCCCTGGACACCATTACCCGGGAATCTCTGCGGCGGAACATCGGCATTGTCCAGCAGGACATCTATCTGTTCAACGCCAGCATCCGGGACAACATCCTCTACGGCCGGCTGGACGCCACCCAGGCGGAGGTGGAGGAGGCGGCCAAACGGGCCAATATCCACGACTATATCATGTCCCTGGAGGAGGGCTATGATACCGTCATCGGGGAGCGGGGGGTACGGCTCTCCGGAGGCCAGAAGCAGCGGCTGTGCATCGCCCGGGTGTTCCTGAAAAATCCCCCCATTCTCATCCTGGACGAGGCCACCAGCGCCCTGGACAACACCACGGAGATTCTGATCCAGCAGGCCCTGGACGAGCTGTGCAAGGGCCGCACCACCCTGGTGGTGGCCCACCGGCTCAGCACCATCAAGCGGGCCGATGAGATCGCCGTAATCTCGGAAGGAAAAATCGCCGAGCAGGGCAGCCATGACCAGCTGCTGAAGAAGGACGGCATCTATGCCGAGCTCTACCGGCTCCAGTTCCGGGAACGGCTGGAGACATAACAAAACAAAGAACGCCCCCGGGTTTCTGTGAAACCCGGGGGCGTTTTGATACAGGGCGATGCTGCATTTACACCAGGAACACCACCGCCACGCTGGCGGCCAGCAGCAGGAGGGTGGACACCCAGATGCCGGGGGAGCGCACCAGATTCCGGAACACCTGCCGGTCGGTGACCGGGGGCGCCGGGGGGGCGTAGCGGAAGGTTTTGGCGTAGCGGACGAAGAAAAAGATCATCAGGCCCATGAACCCCCAGATCAGGATGGCGCTGACGGCAGTTCCCACGGTGCCGGTGGCCATCAGGGCGTTGAGGGCCGGGGAGCTCAGATTCACAATGGCGTGGAGCAGCATGCCGTGCCAGACCTTTCCGGTCTTCAGCACTACGCCTCCAAAAATGAGGCCCAGGGCGGTGGCGTAGAAGAACTGGTAGAGGTTCATATGGAACAGACCGAAGGCCAGGGCACTGATCAGGATGGCCCACCGGTCCCCAAAGGGCCGCAGCCGGTCCAGCAGCAGTTTCCGGAAGATCAGCTCCTCCATCACCGGGGCAATGAGCCCGGCGATCACCAGGTAGAGGCCGGTGGGGGTGGACACGGCCATGCTCTCCAGCAGGTTGCCGGTGGAGTGGCCGGACAGGGCTTCCAAGCCCATGATCACCAGAGTGGTCAGCAGATTGAAGAAATAGATGGCCCCCAGGGAGAACAGGGCGGTGCGGACAAAGGCCTTGGGGCTCAGCTTCAGCCCCGGGCCCGCCCCTTTGGGCAGGGGCCGGATCATCAGCCACAGCACCAGAGGGCCCACCCCGTAGTTCACCACCTCGTTGACGGCCATGGTGAGGTAGATATTGCTTCCGATCTGGGGGATCATCACCAGGATGGCCCCCAGTGTCTGGGCGGCCAGCAGGTAGAGCAGCACCCCCCAGCCCACCCGGCCCAGCCGGCGGCGGATGGTCTGGTCCAGGGAGGCGAAGTCCGGAGCGGGGGTGACAGGGGATTGGGATTCAAATGGATTCATGGATATACTCGCTTTCTCAGGAGGAGCGGGGGGAGCGCTCCAGGTCAATGAACATCATCACAAAGGCCAGGGCCAGGAAGGCCGGGGCAATCAAAATGGCTTTTTCCGCCAGCGCCCCCACCGCCAGGTTGCCCAGAATGGCCCCCACAATAAAGCAGAGAATAATAAAGTAGTACAGGCCGCTTTTTTGCAGGGCGCCCCGGTCCCGGGTGTGGAGAAACTCCGAGAGGTTCTGGGTGGCGGAGCGCAGGTTGCCGATGCACATGGTGGTGGCGATGCCGCTGCCGTGGATCTTGCGGAAGCTCTCCACCTGGATGCCGCAGGCCAGGCTGGTGAGGCTGTTGGCCAGCAAATTGAGACTCTGGGGCATGAAACCTACGGCGATCAGCACCAGGGCCTCCAGGGCCACGGTGACCTGCCGCCAGTGGAGGGTTTCCGTCCCCCGCCGGATGAGCCGGAATAGGTCCGCCAGGGCCAGCCCCGCCACAAAGGCCAGTACCGGCACCAGATAGCGCACCGCCGCCGGCCAGTTGCCCTGGGACAGGTTGACCCCCAGCAGCAGGATGTTGCCGGTCTGGGCGTTGGCGAACACATGGCCCCGGCACATGTAGGAGTAGGCGTCCATAAAGCCCCCCGCCAGGGCCAGCACCACCCCCAGCTCCAGGGTTTCGGACATTTGCTTGCTTTGGTGTTTGAACATAACTGGGTCACGCTTTCCGTGGAATCTGTCCATACTTTACTACACCCGTGGGAATTTGGCAAGACAAGGGCAAAATTGGCCGCCGAATGGAGGGGCGGTTTGAACGGGGAACCCGAGCAGGATTTGCCGTATTGCCAAAGCCGCCGGGGTAAGGTATGATGAAATCAGGAAAAAATTACCTTCCCTGGGGAAGGCGTGGGAGGAATCCAAATGAAACCAGAGCTGCGGCTTTATAACGTGATCTTTCCCATCTGGCTGATCTGGCTGTTCCCCTCCATTTTGGCCCTGGTGGTCCCGGCAAACCTGGGGGTGGACTGCCTGGTGCTGGTTCTCACCTTGCTGGCCCTGAAGCACCCGGACAAAAAGGGGGTGCTGAAGGCCCTGTGGTGGAAGGTGTGGCTGCTGGGCTTTGGGGCGGATCTGGTGGGCACCGGCTGGATGTATCTGGGGCTGCGGCTGTCCTTTCTGCTGCCCGACAGCTGGGGGGATCAGGGCTTTGCGCTGGCTTACGCCCCCTTCCGGCAACCGGCCTCCTTTTTGTGGACCCTGACGGGGGTGGCCTTGGCCGGCGGATGCATCTACCTCTTTGACCGCCGGGTCATGAACCGCTGCCCTCTGCTCTCCCGGCGGGAAACCCGGATTTTGGCCCTGACACTGGCAGTGGTCACCGCCCCCTGGCTGTTTTTCCTGCCCCTCTACTGAATTTTGCCCGAAAGCCCTGAAAACTGGGGAAAGTTTCCCTTGCGGTGGAGGAAAAAACATGGTAGTATCACAATGTATTGATATGCGCTTCTTTGCCATGAGCCTTTGGAGGTTTCCAGCGCACGGTAAACTATGGAGGAATCAATCAGACTATGAACAACTATGATGTGGCGATCATCGGCTGCGGCGAGGCTGGTATCTTTGCCGGCTACGAGCTCAAAAAGCTCCGGCCCGAACTGAAGGTGCTGGTGCTGGACCAGGGGGCGGACATCTACTCCCGTCACTGTCCCATCGTCTCCGGCAAGGTGGACCACTGCGTCCAATGCCCCATCTGCGACACCATGTGCGGCTTCGGCGGCGCCGGAGCCTTCTCCGACGGCAAGTTCAACTTTACCACCGCCTTCGGCGGCTGGCTCACCGACTATATGGAGCCCGGTGAGGTCATGGACCTGATCCGCTATGTGGACTCGGTGAACGTCCACTTCGGAGCCACCACCCAGTGCTTCTCCACCGACACCCCGGCGGCCCGGGAGCTGGAGAAAAAGGCCCTGGAGCACGACCTGCACCTGCTGCAGGCCCAGTGCAAGCACCTGGGCACCGAGAACAACCTGAAAATCCTGGCTAACATCTACGAGTTTTTGCGCACCCAGATCGACTACCGGTTCCGCACCGCCGTCTCCCGCATTGACCCCGCCGGGGAGGGCTACCGGCTCACCATGGAGAAGGGGGAGGAAGTGGAGTGCAGCTACCTGATCGCCGCCCCGGGCCGGTCCGGCGCCGAGTGGTTTGCCGGGGAGTGCAAGCGGCTGGGCATCCCCCTGATCAACAACCAGGTGGACATCGGCGTCCGGGTGGAGCTGCCCGCCCGGGTCTTTGAGCACATCACCGACGTGGTCTATGAGTCCAAGCTGGTCTACCGCACCAAGCAGTACGGGGACAGCGTCCGCACCTTCTGCATGAACCCCTACGGCCATGTGGTGGCGGAGAACGTGGAGGGCATCAACACCGTCAACGGCCACAGCTACTCCGACCCCGCCCTCCGCAGCGAGAACACCAACTTCGCCCTGCTGGTCAGCAACAAGTTCACCGAGCCCTTCAACGAGCCCTATCGCTACGGTAAGCACATCGCCTCCCTGAGCAATATGCTCTCCGGCGGGGTGCTGGTCCAGCGGTTCGGGGACCTGGTCAAGGGGGTGCGCACCAACGAGCACCGGCTGCGCCAGTCCTACACCCGGCCCACCCTCACCGCCGCCGTCCCCGGGGACCTGTCTCTGGCCCTGCCCAAGCGGCAGCTGGACGACATCATCGAGATGATCTACGCCCTGGACAAGATCGCCCCGGGCACCGCCAACTACGACACCCTGCTCTACGGTGCCGAGGTGAAGTTCTACTCCAGCCGCATCGAGCTCTCCAAGGAGCTGGAGACCCCCATGAAGAACTTCTTTGCCATCGGCGACGGCGCCGGTACCACCCGGGGCCTGGCCCAGGCCGGAGCCTCCGGCATCAAGGTGGCCAGGGTCATCGCGGCCAGACAGTAATGCCCGGGCATTTTGCCCCAGCCAACTAAATTTACCCGATCTTCAGCGCGCCCCAAAAACGGGGCGCGCTTTTTTTGTCCTATACATTATATATATACACGGGACAATAGCGCATTAGCGCACGAAAGAAACCGCCGGAGAGTAATTTGGAGGAAATGGGACATACTGATACCGTTATCCTGTGAATTTGACTGTCCCGCCGGCGGCGGGGCTTGGCGAGGAGGCAAAAGCGGAATGCGGATACCCTTTCATCCCCGGAAGGAGGAGCTGCCCCAGAAGGCGGACGGAGCGGGACTGAAGCAAATCTTTGCCCAGGCGGAGGATTTCCAGTACCGGAAGCTGAAGCTGCTGGACGGGGGCTGGGTGGAGGTCTTTTGGATCTGGGGCATGGCCCGGAACGAGCGGCTCAACGACTATGTGATCCGGCCCCTGACCACCCTGCATCTGGGCCGGGACCCGGTGAAGGCCATCACAGAGGGGGGCGTCTGGACCCCGGTTTCCCAGCAGCCCAAAAACCTGGAGGAGGCGGCGGTGGCCCTGACCGAGGGCAGCTGCGCGGTGCAGGTGGGGGATGTCATGCTGCTGATCCCGGTGCCCACCGAGGAAAAGCGCAGCGTCACGCCCCCGGAGGACGAGCCCACCCAGAAGGGGGCCAAGGACTCCTTTGTGGAGGCCATTATGACCAACACCTCCCTGGTGCGTCGGCGGCTTCACACCTGGCGGCTGGGCATCAAGACCTTCATTGTGGGCCGGGAGTCCCGGACCAAGGTGCAGATTGTGTGGCTGGAGGGGCTCACCAACCAGACTTTGGTGGCGGAGACCGCCCGGCGGCTGGAGCAGATGGACGTGGATGTGGTGCTGGGCACCCAGATGCTCACCGACACCCTCACCGACGGCCAGCGCACCCTGGTCCCCCTGGCCTTTCTGACCCAGCGGCCGGACCGGTTCTGCCAGGGCCTCATGGACGGCCGGGTGGGGGTGTTCTGCGACGGCATCGCCCAGGGCTGGCTGCTGCCGGGCACCGCCTCCCTGTTTCTGCGGGCCCCCCAGGACGGCAACAACCAGTGGATGAGCGCCCGGGCCCTGGTGTTTGTCCGCTATCTGTCGGTGATCATCAGCCTGCTGCTGCCGGCGGGGTATATCTCCATGGCCGCCTTCCACTTCGGCCTCATGCCCACGGCTCTGGCGGAGTCCATCTCCGCCGCCCGGCAGAGCGTGCCGGTGTCCCCGCCCCTGGAGGTGGTGTTGCTGTTACTGGCCTTTGAGATTTTGCAGGAGGCCGGGCTCCGGATCCCCCAGCTCAACGGCCAGAGCGTCAGCATCATCGGCTCCCTGGTGGTGGGCCAGGCGGCAGTGGAGGCCAAACTGTTTTCCCCGGTGGTGGTGGTGGTGGTGGCCGCCGCCGGCATCGCCGGCTACACCCTGCCCAACCAGGACCTGGCCAACGCCCTCCGGGCGGTGCGGTTCGGGCTGGCGGTGATGGCCTCCTTTGTGGGATTGCTGGGGGTCATTCTGGGGCTGGGCTGGCTGTGCTGCCGGCTGTCGGAGCTGGAGCCCCTGGGGGTGCCCTGGCTGGCCCCCTTCGCCCCGGATGTGCCCAGGACCCCCTGCGACGTGACCCGGACCCCGGTCCGGGAGGCCAAACTCCGGGAGCTGTTCCTGAACCCCCAGGACCGGAGGAATCAGAAGTGAGGCGGTGTACGGCGGCCCTCACCGCCCTGGCCCTGGCCTTCACCCTCACCGGCTGCAGCCTGCTGCCCCAGCAGACCGACGCCGCCGACGAGGCCATCCTGCGGG
>CABRZO010000067.1 GCA_902475455.1 uncultured Eubacteriales bacterium
ATGCTTGTCAATGTCCTTATCGGCCACACCGCCGTTGTTGCCCAGATAGGTGTTGATAAAGTCGATCCGGTCCGGGTCGGCGTTGCGGGTGAGCTCGGTGGAGTAACAGCAGGCGGGGATGGTCCGGGGCTCGATGCCCATGGGGCTCTCGATGAAGGGCCGGCTCAGCACCCCGGCGGCCTCAATGATGTGGCCCACATAGAGCTTCTGGGCGGACTGGTCATAGACGTCCCCGGGCCGCTCGAACTTGGCCTCGGCCTCCATGGCCTCCAGCACATCCATGTCCACCACGCTGCCGTAGTCGGCCATGACGGCGTTGCGCCAGAAGGACATGACGGAGGTGATGATGGCGTCGCCGTCGGAGTCCAAGGCGGTGCCGTCGGTGCCGTCGTCGTAGATATTCAGGAAGAACTCGTCGCTGGTGGGCTTGCTGTCCATCAGGGCATAGGCCTTGCAGCGGTTGAAGATCAGGGCGGTGAGACCGCCGGGCAGCTCCATGTTGTCGCCCATGAAGACGACCTCCTGGCTCAGGCCCCGCAGGCACTTCTTGGAGGCGCAGACATAGCGGGTGGGCTCACCCTCGATGTAGTTGTACTTGCTCTCCAGCCGGGCCAGATAGCTGTCCACATTCTCCAGCTTCCGCTGCAGGATGGTGTAGAACTTGTGCAGGCCGTCGCACAGGCCCTCCACATAGCTGCGGGCCTCCTTCAGGACTTCCAGCAGCACATAGTCGGTGCGGTACTCGGTGATCTTGGTGTAATACTTGTTGAAGTTGCCCTCCAGGAAGGCCTTGGCGTCCTTGATGGCCCCCCGCTTCACCAGCCGCTTGACCCCGTGGATGTCCTGCAGGTGCATGTCGATGTAGTCGTCGGCATGCTCCACATCCTCGGTCTCCTTGTCGTCAAAGAGCTCCTTGTCAAACTTCTTGAAGAACTTGTCGATCTCCTCCACCACGGTGGCCTGCTCCAGAATCCGGCTGTCCAGCTGGGCGGCCAGATTGTACAGGAAGTAGCGCACCGCGTTGGGATGGGCCAGCACACCCCGGGTCTGATCCTTCAGCCAGGTCTCCATCCGGAAGCCGTCGGTGCCGTTGGTGTAGTCGGCGTCGTCGTGGAACAGGGTGTAGGCGATGGTCTTGGCGGAGTCCTGGGCGGCCCGGACGGCGAAGGCCTTGTAGGTCTGCAGGTTGGCATACCACTCGTTGTAGGCCTGCTCGTCGGAGCTGCTGGAGCCGCTCTTGGCGATGGCGGCGGCGGAGGTGCACTGCTCCGCCATCTCGTCGATGTCGGGGCGGTTGGACACGGCGGTGTCGCAGACGTGGGCGGTCAGGGCCTCCAGATAGGACTCCCAGCGGCTGCCGGTCTCGATGCAGCCTGTCTTGTCCAGGTTCATGCACTGGCGGCGCACCGTGGCCTCAAAGGCGGAGTTGGCGTCGGCCCCGGCGTCCACGGCGGTGATGTAGTGGCGCATCCGGTCCATGGTGGGCACGCTGAGGCCCTTGCGCCGGGCCTTCTGGGTGGCCTCCAGCTCCTTGCGGAACTGCCGGTCGATCTTCAGCCAGTCGGTGGAGATGTTGTCCCTCAGCCAGGTCAGGGCCAGATACTCCTTCACGTCGTCCACGGGATAGATGATCATGGAGGAACCCGCGCCGCAGTAGCGGTTGCGGCCGCCGGCCTTGCACAGATCCCGGATCACGTTGTCCTCGGAGGAGTTGGAGCGCTTGCTGGTGGGGGCGATGGACTGGGCGTAGATGCAGCTGGCGGCGTGGTTCAGATAGGCCTGGAAGGAGTTCTGCTTGTTGCCGTCCATGTTCTGGGCGTCATAGAGGAAGCAGAAGTCCATGGGGGACACGTCGTACTCGTCCATCTCCTCGGAGCCGGCCCGGGGGGCCATGAAGTGGAGCTGGTAGCTGTCGGGCAGGGAGCCGTCCCCCTTCATCAGGAAGGCATCCAGCTCCCGGAGGGCGGCGTAGGCGTTGGCCTTCAGGTTGTTCTGCTCCTCCTGGCCGTGGATGACCTCATAGAACACCTCGGGCAGCAGGAAGAAGCCCCGCATGATGGCGGCGTTCTGCTGGAACCGGGTCACCAGATAGTTGCGGATGTACATGCTGACGGGCAGGATCAGGCCGGAGCCGGTGCCGCCGCAGAGGGAACCCACCAGAATGACCCGCATGGCCTGCATGGTGGACTCGCCGTTGAGCTTGTAGAGCTGCTCCACCGCCTGGTGCAGCGGGGTCATCTTGCCGGCCTTGATGGCGGTGTTCAGGGCCAGCCGGGAGATGGCCCTGACCTGGCCGGCGCCCTCGGAGAGGGTCTTGCGGTTCAAAATCTTATTCACCGGGAACCAGTTGTCCCGGGCGTAGGTGTCCTTGTCCAGATATTCGCCCACCGTCTGCTTGGTGGAGGTCTGGACCACCTTGATCTCCGGGGTCTCCTCCCGGATGGCGGCCAGCTCGTTGACGTCGGTGTCGAACACCACATAGCTCAGGTTGTTCTCCATGTGGTGGCTCTTGGCCAGAAGCCGGACCTGCTTGACGATCTTGGACCCGGTGCCGCCCAGGCCCACCAGTAAGGTAGGTGCTGCCATAGTTGGTTCCTCCAATCTTTCTCTCTGGATGAAAGCATCCGTTTTTTTACTCAGTGTATGGGATCAGGCAAAGTGGAATTCACCCGTCGCCTTGTTGTTCTTGTAACTGGCGATGACGGTGCTGATATAAAACTTCTTATGCCGGTCCTCCTTGGAGTCGATCTCCTCCCCGTCGATGCGGGTGGCTTTGCCGGCAAAGCCCTTCAGGTTGACGATGTAGAAGCTGTTGCCCCCGGCGGCCTTGATGGTCACATTGGGGAAGCGGCAGTTGAACACCGGCTGATGGCTGCTGAAGGTGGCCCGCTGGGCGAAGTAGGGCAGCAGATAGCTCCACCACACCTTGGTGCACTTGACGTTCAGGGTCTTCCTGGGCCGGACGTTGACGTTGACCACATTGGGGGTCATGTGCTTGAGCCGCAGCTTCTTCTTGCCCAGGTAGCCGATCAGCAGGAACAGGAACAGTCCCGCCGCCCCGATATAGGGCAGGGCCCGGATCAGCTTCTCCAGCAGGGTCAGGGCCTGAACCGGGATGTTCTCGCTGCCGCTGCCCTGGTAGCGGTAGCTGCCATCCTCCAGGGTACCGTTGATGAGCACCGCCACCTCATCGCCGTTGTAGGTCAGGGCCGCAGCGTCGTCCTTGGGCTTCAGGGTCCAGACGCCCGCCTCGCCGGTGGGCTCCAGGGCCCAGTCCAGGGCGGCGGATTCCAGGGTGAGCTGGACTGCCTGGGTCTGCTCCTGGGTCAGCAGGTTATATTCCCCGGTGTACTCGTCCTTGGTGTACACCTTCACCTGGGCCCCCTCCGCCCCGGCCAGATCGTTCAGGGGGATGGGAGACGCCGGGGGCAGAATCTCGATTTTCAGCTCCGAGGCCACATAGTCGGCGATGTTCACCTGGAAGGTGCCGGCACCGGCGGCGGCCTGGGTGCCCAGCTCGTACTCCGCCTTGACGGTGAGTTCCAAAGCTCCGGAGCCGGTGTCGGTCATGTCGGTGATGTAATCGGGCCGGATCTCCCAGGTGGAGACCTCGCTGCCCTTCTGGACCAACCAGTTCACACTGCCGTCGCTGGAGACGGTGAGGCCGCCGGCGTCGATGGCGTCCCACTCCTCCTGGCTCAGCTTCTCGCCGGTGGCGTGGTTGGTGACGGTGAGCAGGATGGGCTCCGCCTCAGGCCCCAGGGCGGACAATTTATAGTCCCCGGGGATCTGGGCCGCCACATCCAGCTGGATGGGCTCGGGATAGACGGTGTAGGTGTGGCTGCTGCGGACCGTCACATGGCCGGGCAGCTCCGCCGCGGCGTTCAGCTCCACGTCGCCCTCCTTCAGCAAGACGCTGGTGGTGGAGCTGTCGATGGTCTGGACCTCCTCGCCGTTTTTCAGCTCGGCGGTGAACACCGCCCCGTCCAGCAGATCGCTCTGGACCTCCTCTCCGGTCAGGGGGTCCAAAAACCGCATGGAGATGCCGTACTCACCGGCGTAGTGCTTTTCGTCATCCTTGACCTCCACCCCGTTGTAGGTCAGGTGGCAGTCGATGTCGGTGCCGGCGATGTAGTAAATCTCCACATTGGAGGGGTCGCTGACGGTGAGGGTGTAGGTGCCCTTGGCATAGGGCTGCTCCCCGGCGGTGTAGGTCTGGACCACGCCGCAGAGGCCCGGTGCCAGCAGGGTCTGCCCCTGCCAGCCCTGGGGGGTGGCTGCCGGTGGGGGTGAGATCGCCGCTGTCGTTGGCCATGCCATCCACGGAAATTCCCTCGCCCTGGGCGAACACCAGCAGCTGATCCACCGGGATGTCGATGTTCAGGGTCATGGTGTTGCCGGAGATATCAATATGGCTGGCGGGCAGGATCTGCTGCTGGAAGATCTGGTTGGCGATCTCGGTGATGCAGGGCAGGATCTCCTCGCTGCTGCCGGCGGTGTAGGCGTAAAAGCCGCTGGCGGGGTCGCCGCTGAGCTGCTCGGCGGAGCCGATGCCCAAATAGACCACCTGGACCCCCTGGGCAGCGTACTCCATCAGGGCCGCCTGGAGCCCCTGGGAGGGCTGGTTCTGGAAGGCGCCGTCGGTGAGCACCACCAGCCAGCGGTTGAGGTTGGGATCCACGGAAGTGATGTGGCCGGCGGCGGCCTCCACCGTCTCAAAGGGGGTGTTACCGGTCTCCCCCAGGCTGTTGATGATGGCGTCCACCCGGTCCGGGTCGCTGCCCTTCACATTGGTGGGGCTGGCGCCAAAGTCGCTCATCCGGTAGACGTTCATCTCATCCTCGGCTCCCAGCATGGTGGCAAAGACCTCCATGGCGTACAGCGCCTGGCTCCACCGGTCCACCATGTTATAACCGTCGCTGCACATGGAGCCCGAGTCGTCATAGACCACGTCGATGACCCGCCGCTGGGTCTCCCCGGCGGCAGAGGCACTCCACCCGGGGATCAGGAGGGTCAGGGACAGGGCCAGGACGCAAAGAAAACTGATCGCTCGTTTCACCTTGATTCCTCTTCTCTCTTCTGCTGTCTTTCGCGCCAAAAGGCGCGGAATACTTCTTATATAATATAGAACTAATGGAATTGTACCGAATCCGACATTTCTTGTCAACGCCTCCAGGGGGCGTTGGGAGTTTTTCAATGGCCATTTTAACCATTTTTCAACTATTTTTGATGATCATTTCATCTCCGCCCCCGGAACGCAAAAAAGGGCTGCCGCCGGCCCATTTGCCGGTGGCAGCCCCTGAGGGCAACGCAAATTATCTTTGGGGTAAACTGGCCAAAAATTGCAGGGCGGTGCGAGGGGTGCGGTTGGGGTGGCGCATCTCCCACTTGACCGCCTCGGCCCGCAGCACCTCCGGCTCCCACCGGATGCCCTTGCGCCGGGCCAGCTCCTCCACCATGTCCAAAAACTGGTTCCGGTTCAGGGCGGTGTAGGGGATCCGCAGACCAAAGCGCTCGGCCAGGCTGGTCTTCTCCTGGATGGTCTCCTGGGTGTCCACCTCGTCCCCGCTGCGGTCGGAGAAGTTCTGGCGCACCAGGTTGCGGCGGTTGGAGGTGGCGTACACCGCCACGTTGGCGCTCCGGGGCTCCAGTCCCCCCTCCAGCACGGATTTCAGCAGGGAGTAGGTCATATCGTCCTTGTCAAAGGCCAGATCGTCGATGAACAGAATAAACTTCTGGGGCCGGTGGGCCAGGGTGCGCAGCAGCTCCCCCAGGTCCCCCAGGTCGGTCTTGTGGACCTCGATGAGCCGCAGGCTCTCAAAGCCCGGCACCCCCAGCAGCGACTTGACGGTGGCGGATTTGCCCGTGCCCGGGTCTCCGAAGAGCAGCACGTTGTTGACGGCCCGGCCCTCGATGAGCCCCCGGGTGTTTTCCACCACCTTGTCCCGCTGGAGCCGGTAGCCCCACAACTCCTCCTCCGGCACAAAGTCCGGGTGCTCCACCGGCAGCAGCCGGTTGCGGCTCCAGTTGAAGGCCCGGTACCGGGCAAACATGCCGTCGCCGTTGACCCGGTAGAACCGGCGCATCTCCTGGAAATCAAAGGGGGCCTCCTCCCGCCACTCCGGCAGCTCCGCCACCGCATCGGCCCAGCTCTCCGGCAGCAGGGCGGCGATGGCCTGCTTCAGCTCCCGGCAGGGCAGCTGGGCCGCCCGGACAAACACCCCGATGTCGTGCTCCGCCGCCCGGGCCAGGGGCTCGGACTCGGTGCCCCGGGCCGCCGCCTCGGCAAAGGGGCTGGTGCCGTAGCGCATCCGGTCCTGAAACCAGGCCCCCAGGCTGTCGAAGCCCTGGGCGGCCACCGCCTCAAAGAGAGCGGTATAACAGTCTATGGCCCCCTCCCCGTCTCCATGCGCCAGGGCTCCGAAGAGCCCGGTGAGCTGCTGCCCGGCGGGCTCCTGCAGCAGCGAACGGTAGGCGGAGACGCTCTTCAACTGGGGGTAAACATGTTCCAACATAGCTAATTCCTTCCCTCATGGACCAATGTCTTTTTCAAAATTCAAGTTGTCCGCATTGTAGTCTTTTCCCGAAAAAATGTCAAGAAAGCCGCATAAAATCCACCACAGGCGCACAAACTGTCCAAAAAAGCGGGAGGATGACTGCCATGAGCGAACAATTTCTCATTAAAAACACCACCCGGGAAGAGCGGGAACAGATTGTCCGCCGCAGCCTGAGCTGCGGGGGCGGGGGCTGCGACGAGTGCTCCGGCTGCGGGGTGTATGGGCTGGGGGACGCCTACGAGATGTACCTGCCCTATATCGAGGGCAAGATGGAGCTGCGGGAGATCAACGAGCGATTCAAACCCTACGGCATGATCCACTGAGGCCAGGGGCCCAAACACGCAAAAGGCGCGCCGCGTTTCAAAACGCAGCGCGCCTTCAGTTTGTTGAAAAGCCATCTGTTTCGACAGTTTCACAGAATTCCGTCCTCCGCAGAGGACGGAACAAAATCCAATCCCGTCATTTCCGGGGACATGCGCCTCGGAAATGACCCTTCTCATGGCGGATGGGGCGACAATTTCGCAAGAAATCGAGTCCTGTCCGCCATGCATCCCCCTTTGTCTAAAAAGGCCTAAGCCTTTTTAGACAAACTTAGTAGGCCACGCCCCAGACCACCATCTTGTCGGCGGGTTTGCCGCAGACGGCGCACTTGCACTGGCCGATCTTCTTCTGCTCCAGGGGCATGCACCGGGAGGACACCCCGGCCTTCTCCTTCATGGCCAGCTCGCACTCCAGGTCGCCGCACCACATGGTCTCGGCAAAGCCGCCCCGGTTGGCCATGGCCTCCTTGACCTCTTCCAGGGTCTCGCAGGTGTAGGTGTTCTCCTCCAGCCGCTTCTTGGCGGATTCGTAGAGGTTGGTGTGGACCGCCTTCAGCAGCTCGGGCACCTTGGTCTCCAGCTCCTCCAGGGCCACAAAATACTTCTCGCCGGTGTCCCGCCGGGCGATAACGCACTGGCCCTTCTCCAGATCCTTGGGGCCGATCTCCACCCGCAGGGGAACGCCCTTCATCTCGTACTCGGCGTACTTCCAGCCGTTGGACTGGTCGGAGTCGTCGCACTTGACCCGCAGACCCAGAGCCTGGATCCGGTCCCGGAGACCGTAGGCG
The DNA here is from genome assembly GCA_902475455.1 of uncultured Eubacteriales bacterium. Classification (GTDB taxonomy): domain Bacteria; phylum Bacillota; class Clostridia; order Oscillospirales; family Oscillospiraceae; genus UMGS1766. The sequence goes on from CABRZO010000067.1 coordinate 7,666, forward strand.
GCCTCCAGCACGCCCTCCTTGTGCTGGGCCACCGGAATGACCACCACCTGGATGGGCGCGATGGGAGGCGGCAGCACCAGGCCGTTGTCGTCGCCGTGGGTCATGATGACGGCGCCGATGAGCCGGGTGGTGGAGCCCCAGGAGGTCTGGAAGGGATACTGCAGCTTGTTGTCCCGGCCGGTGAAGGTCACGTCATAGGCCCGGGAGAACTTGTCCCCGAAGAAATGGCTGGTGCCGGACTGCAGGGCCTTGCCGTCCTTCATCATGGCCTCGATGGTATAGGTGGCCTCGGCGCCGGCAAACTTCTCCTTGTCGGTCTTGCGGCCCTTCACCACCGGGATGGCCAGGGCGTCCCGGCAGAAGTCGGCGTAGCAGTTGAGCTGCTGCTCGGTCTCGGCGATGGCCTCCTCGGCGGTCTCGTGGATGGTGTGGCCCTCCTGCCACCAGAACTCCCGGGAGCGCAGGAAGGGACGGGTGGTCTTCTCCCAGCGCACCACGGAGCACCACTGGTTGTAGAGCATGGGCAGCTGCTTGTAGGTCTGCAGCACATGGGCCCAGTGGTCGCAGAACATGGTCTCGCTGGTGGGCCGCACCGCCAGCCGCTCCTCCAGCTTATCGCTGCCGCCCATGGTGACCCAGGCCACCTCCGGGGCGAAGCCGTTGACCAGCTCCCCCTCCTTCTGCAGCAGGCTCTCGGGGATCAGCACCGGCATGGCCACATTTTCATGGCCGGTCTTTTTGAACATGCCGTCCAGAATGTCCACCATGTTCTCCCAGATGGCGTAGCCGTAGGGCCGCATAATCATGAAGCCCTTGACGCTGGCGTAGTCCACCAGCTCCGCCTTCAGGCAGATGTCGGTATACCACTTGGTGAAATCTTCCTCCATGGAGGTAATGGCTTCCACTCTCTTCTTGTCTTTTGCCATGGTTTTCTCTCCTATTCTGTCCCCCGGGCCGGGGCACATTGTTTCATCGGGAAAGCCCCAAAGGGGCTTGGGGCATAGATAGTTTTATTTTACCCACCCCCCGGCCCCTTGTCAAGGCTTGCCAGGCCCTGGCCGGGGCAGAGCAAACCGGGAAATCCGCTTGTCAACCGCCGGAGGGTTTGCTATAATATTATGAATCATTCTATTATGGCGCAGTATCGACATCGACCAAAAGGGGGGCGGCCACCATGGCGAACAACGAAGCGGGAATCCCGACAGGATTCCACCCTGGCCCGGATCCTGGAGCCCCGGGTGTGGATCTACTTCCTGTTTCTGCTGATCTTTTCCGCCATCACCGCCATCTTCTTCCACCTCTACCTGGGCCTGGGGGAGGCGGCGGTGACGCTGCTGCTGTTTTTGATGTATCAGCTCTTCTCCCGGCGCCGCCAGCAGCAGGTGGCCCGGTATATTGCCAACGCCGGGGCGGACATCGGCACCGCCGGCAACGACTTCATGCTCAACGCCCCCTTCCCCATGGTGATTTTCCGGCCGGACACCGACGAGATCATCTGGTCCAACGACCTGTTTCTGCGGATCACCGGGGAGCGGGAGCACCTCTTTGACACCAAGATTACCTCCGCCGTCTCCGGCTTCGACTCCCACTGGCTGATGGAGGGCAAAAACGAGTGCCCCAACACCGTCACCATCGGCCAGCGGCAGTTCACCGTCTTCGGCCACATGGCCAAGGCCAAGAGCGGCCGCAGCAGCGGCAGCGTCATCGCCACCACCTACTGGCTGGACGTCACCGAGGATTTGGCCCTGAAGGAAGAGTACTACGGCTCCCGGCCAGTGGTGGGCATCCTGACCATCGACAACTACGACGATCTGTGCCGGGGCCTCAACGACAACGCCCGCAGCGCCCTGCGCTCCGCCATCGATCAGGAGATCGAAAACTGGACCCGGCCCACCCACGGCCTGGTGATCCGCTACGACCGGGACCGCTATCTGTTCGTCTTTGAGGAGCGGTATCTCACCGGCCTCCAGGAGAGCAAGTTCGCCCTGCTGGACGCGGTGCGGAAGGTCCAGTCCCCCAACGGGCTGCCCGCCTCCATGTCCATCGGCCTGGGCATGGACACCTCCTTCGAGGAGCTGCTCCAATACGCCTCCCTGGCCACCGAGATGGCCCTGAGCCGGGGCGGCGACCAGGCGGTGATCAAAAACCGCTTCAACTTTGAGTTCTACGGGGGCCGCTCCAAGGAGACCGAGCGGCGCACCAAGGTCAAGAGCCGGGTCATGGCCAATGCCCTGGGGGGCCTCATCTCCAGCGCCTCCACCGTGTACACCATGGGCCACAAATTCACCGACCTGGACTCCATCGGCGCCGCCGCCGGCATTGTGGCCGCCGCCCGGAAGAGCGGGGTCCCGGCCCGGATTGTCATCGAGTCCAACAGCAACCCCTCCACCATCATGGTGGACCGGCTCCGGGCTCTGCCGGAATATAAGGATGTATTCATCTCCGCCGACGCCGCCATGCTGGAGGCGGACAACCACTCCCTGCTGGTGGTGGTGGACACCAACCGGCCGGACCAGGTGGTGGCGGAACAGCTGCTGCTGAGCTGCAACAAGGTGGCGGTCATCGACCACCACCGGCGCTCCGCCAACTACATTGAAAATGCCGCCCTCAACTACCACGAGCCCTATGCCTCCTCTGCCAGTGAGCTGGTCACCGAGCTGCTCCAGTACCTGATGGAGTCCTCGGATCTGCTCCGGGGTGAGGCGGAGGCCCTGTTGGCAGGCATCGTGCTGGACACCAAGAGCTTCACCCTCCGCACCGGCGGGCGCACCTTTGAGGCCGCCGCCTTCCTGCGCCGCAGCGGCGCCGACACCGTGGAGGTCAAGCGGCTGTTCCAGACCAACCTGTCCGACACCATCGCCAAATACGACATCATCTCCAACGCCCGGCCCTATAAAAACGGCGTGGTGGTGGCGGCCATGGGCCATCCCATCGGCCGGGTCACCGCCGCCCAGGGGGCCGACGAGCTGCTCAACGTGGCGGGCACCTCCGCCAGCTTCGTCCTCTTCCCGGACGGGGAGAACCGGGTGTTCATCTCCGGCCGCAGCATCGGGGACGTCAACGTCCAGGTGATCCTGGAGGCCCTGGGAGGCGGCGGCAACGCTGCTGCGGCGGCGGCCCAGATCCCGGGCGGCGACGTGGAGCGGGTGCTCCAGCAGCTGCTGCGGGCGGTGGACCAGTATTTCGAGGACGAGGACTGATTTCCCCCGCTCCCCCTCCGCCCCCGGGGCGGAACCCAACCAAACCAACCCCACGGCGCCGGTTTTTGAGGGCGCCGATACCCAAAGGAGGATTTTTACCATGAAAGTGATTTTGCAGCAGGACGTCCGGGGCCAGGGCAAAAAGGGCCAGCTCATCGAAGTGTCCGACGGCTACGCCCGGAACTTCCTGTTCCCCCGGAAGCTGGCGGTGGCGGCCACCACCGACAACGTCAACACCATGAAGCTCCAGGACCAGGCCCGCCGGGAGCGGGAGGCCAAGGAGAAGGCCGAGGCCGAGGCTCTGGTGAAGAAGCTGAAGGACTGCCCGGTGAAGATTGCCGCCAAGGCCGGCGCCGGCGGCAAGCTCTTCGGCAGCGTCACCACCAAGGAGATCTCCGCCGCCCTGAAGGAGCAGTACGGCTTCCAGGTGGACAGCAAGAAGCTGTCCTGCGATCCCATCAAGAGCTTTGGCACCTTCACCGTCAAGTGCAAGCTGGGCTATGAGGTCAGCGGCACCGTCACCGTGGAGGTGG
>CABRZO010000068.1 GCA_902475455.1 uncultured Eubacteriales bacterium
GGCTCGAACTCGCTACCTCCACCTTGGCAAGGTGGCGCTCTACCAGATGAGCTACTCCCGCAACAGCAGAAACTATTATAACAGAAAAACAGCGCTTGTCAACTGTTTTTTCAAATTTCCGCTGATTTTACTTTGGCTCATTGAGAAATCGCGATTTCCTCCTCCGCCAGGGCAGTTTGGCCGCCTTCGCCGCAGGCGGGGTAATCCTCCTGGGACCAGTTGTAACCCGAGTCCGCCATGGCGCCGTCCCCGTGGAGGAAGCCTCCCTCGGGATCGGAGCGGGTGACGTCCAGATGCCAGGATTCCTCCCCCAGGGTAATGATGTTCCAGCAGTGGGGTTCTCCGTCCAGGGTGCCCTTCACCAGCTGGCAGGTGATGCCCGCCTGTTCAGACAGTAGGCTGTAGGCCAGGGCGATGCCCTCGCTGTTGGCGGACCCCAGGCACAGGGCGCTGTACACGTTGGCGCTGCCGTCGGAGCGGTAGGTGGTCTGCTGCAGCAGCCGGGAATAGAGCAGCCAGGCCACGGTGCTGTCGGCGGCGGTGTCCTGGCCCACCAGGGCCGCTGCGGCGGAGGCCACTTCCTCGGAGCGCTGCTTCAGGGTGGTCTGGGTCCACTCGTAGGTGAAGGTGAACTCCACGATCCGGGTCTCGCCGGAGTCAGGATAAATGGTCACCGACACGTCGGGATAGCCCATGGCGGTGCTGGGGGAGGAATAGTAGGCCTCCTGCACCAGGGTGTACAGATTGGAGCGATCCGTGTAAAAGCTGGAGGTACGGATGACCAGGGAGCTGTCAAAGGTGGACAGCTTGCCCTGAATCAGATCCCGGATGGTGCCGTTGCCGTAGGCACTGACGATGGAGGCGATTTCCTCCACCCCCCGGCGATAGGAGAAGCTGAAGGTGCACTCATAGTAGGAGATGATCCGGCTGTAGCTGTAGTCGATGCCGTTGAGGGCGTAGGCCCCCAGAGGGTCCTCGGTGCACACCTCGGCGCAGGCCTTTTCCAGATCCGACTCAATGTCGCCTGAGTATTTGTAGACGTGGACTTTGCCGGAGGGCTGGCCCATGGAGACGAAGTGCTGCACACAGCTGACCAGATCCGCATAGGTCTCCGCCCGGAGAATGGAGGCGTCCTCCTCAGAGGCGGACTGCTCCTGGTGGGTGGTGACAGAGGAATAGCGCCGGTCAAAGATGGAGCCGCAGCCGGTGAGGGCCGTCAGGGCCAGGGTGCAGACCAGCAGGGCGGATAACATTCGTTTCACGGCGATACCTCCTTTCCCTCCCGGCGGGGAGGGGACGGTTACAGACAAGCGGGCGGGTTCAGAAGCCCAGGGACTGCCGGACAATCACCACTTCCACCGATTCGGTGAGCACCGGCTTTTCCCAGAGCACCACCAGGGCCCGGCAGATGCGCTCTGGGGCGGAGCAGTCCATGCACCGGCCGGTCTGGACGCAGGGGGTATTCTTTTCCAGCCGCTTGGCATTCAGAGGGGCGGCGATGTTCCGGGCCCGCCAGAGGGCGGCGTCATAGTCCGGGGCGATTTTGTTCTCCCCGATGATGAAGTAGACCTTTTTGTGGCCGTAGAGGGTGGAGGCCACCCGGTTGCCGCCGCCGTCGATGTTGATGAGCTCGCCGTTTTCGCTGACGCCGTTCAGGGAGGAGATGTACACCTCCGCATTGGTGGCCTCGGGGGGGATCACGTTGTTGGCCTTGTCCCAGTGCCAGTAGCAGTCGTTGTGGGTGGACAGCTGCTCGTAAAGTCCCATCTCCCGGACGGTCTGGCTGCCGCCAAAACCTACGCTGACGCCGTCAATGGCGCCGTTGAGATAGGCGCAGGCCTCCTGGACGGTGTCAAAGCAGGAGACCAGGAAACCCTCCCGCAGCAGGTTCTGTTTCAGTTTTTCAATGTCTGCCATGGTAATACACCTCAATTTTATGAGTAGGGAGCCGGAAGGGCTCCGGTGGGTGGTTTTTTCTGGGGCGGCGGGCCGCCACCCGGGACCGGTGGGAATCCTCAGATCAGGGCCATCTGCTCCTCACCCTTGTCCTCGGGCTTCAGCAGGGCCCCCACCACCGGCAGGGACCGGGAGCGGTACCGGGACTTGTTGACGATGCCGGTGTCCTCCAGGGCCTTGGCCTCTTTGACGTGCCACTTGGGCTTCAGGGTCATGACCCCCACCCCCTGGGTGGAGCGGGTGGTCTTGGGGGCCAGGGCGGCGGAGTTGAAGATGACGGCCCGGCCCTCGGTGGAGATCAGCACATACTCCCGCTCCTCGGTGAGCAGCAGGCAGGCCACCAGAGGAGACTTGTCGCTGTAAGCGCCGGTGAGCCGGCGGCGGTTGCTCTGGGTCTGGTAGGCGGACAGGGGGACCCGGGCCACCTTGCCGTTTTCAAAGCAGAACAAGATGTGGGCGGAGTAGTCCCCGGGGATGCAGGCCCAGACCACGGTCTCACCCTCGTCCATCCCCAGCTTGGTGGGCAGATAGTCGCCCAGGGCGCTGGCCTTGGTGGCGTCAAAGTCGCTGAGCCGGGTCTTGTAGCACTGCTGCCGGTTGGTGAACACCAGCAGCTCGTCCCGGCTGGAGGCCTCCCAGCTCTGGCTCAGGCCGTCGCCCTCCTTGTACTTCTGATCCGAGGACATCCGCAGGGACTGCTGGGTGATCTTCTTCAGATAGCCTTCCCGGGACAGGAACAGGTTGACGGGCACGTCGGGGATCTCCTCCTCGATGACCACGTCCTCCTCCTCCACGTCGTAGAGGATTTCGGTGCGGCGGGGGGCGGCGTATTTCTTTTTGACCTCGGTGAGCTCCTGGACGATGACCTGCTGCAACAGCTTGGGGGAGCCGATGAGCTCCTTCAGCTGGGCGATCTGGTCCGCCAGCTCGTCCACCTCGGCGGTGCGCTTGAGGATATATTCCTTGTTGATGTTGCGCAGCTTGATCTCCGCCACATACTCCGCCTGGACCTGGTCAATGCCGAAGCCGATCATCAGGTTGGGGATGACCTCGGCATCAGACTCGGTCTCCCGGATGATTTTGATGGCCTTGTCGATGTCCAGCAGGATTTTCTTCAGGCCCTGGAGCAGGTGGAGTTTATCTTCCTTCTTCTTCATGTCGAAGTAGGCCCGGCGGCGCACCGACTCGGTGCGCCAGGCAGTCCACTCGTCCAGAATCTCCCCCACACCCATGACCCGGGGCATGCCGGCAATCAGGATATTGAAGTTGCAGGCGAAGCTGTCCTGGAGGGGGGTGAGCTTGTAGAGCTTCTGCATCAGCTTATCCGGGTCCACCCCACGCTTCAGGTCGATGGCCAGTTTCAGGCCGTTCAGGTCGGTCTCGTCCCGCATGTCGGCAATCTCCTTGATCTTGCCCGCCTTGTTGAGCTCCACCACCTTGTCCATGATGACCTCGATGGAGGTGGTGTAGGGGATCTCGTAGACCTCAATGACGTTTTCCTTCTTGTCATAGCGCCAGCGGCACCGGACTTTGAAGGAGCCCCGGCCGGTGGCGTAGATTTTCTCCATCTCCTTCTGATCGTAGAGCAGCTGGCCGCCGGTGGAGAAGTCCGGGGCCTTCAGAGTGGCCATCAGGTCGGCTCTGGGGTTCTTGATCCGGGCGATGGCGGCGTCGCAGACTTCAGCCAGGTTGAAGCCGCAGATGTTGGAGGCCATGCCCACGGCGATGCCCTGGTTGGCGGACACCAGCACGTTGGGGAAGGTGGTGGGCAGCAGGGAGGGCTCCTTCATGGTGCCGTCGTAGTTGTCCACAAAGTCCACGGTGTCCTTGTCGATGTCCCGGAAGAACTCGCCGCAGATAGGGTCCAGCCGGGCCTCGGTGTAACGGCTGGCGGCCCAGGCCATGTCCCGGGAATAGACCTTGCCGAAGTTGCCCTTGCTGTCCACATAGGGGTTCAGCAGGGCGCCGTAGCCCCGGGACAGCCGGACCATGGTGTCGTAGATGGCGGCGTCGCCGTGGGGGTTGAGGCGCATGGTCTGGCCCACGATGTTGGCGCTCTTGGTGCGGTTGCCCCCCAGTAGGTGCATCTGGTACATGGTGTACAGCAGCTTCCGGTGGCTGGGCTTGAAGCCGTCGATCTCCGGAATGGCCCGGGAGATGATGACACTCATGGCGTAGGGCATATAGTTCCACTCCAGGGTGTCCACGATGGGCTGCTCCAGCACCTCGGCCCGGAGCCCCTTCACATGGGAGGCGTCCACCTTCTTGGGTCCGGAGTCGGTTGTTTTCTTCTTAGCCATAGTTGATGATCGATCCTTTTACACAAAAGATAAAGCCGTATCAGGAAATATCAGCCAGTTCCAGGAACAGGTGGCCGTCCTGGGCAATATGGTCTTTCCGGCCCTGGAGGTTGTCCCCCAGCAGCAGATCAAAGGTCTGGCTGGTGGCCTCGGCATCGGTGGGCATCACCTTCACCAGCCGCCGGGTCTCCGGGTTCATGGTGGTGAGCCACATCATGTCGGGCTCGTTCTCGCCCAGGCCCTTGGAGCGCTGGATGGTGCACTTCTTGCCCGCCAGGGGGCCGTTTACAATGTCGTCCTTCTCCTTGTTGGAGTAGGCGTACCAGGTGTCGTCCTTGTAGGTGATCTCATAGAGGGGGGACTCGGCGATATACACATACCCCTCCTTGATCAGGGTGGGGGTGAGCCGGTAGAGCATGGTGAGAATCAGGGTGCGGATCTGGTAGCCGTCCACGTCGGCGTCGGTGCAGATGATGATCTTGTTCCAGCGCAGGCTGTCCAGATCGAAGTCCGCCAAGTCCTTGGACTTCTTGACCCCCTTCAGCTCCACCCCGCAGCCCATGACCTTGATGAGGTCGGTGATGATCTCGCTTTTGAAAATCTTGTTGTAGTCCGCCTTCAGGCAGTTGAGGATCTTGCCTCGTACCGGCATGATGCCCTGAAACTCCGCGTCCCGGCTCTGCTTGCAGGCGCCCAGGGCGGAGTCGCCCTCCACGATATACAGCTCCCGGCGGGAGACGTCCTTGGTACGGCAGTCCACAAACTTGGCCACCCGGTTGCTGAGGTCCAGGTTGCCGGACAGCTTCTTCTTGATGGTGACCCGCTGGGCCTCGGCGTGTTCCCGGGAGCGCTTGTTGATGAGCACCTGTTCCGCAATTTTCACCGCGTCGGTGGGGGTCTCGATGAAGTAGACCGCCATCTGCTCCTTCAGGAACTCCGCCATGGCCTCCTGGACGAATTTGTTGGTGATGGACTTTTTGGTCTGGTTTTCGTAGCTGGTCTGGCTGGAGAAGTTGCTGGAGACGAAAATCAGGCAGTCCTGGATGTCCGCCCAGGTGATCTTGGATTCGTTTTTGTTGTACTTGTTGTTGGTGCGCAGATAGTTGTCGATGGCGCTGAGCAGGGCACTTCGCATGGCCTTCTCCGGGGAGCCGCCGTGCTCCAGCCAGGAGGAGTTGTGGTAGTGCTCAATCACATTCACCGTGTTGGAGAAACACAGGCTGATGGAGATTTTCACCCGGTAGTCGGGCTTGTCCGCCCGGTCCCGGCCGGTGCGCTCGGTCTGGAAAAACACCGGGGTGGTCAGGGCGTTTTCCCCGGCCAGCTCCGCCACATAGTCCTGAATGCCGTTTTCATACCGGAAGACGGTCTCCTCAAAGCTGGAGCCGGTCTGGTTCCGGAACAGGAAGGTGACCCCGGGGTTGACCACCGCCTGGCGCTTCATCACGTCGGTGTAGTATTCCACCGGGATGGCGATGTCGGTAAACACCTCCAGGTCGGGCTTCCAGCGGAATTTGGAGCCGGTCTTATGCCGGGGGGCGTCCTCGGTGTGGAGCCCCCCCACGTTTTCCCCCTTCTCAAAGTGGAGGGTGTACTTTTTGCCGTCCCGGTAGATGGTGGCGTCAAAATACTCCGAGGAGTACTGGGTGGCGCAGGAGCCCAGGCCGTTGAGGCCCAAGGAGAACTCGTAGGCGTCCCCCTCGCCGTTGCCGTACTTGCCGCCGGCGTAGAGCTCGCAGAACACCAGCTCCCAGTTGTAGCGCTGCTCGGAGTTGTTCCAGTCCACCGGGCAGCCCCGGCCGAAGTCCTCCACCTCGATGGAGCGGTCGGCGTAGCGGGTGACGATGATCTTGTCGCCGTGGCCGCTGCGGGCCTCGTCGATGGCGTTGGAAAGGATTTCAAATACCGCGTGTTCGCAGCCCTCCAGTCCGTCGGAGCCAAAGATGACGCCGGGGCGCTTGCGGACCCGGTCGGCCCCCTTCAGGGCGGAGATCGCCTCGTTGTCGTATTGCTTCTTCTTTTGGGTTTGTCTGGCCATAATGTTTCCTCACCATAATACAACATAATAATTCATCTTATATTATATCGTCTTTGTTTACAAGCTGTCAAGAAAAGCCCGTAAAGCCCCAAAAGCTGTAATTCCATTGCGGAATGGAGCTGGTAAAAAAAATATGCAAATTTCCACAAAAAAATGTGGCGTTGCTACAACGATTGCTGTATAATATATTCGTGAATGTCTGGTCAGATTTTGTTTGGCCAAAATTGCCTGGGGGAAGTGGGATTTCCGGCGGGCAATGACAGAAATTAAAAAATGAGAGGTAATTGGATCGTGGGAAAGGTAACACTTTGGATCGATAACGTCCAGGTCGAAGCGGAAGAGGGTACCAGTGTCCTGAACGCCGCCCTGGATGCGGGGATCTATGTCCCCCATATCTGTTCCCATCCGGACTTGAAGCCCCAGGGTGGCTGCAAGCTCTGCGTGGTGGAGATTGACGGGGCTGAGCCCGTCACCAGCTGCACCACCACCGTGGCGGAGGGAATGCACGTCAAGACGAAGTCCGAGCAGCTGGATCGGCTGCGCCGGGCTTCCATGAACTTTATTTTTGCCGGCCATCCCGGTGACTGCGGCGGCTGCCGCAGCTTCGGCAACTGCGAACTCCAGGCGCTGTTCCAGTATCTGAACGCCAGCGTCAACCCCAGCATGCGCCATGTCACCAAGAAGACCAACAAGATCAACACCGTCAACCCCCTGATCGACCGGGAGATGGAGCGGTGCATCCAGTGCGGCCGCTGCGTCCGGGTGTGCGCCGACGTCCGGGGCGTCAAGGTGCTGGATTACCAGAAGAAGGACGGGGAGACCTACATCGGCACCTTGAACGACCTGCCCCTGGACGCCTCCGGCTGCCGGTTCTGCGGCGCCTGCGTGGAGGTGTGTCCCACCGGCGCCCTGCAGGACCGGGAGGGCGTGTTCCGCAAGGACCTGGTCCGGGAGGAGGCTCTCATTCCCTGCTCCGCCGAGTGCCCGGCCCATATCAACATTCCCCAGTACATCCGTATGATCGCCGCTGGCAACTATGACGCCGCCGTGGCCACCATCCGTGAGAAGGTGCCCTTCCCCATGTCCCTGGGCTATGTGTGCACCAGCTACTGCCAGAAGAAGTGCAAGCGCAACGGCCTCAACGGCGCCGTGGACATCAAGGGCCTGAAGCTCTTTGCCGCCAAGCACGACCAGACCCAGTCCTGGAAGGAGCAGTATGTGAAAACCGCTCCCGCCACCGGCAAGAAGGTGGCTGTGGTGGGCGGCGGCCCCTGCGGCCTGACCGCGGCCTATTATCTGGCCAAGAAGGGCCACGACGTGACCCTGATCGAGCGCAACCCCAACTGCGGCGGTATGCTCAGCTACGGCATCCCCGCCTATCGTATGCCCCGGGACGAGGTCCAGAAGGAAGTGGATCTCATCGCCCAGACCGGCGTGAAGATCGTCACCGGCCAGACCGTCACCGATGTCAAGGACCTGAAGGCCGACTACGACGCGGTGCTGGTGGCGGTGGGCGCCTCCTCCGGCAAGATCATTCCCGTGGCCAACAACAACCCCGCCCAGGAGGCCACCGCCCTGGATGTGCTCCGGGACATCGCCATGGCCAACCCCACCACTCCGGAGATCGGCCCCGGTGTCAAGGTGCTGGTCTACGGCGGCGGCAACGTGGCCTACGACGTGGCCCGCTCCTCCGTCCGGCTGGGCGCTGAGGTCAGCGTGGTCTGCCTGGAGAGCCGTGAAAAGGGTCAGATGACCGCCGACGACGAGGAGATCGAGCAGGCCGCCGAGGAGGGCGTGAAGCTCTACTCCGGTTACTCCAACTCCGGCTTCACCCAGGACGAGAACGGCCGTGTCACCGGCCTGAACTGCTTCGCCATCTCCGACTTCCGCTTTGGCCCCAACGGCCTGGAGGTGGACCCCATCGCCGGCACCGAGGTCTTTGTGCCCTGCGACGTGGTGGTGTATGCCTCCGGCCAGAAGACCAACCTGACCGCCGACTTCGGCCTGGAGCTCAACCGGCCCGGCTATCCCGTGGACCCGGAGACCGGCAAGTCCGGCCTGAAGACCAGCCTGGAGGGCGTTTATACCGCCGGCGACGTGGTCACCGGCACCAAGAGCGTCATCAGCGCCATTGCCGCCGGCCGTGACGCCGCCGCCGAGATCGATAAGGTCCTGGGTGGCGACGGCGACATCGAGGAGAAGCTGGTGGACGTGCCCGCTCCCGATCCCTACATTGGCCGCATCGAGGGCTATTCCGAGCTGCCCCGTCAGTGCGCCGACATCACGCCCTGCGATGAGCGCAAGTGCTCCTTTGTCAAGGTGGACAACAACTTCACCGAGGAGCAGGCCAAGGCGGAGGCCGCCCGCTGCCTCAAGTGCCCGCTGCGTCTGCAGATCCGCCGCAACAAGCTGTGGACGGAATATTGATAGGGGGGTAGTGCGTTATGAAGAAAATCTGTGAAGTTACCGCTGAGGGCCTGCCCACCGTCGAAGAGATCGTCCAGGGCACCGAGGGGGTCTGCCCCGTCTGTCAGGCGGCCCGGATCGCCCGGAAGGCCCACGAGTCCATTTGCGGCCACGGCACCTTCTGCCGGGACGGCCTGTATCAGCTCTACCTGATCCCCGAGGATATTTCCAACGGCCGGGGCAGTGTGGAGGATCTGGACCTGCTGAAGGACTGCTGCGAGCTCATCATCTCCGCCAACGAGTGCGAGCTCAGCGTCCGCACCGCCCAGCTCATCAAGGCCTCCCTGGAGAGCCACTATGACGAGTGGTATGACCACCTGACCCGCAAGCGCTGCAAGGCCATGGAGTGCCCTGCCTGCTATACCCTGTATATTGACCCCGCCCTGTGCAACGGCTGCGGCCATTGCCTGACCGCTGCCCCGGTGGGGGCTGTGGCCGGCGGCGAGGGTATGATCCACGTCATCAAGAAGGACCTGCTGGCCATGAAGACCCCCGAGTTCACCGGCGTCTGCCCGGTGGGGGCCATCAAGAAGGCCGGCCTGGTCAAGCCTCCCGTCCCCGCCGATCCTGTCCCCGTGGGCAGCTTTGGTGCCGGGGCCGGCGCCGCTGGCGGAGGCCGTCGCCGCCGCCGCGGTTAACCCAGTTTGTCTCCGCCGTCCCGGCGGATCAAAACGGATATTGAGTCTATCCACGTTTTTGAAAATTTAGGAGGAAAAAGTTATGAGACAGATGGAAGCAGATGTCGTCGTCGTTGCCTGTGGCATGTCCGGTCTGGCCGCTGCCACCCAGGCTCAGGAATCTCTGAACGCCACCGGCGGCGGTACCGTTGTCGCCTTTGAGAAGAGCGGTACCGTGGGCGGCGCCGCCAACATGGGCATGGCCTTCCTGGCCATTGAGTCCCAGCTCCAGAAGGAGAGCATGACCAACGACTTCACCCTGGATGACGCCTTCAATTTCTTCATGGAGTACACCCACTGGCGTTCCGACGCCAAGCTGGTGCGCCGTTGGTTCAACATGTCCGCCAGCACCGTGGAGTGGGTCCAGAAGATGGGCGTGGAGTTCCTGGGCGTGTACAAGTACTTCAAGAACTCCCACTGCACCCAGCACATGGTGAAGGCCCCCGGTACCACCAAGCCTACCGAGCGCTGCGCCTCCACCATGATCCAGAAGATCCACGAGTATGCCAAGGAGATCGGCGTTGAGATCGAGTTCCACACCTCCGTCAAGGAGATCCTGACCGGCTCCCAGGGCCAGGTCCGGGGCGTCCGGGCTGTCACCGACGACGGCGAGGAGATCGAGTGCCTCTGCAACTGCGTCATCGTGGCCACCGGCGGCATGGGCAACAACGTGGACATGATCGAGAAGTACATGGGCTGGAAGTGGGGCGAAGACATGTTCACCTTCCGGATCCCCGGCATCGACGGCGACGGCATGAACATGGTCTGGGCCATCGGCGGCAAGAAGGCCCCCGTCAACATGGAGGTCACCTACAACACCCCCGGCACCACCGACGTGTTCAAGACCCTGTCCGAGGTCATGCGTCAGCCCAACCTGATGGTGAACCTGGACGGCAAGCGCTTCTTCAACGAGGCCCTGATGGACAACACCACCTACACCGGCAACTCCCTGCTGCTGCAGAAGAAGCACTGCGGCTTCACCATCATCGACTCCAAGATCGTGGAGTACTACAAGGAGCACGGTCTGGACTACATCACCTATCACCACAACATCAAGACCATGGACAAGTGGGACTACGAGAAGGATCTGTACTTCTCCGGCGCCACCTCTGCCGCCGAGAACAGCGTCTTCGCCAGCGAGGACAAGGAAGTGTCCTACGGCGAGAACATTGAGCGCAACTTCTTCGAGTGCCAGTCCCTGGAGGAGGTGGCCCAGGTCACCGGCATCAACCTGGAGAACCTGCTGAAGACCGTGGAGGAGTACAACGCCATGTGCAACGGCTTCGCCAACGGCTATGACTGGCAGTTCACCAAGGACCATCGGTTCCTGAAGCCCATCACCACCGCCCCCTTCTATGTGGCCCGTCATTTCCCCTCCGGCTACGGCTCTCTGGGTGGCATTCAGGTCAACGAGAACATGGAGGTCCTGAACAACGAGCTGGATCCCATCCCCGGCCTGTACGCCTGCGGCACCGACGCCGCCACCGTGTTTGCGGATTCCTACTGCTTCTACAACCCCGGTTCCACCATGTCCTTCGCTCTGAACTCCGGCCGTATCGCCGGCATGGAGTCCGTCAAGTACATGGACTCCGACAAGTTCATCGACCCCGAGGAGTAATTTCCCGGCATTGAACCGCCATTTCAGGGCCCGCCGCGTCAGCGGCGGGCCCTTGAGCTTGTCGAAAAAGGCCCGAGGCCTTTTTCGACAAAAGAGATGCATGGCGGACAGGACTCGATTTCTTGCGAAATTGTCGTCCTATCCGCCATGTGAGCCCGAAATAGAAACATGCTTGTAGCATGTTTCAGGGCGAGTTGAATGAGCGCCAAAGGCGCTCCAAAGAAACAAAGTGTCATTTCCGAGGCGCATGTCCCCGGAAATGACGGAGTTTAATTTTGTTCCGTCCTCTGCGGAGGACGGAATTCTGTGAAACA
>CABRZO010000069.1 GCA_902475455.1 uncultured Eubacteriales bacterium
CAGAGGACGGAACAAAATGCAGTTTCTGTCATTTCCGGGGACATGCGCCTCGGAAATGACTCTTCTCATGCAGGATAGGGCGACTTTTGCGCCAGCAATCGAGCCCGGTCCTGCATGCAGCCCCTTTGTCGAAAAAGGCCAATGGCCTTTTTCGACAAGCTCATGCCTGCCGCTCCGCGGCGGGCATTTCTGCTGCCATTATTTTTTTGAGAAGAAGGATAAATCAATGCTGAAACGCTATTCCGGCCCCCTGATGCTGCTGCTCACCGCCATGGTCTGGGGCGCCGCCTTTGTGGCCCAGAGCGTAGGCCTCAACTATGTGGGCCCCTTTACCCTAAACTCCGTCCGGTTCCTGGTGGCCGGCGTATTTTTGCTGCTGTGCATCCCCCTGCTGCGGCGGGCGGGCTTTCGCCCCGAAACCTCCGGTTCCCCCAAGGAATTGCTGCTGGGAGGGCTGGTCTGCGGGGTGCTGCTGGCGGTGGCCAGCAGCCTGCAGCAGCTGGGAGTGGCCTATACCACCGTCAGTAAGGCCGGGTTTATTACCGCCCTATACGTCATTATAGTCCCCATTCTGGGGCTGTTTCTGGGTAAGAAGGTTCGGCCGCTGATCTGGGGCTGCGTGGCACTCTCGGTGGTGGGCCTCTATCTGCTGTGCATGGCCGGCCCTGCGGGGCTGGGCACCGGTGACATCCTGGTGCTACTCTGCGCCCTGGTGTTCTCCCTGCACATCCTGGCCATCGACTATTTTTCCCGTCGGGTGGACAGCGTAACCCTCAGCTGCATCCAGTTTTTGATCTGCGGCGCCCTCTGCGCCGTCCCCATGCTGGCCCTGGAGCAGCCCACCCCCGGGGCCATCCTGGCGGCCTGGAAGCCCATCCTCTATGCCGGCATTCTGTCCAGCGGCGTGGGCTACACCCTCCAGGCGGTGGCCCAGCGGCGCACCGATCCCACGGTGGCCTCCCTGATTCTGTGCATGGAGTCGGTGTTCAGTGCCCTGTTCGGCTGGGTGCTGCT
Organism: uncultured Eubacteriales bacterium; assembly: GCA_902475455.1. GTDB lineage: Bacteria > Bacillota > Clostridia > Oscillospirales > Oscillospiraceae > UMGS1766. The sequence continues at coordinate 1,015 of CABRZO010000069.1, forward strand.
GCACCAGAGCCTGTCCCTCCGGGAGCTGGCGGGCTGCGGGCTCATGCTGGCGGCCATCCTGTTGGCCCAGCTGCCGGGTTCAACCGCCCCCCAAAAGAAGGCCTCCGCCGCCCCCGAGAAAAACCAACCAATTTGATCAGATTTTTTCATTTTATATGGCGCCCGGCCCTTTACCGTGCTATAATACCAAAGTATAACCGATGACTCGGCATTCTCTCACAGTAAGGAGTTTTTCCCATGAACAAGGATTGGAAGTTGGAAACCAACTGCATTCAGGCCGGCTACACCCCCGGCAACGGCGAGCCCCGGATGATTCCCATCATCCAGAGCACCACCTTCAAATACGACACCTCCGCCCACATGGGCGCCCTCTTTGACCTGGAGGAGAGCGGCTATTTCTACACCCGTCTGGCCAACCCCACCTCTGACGCGGTGGCCGCCAAGATCGCCGCTCTGGAGGGAGGCACCGCCGCCCTGCTGACTTCCTCCGGACAGGCTGCCAACTTCTTCGCCACCTTTAACCTGTGCTCCGCCGGAGACCACATCGTCTCCTCCTCCACCATCTACGGCGGCACCTTCAACCTCTTCGCCGTCACCATGAAGCGGATGGGCATCGAGTGCACCTTTGTGGACCCGGACTGCTCCGACGAGGAGCTGGAGGCCGCCTTCCGGCCCAACACCAAGCTGGTCTTCGGCGAGTCCATCGCCAATCCCGCTCTGATTGTGCTGGACATTGAGCGCTTTGCCAAGGCCGCCCACGCCCACGGGGTGCCCCTGATTGTGGACAACACCTTCCCCACCCCGGTGAACTGCCGGCCCATCGAGTGGGGCGCCGACATCGTCACCCACTCCACCACCAAGTACATGGACGGCCACGACGCCTCTGTGGGCGGCTGCATCGTGGACAGCGGCAACTTTGACTGGATGGCCCACAAGGACAAGTTCCCGGGCCTCACCACCCCCGACGAGAGCTATCACGGCATCACCTACGCCGAGAAATTCGGCCAGGCCGGCGCCTTTATCACCAAGTGCTGCGTCCAGCTGATGCGGGACCTGGGCTCCACCCCCGCCCCCATGAACGCCTATCTGCTGAACCTGGGTCTGGAGTCTCTCCATGTCCGGATGCCCCGGCACTGTGAGAACGCCCAGAAGGTGGCTGAGTTCCTCCAGAGCCACGAGAAGGTGGCCTGGGTGGACTATGCGGGGCTGCCCGGCAACAAGTACTATGAGCGGGCCAAGAAGTACATGCCCAACGGCACCTGCGGCGTCATCTCCTTCGGCGTCAAGGGTGGCCGCGAAGCCGCCGAGCGGTTCATGGCGGGGCTGAAGCTGGCCATGATCGCCACCCATGTGGCCGACGCCCACACCTGCGTGCTCCATCCCGCCTCCTCCACCCATCGCCAGATGAGCGATGCCGAACTGGAGGCCGCCGGCGTAGCTCCGGATATGGTCCGGTTCAGCGTGGGCATTGAGAATGCCGACGACATCATCGCCGACATCAACCAGGCTCTGGAGCAGGCCTGATCCCTTGCAGCGCCCATTTAAAATATTGTTTCATTTATACCCATTTCAGTGGGGCCAGGATTTTCCTGGCCCCACTGTTTCTCTTTTTTATGGAGAAAGCACAATTTTCCCTGGAAAACCGCTTCCCTTTCTTGTGAACAAGCGCTATAATGAAAAGAGAATGTTCAATCAGACATTTTTCTTATATGAGGTGAATGAGTATGAATCAACAGTTTTCCCATGTTCTCTCCCCCATCCGGGTCAACGGTACCCTGTTTAAAAACCGCCTGATTGTGGCCCCCATCACCCCCCACTCCTCCAGCAATGGCGAACTCTATCCCAATGAGGACGCCATGACCTACTTTGAGGACCGGGCCAAGACCGGCGCCGCGGTGGTCTACTGGGGCGGTACCAAGGCTGTGGATGTGATGGATGACGGCGAGCACTGCACCTGGGACACCGTGGCTTTCAACCACAAAAATGCCCTGTCCCTGCTGGCTGCCCGGATCCATGCCCACAGCGCCAAAGCCGGCATGGAGGTCATGGGCCTGCTGCCCACCACCTGGCGTCCCGGCCCTCCGCTGGGCTGCTCCGCCGGCAACCGCATGATGCAGTCTCCCCCCATCACCCAGGAGATCACCGTGGAGGAGATGGAGCGCTACAAGCAGGCCACCGCCGAGATGTGCGCCAACCTGCAAATCTGCGGCTTTGACTCCCTGCTGTTCCACTTTGGCCACTCCATCCCGGTGGCTCAGTTCCTCTCCCCCCTGACCAACCGCCGCACCGACGAGTATGGCGGCTCCACCGAAAACCGCTGCCGCTATCTGGTGGAGATTCTGGACGCCTGCCGGCAGGCTACCCGGGGCCGGATGACCATGGAGGTCCGTATGTCCGCCACTGAGTTTGCCGAGGGCGGCATTGATCTGGAGGAGGGCATCCGCATCGCCTCCATTCTCCAGGACCACTGCGACATTATCCAGGCCTCCTGCGGTATGGTCACCGAGAAGTACATGACCTGGACCCATCCCTGCCAGCACATGGGCTATCATCCCAACCTGTGGCTGGCGGAGGCCTTCAAGAAGTCCGGCAAGATCACCAAGCCCGTCACCGCCGTGGGCGGTCTGGAGAGCCTGCAGGCCGCCGAGGACGCCATTGCCGCCGGCAAGTGCGACTTCTTTGCCGTGGCCCGGCAGCTGATCGCCGACCCGGACACCTTCAAGAAGGCCATTGACGGCCACGCCGACGACGTGGTGCCCTGCATCAAGTGCATGCGTTGCCACGACTCCGACTGCTACGAGCACCTGTTCCGCTGCGCCGTCAATCCCACCATCGGCTACGAGACCTGCAAGGAGAAGATGTTCCCCGCCACCCCCGCCCGGAGCAAGAAGGTGGCGGTTATCGGCGGCCCCGCCGGTATGAAGGCCGCCATTACCGCCTTTGACCGGGGCCATCAGGTCACCCTGTTTGAGAAGGAGGACCACCTGGGCGGCGCCCTGGACTTCTCCAAGTATGTGGAGTTCAAGTACGCCCTGTGTTCCTACAAGGATTATCTGATCCACCAGGTGGGCAAGCGCGACATCGAAGTCAAGCTGGGCTGCGAGGCCACTCCGGAGATGCTCAACGGCAAGTTTGACGCCGTCCTCATCGCTGTGGGCGCCGAGCCCCTGATGCTCCCCCTGCCCGGCTTCAACACCGACAACGGCATCGTGGCCACCGACGCCTACGGCCACGAAGAGGAGCTGGGCAAGAAGGTTGTGGTCATCGGCGGCGGCCAGGTGGGCTGCGAGACCGCCCTGCACCTGGCGGACAAGGGGATCCAGGTATCCATCATTGAGATGCAGGACACCCTGTGCCCCGACGCCTCCAAGACCTGTGCCGATGAGATCCGCATCCTGCTCAGCGAGAACGAGAACTTCACCGCCATTACCTCCGCCCGGTGCCAGAGCGTGACCAAGCACAGCGTCACCTATCTGGACAAGGAGGGTCAGCAGCAGACCATCGACTGCGACACCGTCATTCTGGCCGCCGGCATGAAGGCCCGCACCGAGCTGGCCGACCGGTTTGTCACCGACTGCGACGTGCCCGAGTGGGCCCAGATCGGCGACTGCATCCGGGCCCGCACCGTGGAGCAGGCCACCGCTGAGGCCTACAACGCCGCCATGGAGCTTTGATTTTCCCTCCGGCGTTACCACTCCGGCGATCTTCTCTCACTTTAAATCACTACGGAGCCACCCTGTTTTGATTAGGGTGGCTCCGCTTTTTCACCATTTTGTAGGGTTTTTCCCTCCTGTTCATAAAAATTTAAGAAAATGCCTCCCCCGGGAACGATTGACATAATTTTAACGAACGAGTATAATTTATCTTATAATGTAAGACTTTTCGGAGGCGAAGGGACTATGGACCAAAAGAGCGATGCAGAGGAACTGCTTCAAGTGCTCACCAGGCTGACCCACCATCCAGAGCTGGAATCTCCGGAGCAGCTGGCCCGGGGAGAGGGGGCGCTGCTCCGCCATCTGGCCCTGCGACACGACGGCGCCACCGCAGGAGAACTCCGGGACGCACTGTCCGTGAGTTCCGGCCGGGTGGCCAACGCCTTAAAGAATCTGGAGGCCAAAGGCTTCATTGTTCGCTCCCCCTCCGATACCGACGGCCGGGTGGTTCTGGTCTACCTGACGGAAGCGGGACGCAGCTTCATTCTGGAGCGCTACCAGCGGCTGCTGCACTGGACCACGCTACTGATGGAGGAGCTGGGGGAGCAGGATAGCCGTGAGGTACTGCGATTGGCCCGCCGGCTGCTGGAGGCCACCGACCGGCTCCGGGAAAAGTCAACCCATTTGTAACATGCCTAAATTTCGTTAGGCCCGACACGACAGACAGGAGGTATCCCCATGGCAGAAAAACGAGATTATTCCGCAATCACCCCCGAGATCCTGGCGCTGGCCGCCCACTGCTCGGAGGAATGCGTCATTGACAAGCAGCTTTACGCCAAGTACAAGGTCAATCGCGGTCTCCGGGATGAAAACGGCAACGGCGTGCTCACCGGCCTGACGGAAATCAGTGAAATCCAGGCCAAGACCGCCGACGGCCAGCCCTGCGACGGCTCGCTGTTCTACCGGGGCTACAACATCCACGATCTGGTCAAGGGCTTTTTAAAGGATGGCCGGTTCGGCTTTGAGGAGATCACCTATCTGCTCCTCTTCGGCGAACTGCCCTCCACCCAGGAGCTGACGGATTTCCGGGAGCTGCTGGCCAGCTACCGCTCTCTGCCCAACTCCTTCGTCCGGGACATCATTATGAAGGCCCCCAGCACCGACATCATGAACTCAGTGGCCCGGAGCGTGCTCACCCTCTATTCCTACGACAATAACCCCAACGATGTCTCCATCCCCAACGTGCTGCGCCAGTGCCTGCAGCTCATCGCCATGTTCCCCCAGCTGGCCCTCTACGGCTATCAGGCCTACAACTACTACAAGAACGACCATCCGGTGTTCTTTATCCATGACCCGGTGCCGGAGCTGTCCACTGCGGAAAACATTCTGCACATGCTGCGGCCCGACATGAAGTACACCGACACCGAGGCCCGGGTGCTGGACATGGCCCTGGTGCTCCACGCCGAGCACGGCGGCGGCAACAACTCCTCCTTCACCACCCATGTGGTCACCTCCTCCGGCACCGACACCTATTCCGCCATCGCCGCGGCTCTGGGCAGCTTGAAGGGCCCCAAGCACGGCGGCGCCAACATCAAGGTGTGCCACATGTTTGACGAGATCAAAGCCCAGGTCAAGGACTGGGCCGACGACGACGAGGTAAAGGCGTACCTGGAGAAGATCCTCCACGGCGAGGCCTTCGACCATGCGGGCCTCATTTACGGCGTGGGCCATGCGGTCTACTCCCTGTCAGACCCCCGGGCCATTATCTTCAAATCCTTCGTCCACCAGCTGGCCCAGGAGAAGGGCATGGAGGCGGAATACCAGCTCTATTCCGCCGTGGAGCGCATCGCCCCGGAGATCATCAGCGGAGAGCGGAAGATGTACAAGGGCGTCAGTGCCAACGTGGACTTCTACTCCGGCTTTGTGTATCAGATGCTGGGCATCCCCGAGGAGCTGTTCACCCCCCTGTTCGCCATCGCCCGGATCAGTGGCTGGAGCGCCCACCGGCTGGAGGAGCTGGTCAACGGCAACCGGATCATCCGGCCCGCCTACAAGGCCATCCTGCCCCGGCGGGAATATGTGGACCTGGCCCATCGGTGATCCTGTCCCAAAACCTACATACTTAAATCAGAATGCAGCAGGGGCTGTTGCAAAATACTGCAACAGCCCCTCTGTCTGTCATCCTGAGCGTCAGCCAAGGATCTTTTCCTCGTAGGAAAGATTCTTCGCCCCTTTGGGGCTCAGAATGACAGAAATGTTTTATTATGCAACAGCCCCTTATGTTGCGGTATAAAACACCCCGGCAGCTTTCCGCTGCCGGGGCGTTTTTCTTTGTGAACTGTTCCGTTACCAGAGGGCCCGGTAGATCTGGGCCACGTCCTCCGGGGTGGGCAGCCGGGGATTGTCCACAGTGCAGGAGTCCTTCAGGGCCCCCTCCACCATGGCGGGGATGGCGGCCTCGTACTCCTGCTGGGTGCAGGTGCCGGTGTCCCGCATGGAGATGTGCATATCCATCTCCTTCATCATGAACTGGGTCCAGGCTATCAGGGCCCGGACGGTGGTGATGGTGTTGAAGTTCTGGAGCCCCAACACTCGGGCAATGGACTCGTAGCACCGGACGGTGTGGTTATAGTCCTTGCGGCTCTTGGAGTGGGGGGTGATCTCGCTGTTGAACTCGATGATGTGGGGCAGCAGCATGGCGTTGGCGGCTCCGTGGGGAATGTGGAACTGGGCCCCCAGCTGGTGGGCCATGCCATGGTTCAGACCCAGGCCCGAGGCGTTGAAGGCCAGGCCTGCCAGGGTGGAGGCCACATGCATCTTCTGCCGGGCGTGGGTGTCGTTGTTGTCCAGGAAACTGCGGAGCAGGTAGCTGCCGCAGATCTCAATGGCCTTTTCCGCCAGGGCGGCGCTGAACTCGTTGTAGCGCAGGCTGACATAGCTCTCCAGGGCGTGGGTGAACACGTCCATACCGGTGTTGGCGGTGACGGTGGCGGGGACGCTCTTCACCAGCTCCACATCCAGAATGGCCTCGTCGGGCAGCAGGCTGTCCGCCACCAGGGGATACTTGGTGTGGTGCTCCGGGTCGGAAATGACGCTGAAGGAGGTCACCTCGCTGCCGGTGCCGCTGGTGGTGGGAATGGCAATCAGGGGCAGCCGGACCCGGTTGGGGTTGGTCTGGATGGCCACCTCCCGGATGGCCTTGGCGGAGTCGATGGCGCTGCCGCCCCCCACGCACAGGATGCTGTCGGGCTCAAAATCCGTGAGGGCCTGGACCCCTTCCACAATCTTTTCAATGGGGGGATCCGGCACCACCTGGTCAAAGATCCGGTACAGGGCACTGTTGTGCTCCAGGGGATCGGTAATCAGCTTGATGAGGCCGCTGGACACCACAAAGGGGTCGGTGACAATCAGATAGCGGTGATAGGGCAAGCCCTTCAGCCGCTCCAGCGCCCCGGGGCCAAAATAAATTTTAGTGCGGATATCAAATTCTTTCATATGTGAACCTCCCCAGTCCGGGCCCAGCCCAGCCAGTATGAGCAAACGTTACCGCCCTTATTATACTGCCCCAGGGTACCGGTCGCAAGGGGTTTCTCGTTAAAAAAATAACTATTTTTTGTTTTTCTTGAATTTTGTGTATTTTTGCCCGATTTGACAAAACAAGGCCCCGGAACCCCTCAAAGTGGGTTCCGGGGCCTTCTGTTTTGATATTACTGGCCGTTGAAGAAATTCTTGGGGTTTTCCACCATGATGGTGTGGATGTCCGCCTCGGTGAGGCCGGCGGCCTTCAGCATGGGGATGACCTCCCGGCTGATGTAGGTGAAGTCAATGTCCAGGTTCAGGTAGTCGGCGGAGGAGGTGGTCTCCCAGCTGTCCCAGAAGGCCAGGTAGGTGGCCCAGTCGTGGCTCAGGAAGATCCGGTTGATATAGCCCTTCCCTACCAGCTCCACAATGTTCTTGACGGAGTTCTTCACCGGGTTGTCCAGGTGGCCGTAGGCCAGCCGGTCAAAGCCGATGTAGGCCCCGGCCTTCACCAGGTCCTCCTGGTAGGCCCAGTCGTTGCAGTCCCCGGTGTGGCCCAGGATGACCCGGCAGGGCTCCACCCCGGCGGAGGCGTAGACGTTCAGGATGTCGTAGCCGCTCTTCACCGAGGGGTCGTGGTGGCAGAAGATGGGCAGGTTGGCCTCCTTAGCCACGGTGCCCACGCAGTGGAGCAGCTTGCGCTGCAGCGGGGTTATGCCGGACTTGACCACGCCGTTTTTCATAATACCGGGCTTGGAGTCGGTGCCGGCGATTCCATGGAGGCACTCGTCCAGCAGCAGGTCGTGGATCTCTCCCTCGTCCCGCATGGCCAGCCAGGCCTCCTCCTGGTAGTAGAAACCGGAGGAGGCGACGATATTCATGCCGGATTTCTCGGCCACGTCCCGGAGCAGGTGAATGTCCCGGCCCAGGTTGACGGCGGTGCCGTCCACAAAGGTGGTGACGCCGTACTCCTTCAGCTTCTTCAGCTGGCCGGCGGCCATGTCCACCAGCTTGTCGTATTGCAGGAATTTATCCCCGAAATTCATGCGCATGGACCAGTCGGCGCAGGTGATGTGCTCATGCATCAGGGTTTGGCCCAGCTCCTCGGCGGCCACAGGGCCCAGAACAGTATTGACCATCATTTCAGCAAACCTCCCTTTGCACCGCTTACCGCAGCATCAGTTCCCGGGCCTGCCGGCGCAGGTCCTCCCGGAACTCGGGGGCAGCCACGTTGATGAGCTCCTCCACCCGCTGGGCGATGGTCTTGCCCCGGAGTTTGGCGATGCCGTACTCGGTGATGATATAGTCCACGATATTCCGGGAGATGGACACCACGGCGCCGGGCTTCAGCTGGGGCACAATCCGGGAGATGGTGCCCCCCTTGGCGGTGGCGTTGATGGCGATGATGCCCTTACCGCCGGGGGCGTGGTAGGCGCCGTAGGCGAAGTCGGTGGCGCCGCCGGTGCCGGACCACTGGCGGGAACCGATGGACTCGGAGCACACCTGGCCGGTGAGGTCGATCTCCAGGGCGGTGTTCAGGCTCACCATGTTCTCATTCTTCATGATGTTGAAGGGGTTGTTTACATAGGCCGTGGGCAGAATCTCCACCATGGGGTTGTCGTTGATATAGTCGTACAGCTCCTGGGAACCCCAGCAGAAGGCGCCGATGGTCCGGTTTCGGAAGAAGAACTTCTTCCGGGAGTTGTTGACGGCGCCGCACTGCATCAGTTTGCCCATGGAGGAGGAGATCATCTCGGTGTAGATGCCCAGGTCGTGGCGGTCCTCCAGGTCGTGGGCCACGGCGTCAGGCAGGCCGCCGATACCCAGCTGGATGCAGTCGCCGTCCACAATCAGAGAGGAGGCATAGTGGGCGATTTTCTCCTGCTCCGGGGTGGCGGGGGCCACCGGGGCGTTGGTGATGGGATAATCCACATCGATGAAGTAATCCACCTTCTCGATGGGTACCCGGACGGTGCCGCCGGTGTAGGGCAGCCGCTTGTTGACCTCAAAGATCACCAGGTCGCAGGAGTCCAGCATCTCCAGCTCCGCCTGCTGGGTGCAGGACACCGCCACATAGCCGTAGCGGTCCATGGGGGTGACGGCAGCCCAGAAGATGTTGGGCTTCCGGGTCTCCATCATGACCTGGGACATGGAGTGCAGGTTGTTGGGGCAGAAGTTGATGCGGGTAGAGCCCTGGGCAATCTGCTTGCGCAGGGCGGGCCCCAGGAAAATGGAGTTGATGCTGATGACGCCGTCCAGGTTATGGTTGGGGTCGGCAATGAAGGGGTACTCCTCCTGGGGGGCGCCCATCCAGACGCAGACGTCCTCAATGCCCCGGTCTGCGATGGTATGCAGGCTGCGCAGCATGGCCAGAGGTTCGCAGCCATAGGCGGCCTGGGCAATGGTGTCGCCGGAGTGGATCATCCCCAGGGCCTCTTCCAGGGTAATAAACTTGGATTTGTACAGTGCCTTCTTTTCCTCAAATGTCATTCCAATCACTCCAATTTCTTAATCACATATTTTATAACTGCTCAGTCAATTTATTTTACAGTAAATTTTTCAGAAAGGCAAGAGGGCAGATCAATATCTTCCAATTCTTCCCGCCGGGCCTCCAGGGTAACCGCCTGGTCCCAGTGACGTTTCAGCACAGCCCGGCCCCCGGTATCCCCGGTGAGCTGTTCCAGCTCCGGTTTCAGATCTGCGGAAAACCACACCGGATTTCCCCGGCGGTCTCCGCAGACCAGGCAGCCCACCAGCGCATTGTTCGCCTCACAGGCGGCCAGCAGCCGCCGGATGGTATTCTCCTCCAGTTTGGGCTGGTCCGCCACAAAAAATACATAGGCTTCCGCCCCCCCGGCCAGGGCCAGGGCGGCCCGGATGGTGTGGGAAATTCCTTTGGCGGCCTCCGGGCTCTCCCCCCAGGGGATTTTACGGCTCTCACACCAGGCAAGGATCTCCGGGGTGTTGGTCATCACCAGCAGCCGGGTGTCCGGGGCCTGAAGCCGTTCCAGCTTGTCCAGGGTGTGCCGGAACAGGGGCAGACCATCCACCGGCGAGAGCAGCTTGTTCTCCGGCCCGAAGCGCCGGGACAGGCCCGCCGCCAGCAGGATCAGCACCTTGGTCATTTCTGCTGGCTCTGGAGCC
>CABRZO010000070.1 GCA_902475455.1 uncultured Eubacteriales bacterium
CGCAGTGGAAGCCCATGAAGGTGTCAGTGAGGGTGTAATCAAACTTGCCCTTGATGTCCTCGTCATAGATGTACTGGGGCACCGAGTTGTTGATGTCCAGCAGGGTGACGGTATCACCGGAGACGCACATGCCGATGTACTCGCTGAGGGCGCCGTAGACGTCCACCTCGCAGGACACCGGAATGCCCCGGGACACCAGCCGGGAGTTCACATAGCAGGGCTCAAAGCCGAACTCCGAGGGGAAGGCGGGCCAGCACTTGTCGGCGAAGGCCACATACTGCTTGGCCCCCTTGTGCTCCTCAGCCCAGTCCAGCAGAGTGAGCTCAAACTGAGCCATCCGGGCGGACAGGTCGGGATAGTACTTGCCCTCGCCCATCTCCTTGGCCATGTCCTCGCAGACGGCGGGGATCCGGGGATCGTCCTTGTGGGCACGATAGGCCACCAGCAGGTCCAGCTCGCTGTTCTCCTCAATCTCCACCCCCAGCTCATAGAGGCCCTTGATGGGGGCGTTGCAGGCGAAGAAGTCCTGGGGCCGGGGGCCGAAGGTGATAATCTTCAGGTTCTTGACGCCGATGACAGCCCGGGCCACCGGCACGAAGTCGGCGATCATCTGGGCGATTTCGGGAGCGGTGCCCACGGGGTATTCGGGAATATAGCCCTTCAGGTGCCGCATGCCCAGGTTATAGGAGCAGTTGAGCATGCCGCAGTAGGCGTCGCCCCGGCCGTCTATCATATCGCCGTCACCCTCGGCGGCGGAGACGAACATGCAGGGACCGTCAAAGTACTTGGCGATCAGAGTTTCCGGGGTCTCGGGGCCGAAGTTGCCCAGGAAGACCACCAGGGCGTTGCAGCCGGCGGCCTGGACATCGGAAACGGCGGAGAGCATGTCCTTCTCATTTTCCACGGTGACGGGACACTCGTAAATGTCTCCGGAATAGGCCTCCACAATGGCCTTCCGGCGCCGCTCCGACAGAGAGATCGGGAAGCAGTCCCGGCTCACGGCGATGATACCCAGCTTGACTTCAGGAATATTGGTCATCATAATAAAAACCTCGCTTTTTGATCTGCCGCTCAGAGGCTGGCAGAGATATCAATGTTGATGCCGTCCAGCCGCACCGGCGCTCCCTGGGCGGCCTCGGCGCTGTCGGCATGGGCCAACAGCCACTTGTTGCAGGCCCACAGGGTAGCGTCCTCCCCGTTCAGGGGGGCGATCTCCGGCTTGGGGCCGTTGGTGCCCTTGGGCAGCGCCACCAGCACCCGGAAACCCTTGTCGGGGTCCACATGGCAGGGGGCATAGTGCAGGGTGGTGGCGTAAACCTCCACCAGCACTCCGGCGGGCACCCGGAAGGCCTTGACCTTCTCCGTGTTCAGCCGGCCGTTTTCCAGGTCATCCAACTTGGCCAGCAGCAGGATAAAGTCGGTGGTACCGCAATTGAGCTCACTGTCCCGGTGGTACTCCAGGCAGTTGAGCTTGGTATTGTGGCCGTTGCACCAGCCCAGCTGTACCGGCATGCCGCCATAGGCGTTATTGGAGATCAATCCCGCGATGGGCAGCACCTCTAACTCCGGCTGGGAGGGCACATAGTCCACTCCCTCAGGGACCGGGGTGACCTGCTCCAGAGTCCGGAGCAGATCGGTGGTGCCATACCCCTCCAGGACCTTGCCATAGGGGGTAAACGCGGCGTCGTAAACAGAATAAATGTTCATAGTCTCACCTCTTGGGAGGGGGTTCCCTCCCGCTTTTCGCGAATTCTCGTTGTCCCTGTTCCCGGAGGCCAATGGCTGCCTGGACCGGAGCGCAACGGTTACGGATCCCGTTTTCCAGGTCAGTCTTCCTGGTTCAGCACCGGAAACAGCGCCTTCACCGCGGGATAGATGCGCTGGAACTTCCGGTACCGGTTCTCATAGCGCCGGGCGATCTCCTCATCGGGAACGATCACATCGGTCACCCGCACCAGACGGTCAGCCGCCTCTTCCACCGAGGCGTACTCCCCGCAGGCCACCGCCGCCAGAATGGCGCCGCCGTAGCCGGGGCCCTCCTCGGATTCAATCACCTCGATCTCCAGGTTGCAGACGTTGGCAAAGATCTTGCGCCACAGGGGACTCTTGGCGCCGCCACCGCAGATCCGGCTCCGGCGGATGTCGATTCCCAGGGACCGGGCCACCTCCAGAGAGTCCCGGATGGCGAAGGCCACCCCCTCCAGCACCGCCTGGGTCAGGTCGGTACGGGTGTTGTCCATGGTCAGGCCGATAAAGGTACCCCGGGCGTTGGTATCGTTGATGGGAGAGCGCTCTCCCATCAGATAGGGCAAGAAGAACACGTGGTTTCTGCCCAGCTTGTCGTCGGTGATGCCCGCCTGTTCCCCTGCATAGTCCTGGGTGCCGATGATCTCATCCATCCACCACTTATTGCAGGAGGCGGCGGAGAGCATGCAGCCCATCAGATGATAGCTGCCGTCGGCGTGGGCGAAGGAGTGGAGGGCGTTGTGCTCATCCACCCCGAAGCTGCGGCTGGAGATGAAGATGGTGCCCGAGGTGCCCAGGCTGATATTGCAGGCGCCCTCTCCCACAGTGCCGGTGCCCACCGCTGCCGCGGCGTTGTCCCCGGCACCGGCGCACACCTTCACCGTCTCCGGCAGGCCCAGTGCCTGGGCCATCTCCGGTTTCAGGGTGCCCACCACTTCATAGCTCTCAAAGATCTTGGCCATCTGGGACTCCTTCAGGCCGCAGACCTCCAGCATCTCTTTGGACCAGCACTTGTGCTCCACGTCAAAGAGCAGCATGCCGGAGGCGTCGGAGACGTCGGTACAGTGGACTCCGGTGAGCATGTAGTTCAGGTAGTCCTTGGGCAGCATGACCTTGGCGATCTTTGCGAACAGCTCCGGCTCATGCTTGCGCATCCACAGCACCTTGGGGGCGGTGAAGCCGGCGAAGGCGATGTTGGCGGTGCGCTGGGACAGGGCCTCCTTGCCGATCACCTGGTTGAGATAGTCGGTCTCCTCGGCGGTGCGGCCGTCGTTCCAGAGGATGGCGGGACGCAGCACCCGGTCCTCCTGGTCCAGCACCACCAGGCCGTGCATCTGGCCGCCGCAGCCGATGCCGGCGATCTGGGATTTGTCACAGTCCGCCGTCAGAGCCCGGATGCCTTCCACCGTCTCCCGGAGCCAGTCCTCGGGGTTCTGTTCCGACCAGCCGGGATGGGGGAAGGAGATGGGATACTCCCGGGAGACAATTTTCTGAATTTTGCCCGCTCCGTCCATCAGCAGCAGCTTGACGGCGGAGGTGCCAAGATCCACACCAATATACAACATAACTGATTCGCTCCTTTAGCCGGCATTGCCGGTCTGATGGTCGGATACCATTGGACGGGGAAAACAGCCCCCGGCGCTTTACGGCACCCCGGGCTGCATACCGCCGGTGGGGTCCGGGCCAAGGATGGCCATTCCCGGCCTGAGGCTGTCCGTCAGCAAGATATCCGTTCCATTCCCCTCTCCGTAGAGAGTATTTTTGAAACGTCGCATTTCTTTTCTTAATATCGATTTTATAAATCGACATTATGAATGTCAATCCTTTTCTTTTATTGATTTCATTTTCGTCAAAATTGATCGATTTATTTCCATCGTTTTATGCACTATAACATATAGCTGCTTCATGTTTTGTAAAATAACTTTACTTAATTATGATAATTTTCTATTTCACTGGGCCTCAAAACGTGATAAGATAGGAGCAAGTTCAACCAAGGAAGAAGGGCTCCTCTATGAACGAACTCCCCACCGGACAACGTCAGACCGCGCGAAACAGGATTTACCGTTACCTGTACAATGCCAAAGAATTCTGCTCCCGGCAGACCCTGGCCCAGGATATCGGCATCAGTATGCCTACCGTCTATCAAAACCTGTCCAATTTGATGGCGGAGGGGCTGGTATCCTACTCCGGCGAACAGCAGCACACCGGCGGACGCAAGGCCACCGGTCTGCAGATCGTCCCCGACGCCCGCATCTCCATCGGCGTCTCCGTGACCGAGAACCGGCTGCGGATCACCGCCGCCGACCTGCTGCTGCGGGAGATCGCCTATCATAAGATCTCCTGCAATACCTCCATTGAAAACTCCGGCTTTGTGGGCATATTGAGCCAGGAGCTGGAGCAGTTCCTGGATGAGCATGAAATTGACCGCTCCAAATTACTGGGGGTAGGCATCACCCTGCCCGGCATCATCACACCGGACGAAAAGCGCATTTTAGCGGCCCCCACCCTCCATATCAAAGACGTGCCTTTGGATCGGCTGTTTGACCTGCCCTACCCCATCCATATTGAAAACGACGCCACCAGCGGCGGTTACGCAGAATGGCTTACCCGGGGCAGCCCCAGCAACATGGCCTATCTCTCCCTGGAAAACGGCGTGGGCGGCGCCATTCTCATTGACGGAACCCCCTACGGCGGCGACGGCCGGCGCAGCGGTGAATTCGGCCACATCTGCGTGGAGCCCGGAGGATTGCAGTGCAACTGCGGCAAACGGGGCTGTCTTGAGGCCTACTGCTCCGCCCGGCGCATCAGTGACGATCTGGGCATTACGCTGAAGGAATTTTTTGTCCGGGTGGAACATCACGAACCCGAATATGAGGCACTGTGGTCGGATCTGCTGCGGCATCTGGCCATTGGAATCAACAATATTCATATGATGCTGGACTGTGATGTAGTTCTGGGGGGCTTTCTGACCAACTACTTCCAACCCTATCTTCCCCTGCTGCAGCAATATGTGGCCAGCGGCAACCCATTTGAATACAATGCTAATTTCCTGCACCTGAGCGTGCTGCGCAAGCACACCGCAGCCCTGGGGGCCGCATTCCATTTCATTCGCCAGTTTGTGGACAACGTCTGATCGGGAGGTATTGTTATGGCAGTTACCCAAGTTCCCTTCGGCCACACCGCCGAAGGCAAGCCCGTCACCGGTTACCGGCTGAGCAACTCCGCCGGGGCCTCGGTGACCATCCTGGACTATGGGGCCACAGTCCAGTCCCTCTGTGTCCCCAACCGCAACGGCGGCTTCACCGACGTGGTGCTGGGCTACGACACCTTCCGGGAATATGAGGAAAATGACGGATACCTGGGGGCCACCATCGGCCGGGTGGGCAATCGGATCGGCGGGGCGGAGTTTTCCCTCAACGGCGTCCGCTATCTTCTGGCCCGGAACGACGGCGACAACCATCTCCACGGCGGCAACCGGGGCTTTGACAAGCAGATGTGGCAGGTCTCCCCCAGGGAAAACGCCCTGGTCTTCTTCCGGCTCTCCCCGGACGGGGAGGAGGGCTATCCCGGCAACTTGCAGGTACAGGTCACCTTCACCCTGACGGAGGACAATGCCCTGGGACTGCAATATGACGCGGAGAGTGACCGGGACACCCTGGTAAACCTGACCAACCACAGCTATTTCAATCTGAAGGGCGGCGGCAGTGTGCTGGAACACCAGCTGTATGTCAACGCCGAGCGCTTCTGTGAAAACGACGAAGGCTGTCTCCCCACCGGCAGGCTGCTGGAGGTGGAGGGTACCCCCTTTGATTTCCGGGCTGCCAAAGCCATCGGCGCCCACATTGACGCTGATTCCCAGCAGCTGCGCCGGGGCGGCGGATACGACCACAACTATGTGCTCTCGGGCCGGCACGCCGCCACCCTGTATTGCCCCGAAAGCGGCGTCTGTCTGGAGGTGGAGACCGATCTGCCCGGCATGCAGGTCTATTCCGCCAACTCCCTGACCCGGCGCAGGGGAAAAGGCGGCAGCCTTATGTCTCCCCGGGACGCCCTCTGCCTGGAAACCCAGCTCTTCCCCAACGCTATGAACTGCTACGGCTTCCCCTCCCCGGTGCTTCGGGTGGGCCGGCACCTGCACAGTGAGACCATATTCCGGTTTGGGCTGCGCTGACAAGTAAAAATAAAAGCGTGTGGAATCTCTGGATTCCACACGCTTTTTTCATCCAATTCACTGACTCCCGCGGTTTTACTCTCCCTCGTCCAGGGCAATGGAGGACTCCGCCGCCAACAGCAGCAGCCGTTTGAACTCCTCCCGCTCCTCCGGGCTCATCTGCTGGGTCATGCGCTGAAAGCACCCCTCCACCTGCTCTTTGATAAAGGGATACACCCCCCAGGCCTGTTCCGTGGGATGGATGTCAAAGGTACGCTTGTCCCGGGCGTTGGTGGATCGGGTCAGAAAGCCGGTCTCCTGGAGCTTGGTCACCGTCTTGGCAATGACGCTTTTATCCAGGGAGAGGCGCTTGGTGATCTCATCCTGGGTCAGCACCTCGAAGTCACACACAATTAAAATCACCAGCGCCTGGGCCGCCGACAGATGGTACTGGGCACAGCTGTTATTCAGCCAGATATGGGATTTCCGATACAAAATCGAAATGGATTTGAACGGACTGTCCATGGTGAAGGCCATAGGATCAGCCTCCTTTCTTTGCCCGCATTATACTCTTTTTTAGTGGCACTTGCAACTAGATATTGACGTTTAGCTCTCTCAGTGTTATCATCAATATAGTGGCAAGTGCCACCAAATTGTTTTTATCTTCGCAAAGGAGCTTGACCCATATGCAAAAATCCGAAAAAATTTGGAACCGGAGGTTCATCCTCCTCTTCCTCACCAATCTGCTGGTTTTGGCCGCGTTTTACGCCTCCATTCCCATCATCCCCGTCTACTGTCAGGAGATCGGCATCACCGGCTCCAGGGTGGGCATTGTGCTGACCGCCATGTCGGTGGCCACCATCCTGTTCCGTCCCGTGGCGGGCTATCTGCTGGACAACTTCAACCGCTACCGGGTCTATCTGATCTTTCTAGCCCTGTTCTGCCTGTCCTTCCCGGCCTTCATCGCCTTCCCCATCTTCGCCGTGCTGATCATCATCCGGCTCTACATGGGCGCCGTCTACTCCGTCTGCGCCTCCGCCACCATGACTCTGGCCGGCGACGTGCTGCCCCAGTCCAAGGTCACTGAGGGCATCAGCCGGTTTGCCTTCACCGTCTCCATCGGTATGGCGGTAGGCCCCTTCGCCGGCATTCAGGTCCAGAACCACCTGAGCAGCAAGGCATCCTTCCTCACCGTCTTTGCCATCACCGTAGTGGCTTTCATCTGTGTCTCCTGCTGCCGGATTCATTATCCCAAGGTGCAGCGGAAAAAGTTCTCCATCAAGGACTCCATCCATCATCCCGCCCTGCCCTTCATGTTCAACATGATGTTCCTGATGATCCCCTACGGCGCCGTCATCGCCTATTCCTCCATCCTGGCCCAGGACAAGGGGCTCACCGCCTTTTTGCCCTATTTCTATATCACCCTGGTGGCGGGCATGCTGCTCTCCAAGCTGTCCACTCAGAAGATGATCGACGCCGGCAAACACAAGGTGCTGGTCTATGTGAGCCTGGTCATCCTGATCATCACCATGGCCAGCTATCTGTTCCTGAACACCGGAATCCACATGCTGCTGGCGGGCTTCTTCTTCGGCCTGGGCTACGGCATCCTGCAGCCCCTGTTCCAGTCCTTCGTCACCGGCACTACGCCCGCTCCCATGCGGGGTGTGGCCAACGCCACCTATATGCTGTCCTATGACATCGGCATCGGCATTGGCTCCCTGCTGATGGGCTTTTTGCAGGGCCCCATCGGCCTCCCTGCCGGCTTCGCCCTGACCGCCATCGCCTACATCATCGGCTTCGTCGTCTACATTGTCTATGTGGACGGCTATTACCGGCGGCTTAAACAAGCCCCCGAGGCTTAAAATCAGCTTTTTCCCTGTCTATAGCTTTCCTCACCCAAAGGGCTCTGCCGCTTCTGTGGCAGGGCCCTTTGGGCGCTATGACCCCAATCGAAGCCTGCCCCGACTTGACAAGCCTGGGCAGGCTTATATAATTGATATATCAATCATTGATATATCAATTGGAGGTGGACCCATGGAACGAACCTTCCATATGCTGCTCTATCGGGCCTTTCACGCCCAGCGGGCCGCCCTGCGCCCCAACCTGGCCCAGCTGGGACTGGGGGCCGGGCAGCCTAAAATCCTAGGCTATCTGAGCCGCAACGGGGCCAGCAGTCAGCGCCAGCTGGCGGACTTTTACGACGTGGACCCAGCCACGGTGTGCCGGATGCTAGACAGCCTGCAAAAGGGGGGCTTTGTCTCCCGGCGCCCGGACCAGGCAGACCGCCGCCGGGATCTCATCGAGCTGACTGCCGCCGGTCAGGAGGCCTACGGCCAATGGCAGGCCTGCTGCCGGGAGATGGAGGAGCGGATGCTGGCCGGGTTCAGCCCGGAGGAGCGGGAACGCTTTTCCGACTTTCTTGCCCGGGCTTATCAGAATCTCAAGGGAGAGGGGGATCCCCAGTGAAGGATTTTAAACGACTGCTGTCCTATCTGGGCCCCTACCGGCGGGACATGTTGATAGGCGGGCTGCTGGTGGTCATTGAGACCATCTTTGAGCTGGTAATCCCGGTGCTGATGGCGGACCTCATTGACGTGGGGGTGGAGGGCCGCAACCTCAATTACATTGTATACAAAGGGGTACAGATGGGGATTTGTGCGGTGCTGGCCCTGATCACCGGGCTGCTGTACGCCCGGTTTGCTGCCCGCAGTGCCTACGGCTGGGGGGCCAACATCCGGGAGGCCCAGTACCGGCGGGTACAGGATTACGCCTTCTCCAACCTGGACCGGTTTGAGACGGCCTCTCTGGTCACGCGGATGACCGATGTGACGGTACTCCAGAACGCCATCAACGGCGGACTGCGCCCCCTGATCCGCAGCCCCATGATGCTGGTGATGGGGCTGGGCCTCTCCTTCTGGATGAACGCCAGGCTGGCCCTGATCTTCGTGGTGTGCGCCCCGGTGCTGGCCCTGATTCTCTTCCTGGTGGTCCGCAAAGTGGCTCCCATGTACGCCCGGCTTCAGAAGGCAATGGACGGGCTCAACAACGTGGTGCAGGAATGGCTCACCGGCATCCGGGCCGTCAAGGCCTTCGTCCGGGGCGAGTATGAAGAGAACAAGTTCCAGGATGTGAACCGGGAGCTGATGGAAACCAGCCAGAAAACCTTCCACTTTGCGGTGTTCAACCTGCCCGCCTTTCAGTTCACCCTGTACACCGCCACGGTGCTGATTTTGTGGTTCGGGGGCGACATGATCCTGAGGGGCAACCTCCAGGTGGGGGAGCTGACGGGATTTCTGAGCTATGTGCTCCAGGTCATGAACTCCTTTATGATGATCTCCAACGTGTTTCTGCTGCTGACCCGCTCCCTGGCCAGCGCCCACCGGATCGTCCAGGTGCTGGACGAGGCCCCGTCCCTCTCCTCTCCCCCGGACCCAGTGCAGGAGGTGACCGACGGCAGCATTGACTTTGAAAATGTCTCCTTCCAATACCAGGCCGGGGCCCAGGAGTACGCCCTGGCCGGTGTGAATCTCCACATCAAGGCCGGCCAGACCGTGGGTATTCTCGGGGGCACCGGCTCCTCAAAAACCACCCTGGTCCAGCTGATTCCCCGGCTCTACGACGTGACGGAGGGGACGCTGAAGCTGGGAGGCCGGGATGTCCGGGAATACGATCTAACCGCTCTGCGGGATGCGGTGGGCATTGTGCTCCAGAAGAACGTGCTGTTCTCCGGCACCGTCCGGGACAATCTCCGGTGGGGAGACCCGGAGGCCGACGACGAAACCCTCTGGGCGGCCTGCCGGGCCGCCTGCGCCGATGAGTTTCTGGAGCGGATGCCCAACGGGCTGGACACGGATCTGGGGCAGGGAGGCGTCAACGTCTCCGGAGGCCAGAAGCAGCGGCTGTGCATCGCCCGGGCCCTGCTGAAACGGCCCAAGGTTCTGATCTTCGACGACTCCACCAGCGCCGTGGACACCGCCACCGAGGGCAAGATCCGCTCCGCCCTGGCCAAACTCACCGGGGTCACCAAGCTCATTATCGCCCAGCGGGTCACCTCCGTCATGGAGGCTGACCTCATCGTGATTCTGGAGGACGGCAAAATCCACGCCGCCGGAACTCACCGGGGGCTGCTGGCGACAGACCCCATCTATCAGGAAATCTGCGCCTCTCAACTGAAAGGAGGTGAGGGCCATGGCTGCCCGGCCCCTCAGTGCCAAAAAGCCTAAACATATGGGCTATACCCTGGGCAGGCTGCTGTCCTACCTGGGCCGACACAAGTATCTGCTGCTGGCGGTGGCGGTGCTGGTGGTCATCAGCGCCCTGGCCAACCTGCTGGGCACCTATATGATCCGGCCGGTGGTGAACGCCCTGGCCACAGGAGGCTGGAGCCAGCTGCTCCGGGGTGTGCTGCTCACCGCCGGGATCTACCTGGCCGGGGCCCTGGCCTCCCTGGGCTATACCCAGACCATGGTGAAGGCGGCCCAAAAGGTGCTCTTTGACATCCGCCGGGATCTGTTTGCCCATCTGCAGAGTCTGCCGCTGCGGTTCTTCGACACTCGCCGCCACGGGGATATTATGAGCTACTTCACCAACGACGTGGACACCATCTCCGACGCCCTCAACAACAGCTTCGCCATGGTGATCCAGAGCTTTATCCAGGTGGTGGGCACCCTGACCATCCTGTTTATCCTGAATTGGCGGCTGACCCTGGTGGTGGCGGTGTGCTACGGGGCTATGTTCCTCTATATCCGATACAGCGGCAAGCACAGCAAGGCCTACTACCAGAAACAACAGACCCACCTGGGAGATCTGGACGGCTACATCGAGGAGATGGTGGCGGGCCAGAAGGTGGTGAAGGTGTTCAACCACGAGGCGGAAAACCTGCGCCGGTTCCAGGAGAAGAACGAGGCCCTCCGGAAGGCGGGTACCGGCGCCCAGGCCTACGCCGCCACCATGATCCCGGCGGTGGTCAGCATTTCCTACATCAACTACGCCATTGTGGCCGCCCTGGGGGGCTTTATGGCCATGAAGGGGATGACCGACGTGGGCAGTCTGGCCAGCTATCTTGTCTTTGTGCGTCAGGCGGCTCTGCCCATCAACCAGTTTACCCAGCAGAGCAACTTCCTGCTGGCGGCCCTGGCAGGCGCCGAGCGGGTCTTTGAGGCCATGGACCAGGACCGGGAAGTGGATGAGGGCCAGGTCCGGCTGGTCAAAGAGTCGAAAGGCGGCTGGGCCTGGCAAAAGCCCGACGGGTCCAAGGTGCCCCTGCGGGGGGATGTGCGGTTTGACCAC
>CABRZO010000071.1 GCA_902475455.1 uncultured Eubacteriales bacterium
CAACGCCTGTAATTGCGTTTCTGGTGAGAACCGTCATTGTAACCACAAAGCTGATGTGGGCCACCACAAAAAGAATGCGTACGATTATGGATAGCGCATAGTAAGAAGGATACAGAATCGTCCCCATGCCAAATTTACTGCCCGTAACAACCCCAGCAACGATGCCGCTGATCAGCATGACCAGTAAATATGCAGCGGATATGGTAAAAAGGATTGCGAGATAGTATTGTTTCTTGGAGATACCCCGCCCAATAATATTCTTCATCACACCGGAGCGATAAGCTTCTGCAACTATATTTGCCGTCAGCAGCATGAAGGCATAGAGAATGATATCACCGCCCAAAAATGTGCTCATCAGACTGTCTACACCCGTAACAGGGCCTAATGCAAACCCCTGCAAAGAAGATCGGATCGATACAATCAGCATAATGAAACTGAGAGCAAGGCATCCGAAAAAGAAATTGTCTTTTTTCAGCTGATAAATATGTCCACGAATCAAATTTTTCATACCGCTTGCCCTCCCGAGAGTTTTTCCACAAAGAATCTCTCTATGTCTTCATCGTTGGCCCCCAAACCACACACACGCACTTTGTTTTCCACCAGGTATTGGTTGAGATCCGCCGGATTGATTTTCTCATACAAACGCAGGCTTTGATTGGAAATCACTTCACACCGCACATCGGGATAACGAGATGCAATGAGTGTTTTGGCTTTCTGCAGATATTCCGGCTCCACCGCAACCTGGACGCCGCTGCTGCATGCGCTCTCCAGCGTTTCTTTGCTGAACTCGTCAATCAGACAGCCGCCATCAATAATGGCATAGTCCGTTGCCAGTTTATATAATTCGCTCAGAATATGGCTGGCAATCATGATGGTGGTACCGTATTCACGATTTAACGTCTCCAGCATTTTACGCATCTCATATACGCCTTCCGGGTCAAGGCCATTGATTGGCTCATCGAGGATGAGAAAATCGGGATTTCCCAGCAGCGAAATTGCAATGCCCAATCGCTGCTTCATGCCCAGAGAAAATTGACGTGCTTTCTTTTTTCCAGCGTTTTGCAGTCCAACCATTTCCAGAATTTTATGATAATCCTGGGCTTGGAGGCCAAACAGCAGCGAAAAATAGCGCAGATTTTCCAATGCGGTCATGTGCTCGTAGATGCCCGGTTTTTCAATCAGCATCCCCATGTTATGCCGCACCGAATCATCATTGGTCTTTCCCAGCAATGTATAAGAGCCTTCACTTTGCTGCGTTAAGCCGCAGATGATACGCATAAGTGTGGTTTTTCCAGCTCCGTTTTTTCCCACCAAGCCATAGATCGACTTTTTCGGCACATGAATGCTCACATGATTCAGAACAGTTTTTGCTCCATAGACTTTGGATAGGTTCTCTGTTTGCAAAATATATTCCATACCATCTCCACCTTTTCTATATTTTGGACAAAAGCGACGAATACTTACTTTAATTGCAGTATACAATAGACCATGAATTTAAACTATTATCATCTGATAAAGTTTTACTTAAGTTTCTGAAAACCGTCATGATCGCAACAAACAAGCTGTTCCAGACTTTGCTCCATGGCGAACAAAAAACATCCCTGCTGCAATGCAGCAGGGATGTTTTTCACACTTTATTTTCTTCCCGCCAAAGCGTCATCCAACTCCTTGCCGGCGGCTCGACGGTAATTGTCGTCGGTCTCGCGGACATGGGCAGGACGGAAGAAGGCAATCAGAATCAGGCTCACCACACCGATACCGGCGGTCACACCGAAGGCGGTGCCGATGTTGCCGCCTGCCACCAAGCCGGCCACCATCATGGGGCCGAAGGCCTGCAGGATGTTGGCGATGGGGTTCACCGCAGCAAAGACGCTGGGGAAGTCCTCCCGGCGCCAGTACTGGGCGGCAGCGGAGACGGTGAAGTTGGAGCCGGCTCCCATAAACACAGACAGGCAGATCATGGACACCACAATGGTCACGGTATGATCAAAGGCGCCGAAAATGCCCGCAAGGATCATGAGACACACAGAGATGGTCACAGCCAGTTTGGTGCCGAACTTGGTATCCAGCACACCCAGCAGCCAGCTGCCGAAGCAGGACATGACCATGATGCCCGCCATGACCATGCCGAAGTTCAGCTCAGGATGGGAGCTGATGATGCTCTGGGTCTGGGTCATCATGCCCACGGAGCACATGAGCAGGGTGCCCATGGGGATGGTGATGAGCCAGAAGTCCCGGCACTTGAGGGTGTTGCCTAGGGTCCAGACGGTGGTCTTTTTGTTCTCCATCTCCTGACGCATCATGGCCTGAGCTATCTCGGGAGTAAAGGAGCGGTCGTTGTCCCGATAGGCGCCGCACTGTTCCGGATAGTCCTTAATGAAGATGATGCCGATCAGCAGGCCCACCACAGCCAGGATGTAGAAGGGCAGATAAGCTCCCATAACATCCGGGGCGCCCTTGGCAAACACCCGTCCGGCAAACACCGCCACGGAGCCATTTGCCAGAGGGAAGGCGAAGGTGGCAATGCCCATTACGGTGCCCTTGCGCCGGGGGAACCACTGACCCACCAGAATACCCAGGCAGAACAGGGCGTAGATGGTGACGGTGATGTTTACCAGGAAGTAGCACACATACCACAGGATCAACTGGGTGGGCGGAATGAGCAAAACCCCCAGGGCCAGGATCAGGGATGCCACACCAAAGCCCACTCCCATCCACTTCACGCTCTTGATCCGACCGATGAAGCGGGAGAGCAGCAGCTGGAGGATGATGCCCACCAGGGTGCCGGCTGTGAGGAGCATGGACACCGTCTGAGCTCCTCCATACAGATCAGCCAGGATGTTCAGGGGCCAGTTGGTGATGCTCATGTAGGTAAACATGGCGATAGCCTGAAACAGCACCAGCATCCACCCACGGAACCCTAAGTTAATACTCTTTTTTCCCATAAAATCTCTCCTCTTTCCGTTTTTCTTTCCTTTTATCCTTTCAACAGTTTCAGCGCTGCCTCCAGTGCCCGCTCAAAGGGAGCCAGCTCCTCCAGACTGTTGTAAAAGGCAGGGGAAATGCGCAGGGTCTGCTCCACTCCCAGCTGGGCCAGGGCGTAGCTGGCGCAGTGCTGGCCCGCCCGCACCGCCACCCCGTACTGATCCAGTACACTGGCCAGATCGTAGGGGTGCACGCCGGGAAAGGTGACGCTGAGGACGCCCGTATGGCGCTTGGGAGACCCCAGAATCCGGCCCCCCTGGGCGGATACAATCTCTCGTATCCCCTCCAGCACCTGCTGGGTATGGGCGGACAACCGGGAAATCCCAAAGCGTTGCAGGAAATCCACGGCAGCCCCCAGGCTGATGGCCCCCACATAGTTGGGGGTCCCGGCCTCGAAGCGGTGGGGCACGGGAGCATAGCTGGGACAGAGGTCCCGGACAAAATCCACCATGCCACCCCCCACATACACCGGCTCCAGCTCCTCCAGCAGGGCTTTCTTGCCGTAGAGCACACCGATCCCCGTCAGCGCCCCCAGCTTATGGCCGGAGAAGGCCAGGAAATCGCAGTCCACCCGGCCCACATCCACCGGCAGGTGGAGCATGGCCTGGGCCCCGTCCACCAGCACCCGGCTTCCCGCCCGATGGGCCATGGCGGTGATCTCCTCCACCGGGTTGACGGTGCCGATGGCATTGGACACCCAGGTGACGCACACCAGCCGGGTATGATGGGAGAGCAGGCGGCCATAGGCCTCCAGGTCCAGATCCCCCGTTTCGGTAACGGGGATGATCCGCACTTCAATTCCCGTCCGCTTGCACAGCTCCACCCAGGGCAGCAGGTTGGAGTGGTGCTCCAGGGCAGAGACAATGATTTCATCTCCCGGACACAGCTGCTGACCGATCATCTGGGAGAGCATATTGATGCTCTGGGTGGTGCCGGAAGTGAAGATGATCTCCTCCCGCTCCGCCCCGATGAACCGGGCCACCTTTTCCCGGGCTTGCTCCATGGCCTGCTGGCTCTCCCGGGCCAGGGTGTGGCTGCTGCGGTGGACATTTCCATTGAAATGTCTGTAATGGTTCTCCACCGCCTCCCACACGGGGGCAGGCATCTGGAGCGTGGCAGCATTATCATAATAGATCAGGGGCCGCCCGTTGATCCGGGTGTCCAAGATGGGAAAGAACTCTCTCACGTCCGTTCCTCCCCCTCCCGGTGCAGCCGGGCCAGCACACTGCTAAGCCCCCGGTACTGCCCATCTGTGAGGCGTCCCCGCACCCCGGGGCGATCCAGCAGGGTGCAGGAGTACGCTGCCACCTCTTCCGGCGTGCGGTGCTGGTATAGTTCACACAGCAGCGCCAGCACGCCCCGGACCAGGAAGGATTCACTGTCTGCCAGCAGGCGCAATCGGCCCTGCTCCCACCGGGTTTCCACCCAGGTTTTGGCCTGGCAATCCGCCACCAGGTTTTCGTCCCTCCGCTCCTCCGGAGGGATTCCCTCGTGGGCCCGGGCGCAGGCCATGAGATACTCCATCTGGCTCAGAGGATCCCCCAGCTGGGTCAGATCCTCCTGTATGCTCTCCTCCATCTGGGCCATGGTCACAGGTCATCCCTCCAGTTTTCGATAACACAAGTTGATCAGCTCGCTGAGCAGGTTTACCGGCACCGCCTCCTCCACCTCCAGAGGAATGCCAATCTCCCGGCGCAGGGCCATGATGAAGAGCACCTTCTTATTGGTGGCGGAGGTGGCTCCGCCGCACTTGGAGGCAAATTCAGCGGCATCAATGAATCCCGGCGGAAATTGGGAGGCCCGCTCCACGCTGTACTGGCAGATGCGGTAGAAATCGTCTGTGTCCAGCTCCTCCGGGGCCAGCATGAACTTGGCGCAGAGATATTGGGTAAACAGGCAGGCAAATTCCTCCGGAGTGCTGTACTGATGCCCTTTCATTTTCTCCGCCCACTGGGCCGCTCGATTCTTTTGGGCCAGAATGCCGGCGGTAATCTGCCTGCGGTCGATCATGCCTCCACGACCTCCATACCCAGCACACGGCCCAGGGTCTTCACATCCTCCACATGGTCACCGAACACGGCGGGCATATGCAGGCCGAACTCAGACTGCTTGTGGAAGTAGTCCAGCTTGGAGTTGACGGTGAAGTACACGCCCTCGCTGCAGCCGGTGGTGTTGTAGCCGAAGCCCCCCACCACGGAGCCCTTGGCCACCAGGATCCGGTTGCAGTTGGGATCGAAGCGCATGAGGGTCAGGGTCTCACCCTTGTTCTGATCAAAGTCCACCCGCATGGTGGCGCCCCAGCCGCTGTGGGTAAAGGGACGGACGGCATAGGGGGCGGGCTCGCTGTCAAAGCCGTGCATGAGCCGGTTGGGGGTGGCGTGGCCGGTATAGTAGATGTTGGGATCACTGTCCATCTCGGGGATGTAGGAAATGCCCACGAAGTCATTCATCACCTTCCCGTCAAAGTACACGCAGGGCTGCGTGTTGCCCATATAGGGGGCCTTGCCGGTGAGGTTGGCCAGGGTGGCAATGGCAGAAGTGCCTACCAGATCCAGCTCGCAGCCCGAGGGAATGCCCTGCTCGTTGAGGAGGGAGTGGGTCAGGCAGAAGGTGAACTGCTCCTGGTTCATTCGCCGGGTAGCGCAGGCATCCGGGCAGGGTGCGGTAAAGGCGTTGCAGCCGAAGTGGGCCATGAGCTTCTTGGCCAGAACGGCGACCTTGACCGAGTTGATCACATACGCCCGGTCCATGGTCACATCGTCGGTGCCGGCCAGCAGCTGGTCTGCCCAGCGGTTCACCTCCACCATGTCCTCACTGGTGAGGTTGCAGGCATTGCGGCCTGGCAGGGTGTAGTTGTTTCCGCTCTCATCCACATGCATCATATCCAGGAACTCGTGGATGCTCAGATAAGTAAACTGGATGCCCAGGCGGCGGGTGGCATCATCGTTGCTCAGGTAGGCATCGGGGCCGCCCAGGGACTGCTGGGAGTTATTGCGCACCACGGTGAGGATGCGGGTGTTGCGCAGCGCCTTCCGGGCCCGGAGGGCACGGAGCAGACGGATGCCGTCGGGGATATCCAGGAAGGCATAGGCCTCTGCCCCTCTGGCCCGGGTGATAGCGTTGATGATGGTGGAGGCAAACATCCCCTCCCCGGCCACCGGCTTGCCGTAGCGGATAGCAAACTCCTTGGCATAGCCCTCGCAGCGCATACCGGAGAAGATATACAGGTCAGTCTCCCGCATGGTGGGCAGCAGCTGAGCCTCCTCCTCCTGGGGCACAAAGAACTCGTCGGACATTTTGAGGTAGACGGGAGGGAGCATGTTGATGCCGGGCACCTGGCTGAAGGCCCCCATCATGGCCCCGGACCAACCCTTAAAAATCTCAGCCTGGTTGAGCAGATCAAACTCCTTGGTCAGCGCCTCGGGGGGGCCAAACCGGCAGGGTCCCTCATAGGCATGCTCGTGGATCAGGGCCACATACACCAGCTGGACATTGAGCTTCACATCCACACCACGGACAATCTGTGCGGTATTGCAGGTACAATTCATACTGACTTCCTCCTTATGAATCCAGGTTCAACTCGTTGCGCAGCCATAGTATCACTTCCCTATTTCCCTGTGAAATCGGGAGTTTGTATGTTCTCCCATACGCTGGGCGTATGGGAGAGGATTCCAAACTCATTTGCCCTGCCTTTCCATCTGTGCTATGATAAAAAAAGGTCCCGTTCGATTTTTCCACTGGGCAAAAGGGAGGAATTGCCATGCTTTCCGGTCTGCTCACCACCTTTCTCTCGGTAGCAGAGCACCAGAGCTTCACCCGGGCCGCCGAGGAACTGTACACCACCCAGCCCACCATCAGCCGCCAAATTCATCAGCTGGAGGAGGAGCTGGGCTTTCCCCTGTTTCAACGTGGATACAAAAAAATAACCCTCACACCTGAGGGGAAGATCATGCTGCAATCCTGCAGACAGATGAAGGAAATTTTTCAGCAAGGACTCCAGGAGGCCCGGAAGTGCTCCAGCCAAATGACCGGCGTGGTCAAAATGGGCATATTGTCCTCTCTGGACGAAGGGAAACTCCTCTTCCCTTCCCTGGCTGAGCTGGACAAGCTATACCCCAACATACGGGTGGAAATCGAAAAGGCATCCCATTCCCAGCTGCGCAAGGGGCTGCAGTCCGGTCGCTATGACGCCATTGTAACCCTCAGCTTTGAGGCAGAATTGCTGACAGATGTACAAGTCAAACAGATGGAGCAGGTGAAGTGTTACTTCATCCTCTCTGACCGGCATCCGCTCTACGCAAAAGAAGATCTGCAGTTTTCCGACATAGCCAACTGCCGCTTTGTGCTGCCCTCCCCTTTGGAAACGCCCCGGCGGGAGGCGGATCTGCGCCATATTCTCAAAAACTTTGGAGCATCTGACCCCGAAATCGTATTCGAGCCAAATATGGAGTCGCTGATGTTCCATGTGCGCACCGGAAAATCTGTGGCATTGCTCAACTACTACGAAAACAACCTCTTCTCCCCTGTCTACCGTCGGGTGGAGCTACCTGACTCCATGCTGGATGCGCTATACATCGTCACCATTTGGAAGGCAAAAGGGTGCAATCCCTTGGTGCCCCTGCTTTTTTAGCCCTGGGTTGTCTCGCTCCCACACCACCCCCACCCTTTGAAGCACGGGTTCAGTAATATTAGGTATAATTTGCTCGCACCATGCCGGGACGCTGTCATGCCCGGCCGGTGCGGGCTTTTGCTTTCTGATGGGACAGCGAAAGGAGGTGCTTAGGGCTGTTGGTCCAAAGAAGGCACTTGTCGAATATTGGAAATTTAGTTATACTAAATTTATCTAATATTTCATAAAAACAGACAGAAGGTGTGACCCATATGTTGGAGCCGGGCCTTTATGAACAAGTCATCAACAACGCCTTAAGCAGCGAGCTTTCGGAGATCCCCGATGCCCGCAAATCCGTTGCGCCTATAGACAAGGCGGAAGCCTCAAAGGTACTGGCTCAGTATCTGGCGGATGTGGTGCAAAAGGGCCTGGAGAATGTGGCGGACAACGGCGGTGACCTCTCCGGGCAAATTGACCTTGCCAACCAAATCGTGGCCCTCATTCAAAATACGACCCGAGAAGCTGACTTTGCTGCGCTGAGTGTCGACCAGCGGGCAGAGCAGCTTCTTGCGCTTTTACGGGAGCAGGATCCCCTGCTGGCGGTAGGCAAAACGGCGGCAGATCTTGACCGCCCTGAAACTTCCATCGCCCAAAGCAGTCTGTTCACCGGCGCCATCCACGAGCCCCAGATGTACACGGAACTGAAAAAGGAGATCGTCTCCGCTGATCGCATTGATATGCTGGTGTCCTTCATCAAATGGAGCGGTCTGCGGCTCTTGATGGATGAACTGCGGGAGTTCACCAAAAACGGCGGCGAACTGCGGATTATCACCACCTCTTACATGGGCGCCACCGATGTGAAAGCTGTCGAGGAGTTGCGCAAGCTGCCCAACACAAAAATCAAAGTCAGCTATGAGACCAAACGCACCCGGCTTCACGCCAAGACCTACGTCTTTTACCGAAATACCGGATTTACCACCGCCTATGTGGGCTCCTCCAACCTGTCCAATGCCGCCATCTCCAGCGGCCTGGAATGGAACGTAAAAGTCACCCGCAGGGATCTTCCTGAAACCATTGACAAAATTGCTGCCACCTTTGAAAGCTACTGGAACTCCAGTGAATTTGAGTACTACTCTGAGGACCAGAAAGAGCGGCTGGCCCGGGCACTGAAGGCAGAAAAATATTTTGATGCCAACAACCCCGAAGTTTATACCCTGGACATTGCCCCCTACTCCTATCAGCAGGAAATTCTGGACAAGCTGGAGGCCGAACGCACGGTCCGGGGCCACACCCGCAATCTGGTGGTGGCCGCCACCGGCACCGGCAAAACCGTGATCTCCGCGCTGGACTACAAGCGCTTTTGCAGGCAAAATCCCGGCAAGCCCTGCCGGCTGCTCTTTGTGGCTCATCGGGAGGAAATCCTACGGCAGAGCCTGTACACCTTCCGGGCTGTCCTGAAGGACGCCAACTTCGGCGAGCTGTTTGTGGGCAGCTATCGGCCTGAAGGCATTGACCATCTGTTCCTGTCAATTCAAACCTTCAATTCCCAGGATTTTACTGCAAAAACCGCCCCAGACTTCTATGACTACATTGTTGTGGATGAATTCCACCATGCTGCGGCGCCTATCTATCAGAAGCTTCTCTCCTATTACCAGCCCCAAATTTTGCTGGGCCTGACTGCTACTCCGGAACGTATGGACGGCAAAAGTGTGCTTTCCTATTTCAGCAACCGGATTGCCGCAGAAATTCGCCTGCCGGAGGCCATCGATCGAAAACTACTGTGCCCGTTTCAATATTTTGGTGTCACGGACACAGCGGACCTGGACACCCTGAAATGGAGTGCCGGCGGCTACGATAAGACGGAGCTCTCTAACCTTTACACCCTCAGCGGCGCTGTGGCCCACCGCCGGGCTGATCTGGTGGTGTCCTCCCTTCTGAAGTATGTAACCGACATCGACGAGGTCAAAGGGCTGGGCTTCTGCGTATCTGTCGCCCACGCAGAGTTTATGTGCCGCTATTTCAATGACCACAGAATTCCGTCCATCTTCCTGACCGGCCACTCTTCCGATGACGAGAGAAAAGCCGCCAAAGGGCGGCTGGTAGGCGGCGAAATTCGCTTTATCTTTGTAGTGGACATTTATAACGAAGGCGTGGATATTCCGGAGGTCAATACGGTGCTGTTTTTGCGCCCCACGGAATCGCTGACCATCTTTCTCCAACAGCTGGGCCGTGGTCTGCGGCTTGCGGAAGGAAAAGAATGCCTGACGGTGCTGGACTTTATTGGACAGGCCAACAAGCGCTACAATTTTGAAGACAAGTTTGCTGCCCTTCTAAGTAACACCACCCGCAGCGTGTCTCGAGAAATCAAGGACGGATTTGTCTCTGTCCCCAAGGGCTGCTATATACAGCTGGAAAAGAAGGCCGCCAAGTACATTCTGGACAATATCCAGGCCTCCTACGGCAACACCGCCGGGCTGGTGTCCCGGGTGGCCAGCTTCACCGAAGACTCAGGTCTGGAGCTGACTCTTGCCAATTTCCTGACCTACTACCACTTGGATCCCAGGGCAGTTTACAAGTTCTCCTCCTTTTCCCGAATTTGTGCCAGGGCGGATGTCATCCAGGATTTCCAGGAACCGCTGGAGGATACACTTACCAAAGCATTTGCCCGCCTGTCCGTAATTGACTCCCGGCGCTGGATTGGCTTTTTGCTGGACCTGTTGCCTCGGCTGGACAATGTGGACTTCGCCGCCCTGGGTGAATTGGAGCAGAGAATGCTTCAGATGTTCTATGTGACCCTTTGGGGGAAAACAGCCGAGGACTGGAACTCTGATGAAGTTTTAAACAATCTGTATGCCCTCTCTGACAGCACGGTGCTGCTCCATGAACTCTTGGATCTGCTGCGGTATCGGTATGATCAAATTGATTTCATTGACGAACCGGTGGATCTGGGCTTTGCCTGTCCTCTGGATCTCCACTGTACCTATACCCGGGATCAGCTGCTGGTGGCCCTGGACTTTCTGAAGCCTGCGACGGTGCGGGAAGGTGTGAAATGGTTGCCGGAGAAACAGCTGGATGTGTTCTTTGTGACCCTGAACAAGGCGGACAAAGACTACTCCCCCACCACCATGTATCACGATTACTCCATCAATGAGCACCTGTTCCACTGGCAGAGCCAGAGCACCACAGCGGCCTCGTCCCCCACCGGGCAGCGGTATATTCATCACCGGGAACGGGGCAGCAAGGTGCTGCTCTTTGTTCGGGAATTTAAGAAAGATGGGCTGACAGGCGGCGCAGCAGCCTATACCTTCCTGGGTACAGCCAACTATATGAAGCACAGCGGAAGCAGGCCCATGAATATTACCTGGAAACTGGATCGGCCCATTCCAGCGAAGTTTTTGAAGAAGACAAACAAATTGGTGGTGGGGTAATAATACGAATCTATTACAGCCATGCATGATAGGAGGCATCTAAATGGAGATCGCAAAGTTAATTGAAATCGACGGAGAACAGGTTGTACTGCTGCCAAA
>CABRZO010000072.1 GCA_902475455.1 uncultured Eubacteriales bacterium
CCGACGCCATCGGCGATGCCGCCGCCACTGTTGTGGATGCCGCCAAGCCCGTGGTGAAGAAGGCCAAGAAGGCCGCCGCTCCCACCGTCAAGAAGGCCGTCAAGGCCGGCAGTGACGCCGCCCAGGCCGTCAAGGAGACCGCCAAGAAGGTTTCCCCCAAGAAGCCCGAGTACTATGTGCAGTTCAACGGCCGGGAAATCAACATGGAGGAGCTGTCCGACAAGGCCAAGGCCGCTTTCAAGGAAGAGCACAAGCGCACCGCTGTGCTGTCCTGCCGCATCTACCTGAAGCCCGAGGACAACGCCGCCTACTATGTGGTGAACGACACCTACTTTGGCCGCGTGGACCTCTAATTTTCCCAAGAAAAAAAGACCTCTGCCCATGGGCAGAGGCCTTTTTTTGTTCAGTTCAGCTTCAGGTCGCCCTCTTTGATCCAACCCAGCTTCCGCTCGATCTGACCAAAGATCCAGGTCAGCACCCCGGGCAGGACAAAGCAGATCAGGATCAGACCGATCCAGTCAAAGGCAGTGATGGCCGCCTTGGTGCCGGCAGCCACGTCGGACACCCAGCCGGTATAGACCCCGATCTGCCCCACCAGGCCGCAGGTGCCCATACCGGAGGACACCGGAGCCCCGTTCATCTGCAGACGGAACACACAGGTGGCAATAGGGCCGGTGATGGCACTGGCCAGGGTGGGAGCAATCCAGATCCTGGGGTTGCGGACGATGTTGCCCATCTGGAGCATGGAGGTGCCCAGGCCCTGGCTGATGAGGCCGCCCCAACGGTTTTCCTTAAAGGACATGACCGCAAAGCCCACCATCTGAGCGCAGCAGCCCGCCACGGCGGCGCCGCCGGCCAGGCCGGTGAGGCCCAGGGCCGCACAGATGGCCGCCGAGGAGATGGGCAGGGTCAGGGCCACGCCTACCAGCACGGAGACCACAATCCCCATCAGGAAGGGCTGCAGCTCGGTGGCCCACATGATGATCTGGCCCACCCAGCTGGCAGCGGTGCCGATGGGGGGGGCGATCAGGGTGGACAGGGCCACCCCCACAAAGATGGTGACTGCGGGGGTTACCAGAATATCGATCTTGGTCTCCTTGCTTACCGCCTTGCCGAACTCGGCGGCCACAATGGCGATGACCAGCACTGCCAGCGGTCCGCCGGCGCCTCCCAGGCCGTTGGCGGCGGAGCCCACGGCAATCAGCGAAAACAGCACCAGCGGCGGGCACTTCAGGGCATAGCCGATGGCCACCGCCATGGCTGGGCCGGACATGGCGGTGGCATAGCCGCCAATGGTGGTCAGGTATTCGATGCCCAGCTGCTGGCCTACGGTGTTAATGATGGTACCGATAAGCAGCGAACAGAACAGGCCCTGGGCCATGGCCCCCAGGGCATCAATTCCGTAGCGCCGGGCAGAGATTTCAATATCTTTGCGGGCTAAAAATGCCTTTACGTTTCCCATTCGGGTCTCCCCCTATCAAATCAGTCATGTGTCTTGACATGTATTGTCACTATTTTACCAAGCTGCCCGAAGAAGTCAATCATAGAATCGACAAAAATAATTGCCCCCATCCCTGCTGTGGGAAACAAAATGACGGAACTCCCCATACATGCAAAAATCGGGCCCGCACGATTGTGCGGGCCCGAAGGGTATGAAAGGAGTTTGATGCTGGAAAAGCTGGTCTCAGATGCGCACATCCTCATCCAGCACCGGGGCCATGGGGAGGCTCCAGCCGTGATGGTCGGTGTGCAGCAGGTGGTGGGACAGGTGGCCGCAGGGCTCGCCCAGATAGTCGGCATAGAGGGCCTGAACCTCCGGGTTCTCATGGGAGAACCGCAACACGTTGGCGCTGTCGTAGTTGTACAGCACCTGGCCCCGCTTGGCCGCCCACTCCTCGTTATAGTGGATGGGCTGACCGCCGCCGCCGACGCAGCCGCCGGGGCAGGCCATGACCTCCACGAACTGGTATTCCACCTCGCCGCGGCGGATGGCCCGGATCAGGCGCCGGGCGTTGCCCAGGCCGTTGACCACGGCGGCCCGGACAGTATGGCCGGCCACGTTGTACTCCGCTTCAATCCAGGGCTGATCGCTGCCCAGGGCCCGGACGGCCTTAAAGGTCTCGTCGGCGCTGGGATTTTCACCGGTCAGCACATAATAGCAGGTCCGCAGGGCGGCCTCCATCACACCGCCGGTGGTGCCGAAGATGACGGCGGCGCCGGTGCCGGTGCCCAGGGGGGAGTCGAATTCCTCCTCCGGCAGGGCGGACACGTCGATCTGGTCGGCCCGGATCATCTGGCAGAACTCCCGGGTGGTCAGGGAGAAGTCCACGTCCCGGCAGCCCTCAGCGGCGTCATTGATGTTGGGGATGGCCAGCTCCGCCTTCTTGGCGGTGCAGGGCATAATGGATACACAGACGATATTCTCCGGGTCCACCCCGATCTTCTTGGCAAAGTAAGTCTTGGTCACCGCGCCAAACATCTGCTGGGGGGACTTGGCGGTGGACAGATTGTCCACCATGTCCGGGTACTGGCTCTTCAGGAACCGAACCCAGCCGGGGCAGCAGGAGGTGAACATGGGCCACTTGTGCTGGTCGGGGTTCTGGAGCCGCTGGAGGAACTCGGTGCCCTCCTCCATGATAGTCAGGTCTGCAGTGAAGTTGGTGTCAAAGACATAGTCGAAGCCGATGCGGCGCAGGGCAGCGGCCATGCGCTTCTCGGTGGCCACCTCCGGGGCCAGACCGAAGGTCTCGCCCCAGGCGGAGCGGACGGCGGGGGCCACCTGGACCACCACCACCTTGTCGGGATCGTTCAGCACGCCGTTGACACCGATGATGGACTTGGTATCGTCCCGGGTGTGCAGGGCGTTGGTGGGACAGTGGGTGATGCACTGGCCGCAGAAGGCGCAGTCCGCCTCCCCCATCTTGCGGTGACGGGAGACGTTGACGGAGGTGTGTGCGCCGGTGCCCACCATGTCCCAGATGCCCAGGGACTGGACCTTCTCGCAGAAGGACACGCAGCGATAGCAGCGAATGCACTTGCTCTCGTCCCGGATGATGGGCAGGGTGGTGTCCCAGTTGTCCTCGGGATACTCATGCTTGTAGTTCATGGTGTCCCCGATGGGCAGGGTGGAGACCACCTTCTGCAGCTCGCAGGTGCCGTTGCGCTCGCAGGCGGGACAGTTGATCCGGTGCTGAGACAGCAGCAGCTCCAGGTTGGTACGGCGGGCTTCCCGGACCCGGGTGGTGTTGGTATGGATGACCATACCCTCTTCACAAGCGTTGTTGCAGGCGGTGATCAGGTGCTGGGCGTGCTCTTCGCCCTCCACCTCTACCACGCAGGCCCGGCAGGCGCCGATTTCGTTGATGCCCTTCAGGAAGCAGAGGGTGGGGACGGGCATACCAATGAGACGGGTTGCCTCCAGAATGGAAGTACCTTCCTCCACCTGGATCGCAATGCCGTTGATCGTCACGTTTACCATTCCGTCTTCCTCCCTCCCTTAAAGATACCACAGCCGAAGTGATCGCAGCGCAGGCAGCGGCCCGCCTCCTGGCAGGACTCTTTTTCGGTCATCACGATCTCCATCAGCTCAAAGTCGTTCTTGCGCTCACCGGGCTCCCGCTCCGCCATGTTGATGCGGCCGCAGTAGGTGCGATCCGTCAGGTCCGGGTTGGGGATGTCCACATCGCAGGTGATGACGTGGTTGTAGCCCAGATAGTAGTCGATGTTGGCCGCGGCCACCTTACCGGCGGCAATGGCCCGGATGGCGGTCTTGGGACCGGTGACGCAGTCGCCGCCGGCAAACACGCCGGGGGCGTTGTCCACGGCGGTCCAGTCCTCCGCCTTGATGACGCCCCGAACCACCGGGATACCGGAGGACTCCAGGGTGTGGAAGTCGATGCCCTGCCCCACGGCGGCGATGACCACATCGCACTCGATGCGCACATCCTCCTTGCCGGAGGCGGCGGGGCTGACCCGGCCGTCCCGGATCTTGCCGGGCATCTTGGGGGACACCCAGAGGGCGGCCACCTTGCCCTCGTCATCGGTCTCGATGCGCAGGGGGGCGTGGAGGTCCATCATGACGGCGCCCTCAGCAATGGCTCCGTCCACCTCTTCCTGGAGGGCGGTCATGTCCTCCTTGCGGCGGCGATAGACGATGGAAACCCGCTCGGCGCCGCAGCGGATGGCGCTGCGGGTGCAGTCCATGGCCACGTTGCCGCCGCCGATGATGCACACCTTCTTGCCGGTCAGGTCGGGGATCTCATCATCGCCGATATTGCCCAAGAATTCCACGGCGGAGAGCACGTTCTTGGCATCCTCTCCCTCAATGCCCACCTTCTTGTCAGTATGGGCGCCGATGGCGATGTACACGGCATCGTACTCCTCCCGGAGCCGCTCCATGGTGTACTCGCCCTCCCCCACCTTGGTGTTCAGCTTGACCTGAACGCCTGTAGACAGGATGCAGTCAATGTCCTTCTGGAGCCGCTCCCGGGGCAGCCGGTAGGCGGGGATGCCGTAGACCAGCATGCCGCCCAGCCGCTTGTGCTTTTCAAACACGGTGCACTGATGACCCATCAGCTGCAGATAGAAGGCTGCGGACAGACCGGAGGGACCGCCGCCGACGATGGCCACCTTCTTGCCGGTGGAGGGCATGCACTGGGGGGCGGGCACATCCCCGGCCCGGTCCACTGCGGTGCGCTTCAGGCCCCGGATGTTCACCGGAGCGTCCAGCAGGGTGCGGCGGCAACGAGTCTCGCAGGGATGCTCGCACACCAGGGCGCAGGCGGTGGGGAACGGGTTGTCCTTGCGGATGAGCTTGACAGCGTCGGCATACCGGCCCTTGCCCACCAGAGCCACATAGCCGGGAATATCCACGCCGGCGGGACAGTTGGCCACACAGGGGATGCTCTGGGGCACGGCGGCGATGCAGTGGTGGTCCACCACATGGGAGACATAGTCCTCCCGGAAGCCGTCCAGGCCCTTCAGCACCATCCGGGCCGCCTCAATGCCGATGGCACAGTCGGCGGATTCGGAGATGACCTTGGCCAGATTCTCCAGATTCTCCAGGGTCTCCATGGTGGCGCGATGCTTCATCACGTCCTCCATCAGGTTGCTCAGTTGGGCCAGGCCCACCCGGCAGGGCACACACTTGCCACAGGTCTGGGCATGGCACATTTTCAGAAATGCCCAAGTCAGGTCCACCGGACAGATGCCCGGAGGGGATGCGGCGATGCGGCGCTCCATATCTTTGTAGATACCTTCCACCACGGTCTCGGCGCGGCTTTCGGTCATGAGAGAAAGTCTGCTCAAAATGGATTACCTCCCTTTCATTGTTTTTCGATGCGAGAATGGTTCTATTGTAGCATCTCACTCAGAAAAAGCAAGTAGTTTTACAAAAGTTTAGCCCAGATGTAATGCTTTTTTTGCCATAACCTATTGACGTTTGGAATATACCCTGCTATACTGAACCGAAGTTTGTATCATTTGAGACACTTTTTGAGGGATTGATCTATGCTGACAGAACAGGAACTGGAAACGCTTTCCTCCACCGCCCTGTTTCGGGGCTATGCTCCGGAGGTGTTGAGCCAGCTGCTGGACCAGACAGGTTGGGAGAAGCGGACCTTTGCCAAGGGCCAGGTCATCTACGCCCCCAACCAGTTCCGGAAGGAGCTGGCGGCAGTGTTGTCAGGCCAGGTGCTGGTGACCAAGGGGGACGGCGAGCTAGTGGTCAGTCTGCTGGGGCCGGCGGACCTTTTTGGGGCCGCCGCCCTGTTCAACGCAGAGGAGGAATACGTCTCCACCTTGACGGCCCGGGCCAGGAGCACTGTTCTGTTTCTCTCCCAGGACTCGGTGCGGCAGCTCATCGACAGCCAGCCCCTGTTCCGGAAAAACTACATTCGCTATCTCTCCTGCCGTATTCGGTTTCTGTCCGACAAGATTGACTCCCTCATCCAGGGCTCCGGCGAAAAAAAGCTCTCCTGTTTCCTGCTGCGGCAGATGGACGCCGAAGGCCGGATCCGGGTGGGCTGCTCCATGACCGAGCTGGCCGCCCGGCTGAACATCGGCCGGGCCTCCCTCTACCGGGAGCTGCAAAAACTGGAGGATCGGGGCATTGTGACCCGGGACGGCAAGATCATCGTGGTACAACAGCCGGAGACTTTGTCCCGGATCTAAACTCAAACAGAAAGGACGACACCCAACACCATGAAAAAGCTGACTGCACTTTTGCTGGCCTTGGCCCTGTGCCTGGGATTGGCCGCCTGCGGCTCCAATCAGACCGGCTCCACCGCCGACCAGAGCGCCACTTCCTCTGTCGGCACCTCTTCCGATGCCTCTGCCAGCGCCTCCACTTCTCAGAAGGCGGAACAGAGTTCCCCGGAGGACACCAGTTCCGACTATGAGGGCACCGACGTCAACATCGCCGTGCTCTCCGGCCCCACCGGCATCGGCGCCGTGGGCCTGATGGAGGCCAATGACGCCGGCGAGACCGTCAACAACTACACCTTCACCGTGGCCGCCGACAACAACGCAGTGGTGGCGGGCCTGTCCAACGGGGACTATGACATCGCCGCCGTGGCCACCAACGTGGCCGCCAACCTCTATAATAAGACCAGCGGCGGCGTTCAGATCTGCGCCCTGAACACCTACGGCGTCCTCTACATTCTGGAGAATGGCGACAGCATCCAGAGCATGGCGGATCTGGCCGGCAAGACCATCTACGCCACCGGCCAGGGGGCCAATCCGGAGTATGTGCTCAACTACCTGCTCACCGCCAACGGCCTCACCCCCGGCGAGGATGTGACGGTGGAGTACATGGAGTCAGATACCCTGATGACCCAGATGGCCGCCGGCGAGTATGAGGTTTGCATGCTGCCGGTGCCCGCCGTCACCAGCGTCCAGATGCAGAACCAGGACGTGCGCATCGCTCTGGACCTGACCGAGGAGTGGAACAAGGTCACCGACGAAGGCGTGCTCACCATGGGCTGCATCGTGGTGCGCACCGAGTTCGCCCAGGAGAACCCGGAGGCCGTGAAGGCCTTCCTGGAGGAGTACGCCGCCTCCATTGAGTCCGTCCAGGGGGATGTGGAGCACGCTTCCCAGCTCTGCGAGACCTACGGCATCGTGGCCAAGGCCGCGGTAGCCGCCAAGGCCATTCCCGACTGCAACCTGTGCTGCGTGACCGGCAGCGACATTCAGACCGCCATTGAGCCCTACTACAACGTGTTGTTTGAGGCCAACGCTGATTCCATCGGAGGTGCTCTCCCCGGTGAAGACTTCTACTTCGTCGCTGAGTAACAAATTACTGCGCATTCTGCTGCCCGCCATTTTCTGGCTGGCGGTGTGGTGGCTGGCCGCCCTGTGGGTAGACCAGGTGCTGCTGATCCCCACGCCCCCCACGGTGCTGCGCCGGCTGGGGGAGCTGGTGGTCACCCCGCTGTTCTGGCGCAGCGCCGGCTTCAGCCTGCTGCGGATCTTCTGGGGCACCGCCGCCGGGGTCGCTCTGGGCACCCTGGCCGCCGTGGCCACCTGTCGGGTGAAACTGGCAGACTGGATTCTCTCCCCCGCCATCCGAGTGGTCCGGGCCACCCCGGTGGCCAGCTTCATCATCCTGGTGCTGCTGTGGGTGAGCACCGGCAAGGTGCCCGGGGTCATCACCGCCCTGATGGTGCTGCCGGTGCTGTGGGAAAATGTGTCCAGCGGCATCCGGTCCGCCGATCCCCAGCTGCTGGAGCTGGCCCGGTCCTACCAGTTCAGTCGCAGCAAGACGCTGCGTTACATCTACCTGCCCGCCCTGAGGCCCCACTTTTCCGCCGGGGTGTATAACGCCATCGGCCTGGCCTGGAAGTCCGGGGTGGCGGCGGAGGTGCTGTGTCTGCCCAAGGCGGCCATCGGCACCCAGGTCTATTACTCCAAAATCTATCTGGAGACGCCCTCCCTGTTTGCCTGGACCTTTGTGGTGATCCTGCTGTCCATGCTGCTGGAGAAACTGATCCGGCACCTGCTGCGGGGGAAAGGGGGCAAGGCAGCATGAAGCTCACCAATCTGAACTTTCAATACGGGGACAAAGTCATTTTAAAGGACTTCTCCCTGTCCCTGCCGAACAAAGGCGTCACCGCTCTGGCAGGCCCCTCAGGCTGCGGCAAGACTACCCTGCTGCGGCTGCTGGCAGGGCTGGAAACGCCCCAGGGCGGCACCCTGGAGGCCCCGGAGGGTCGGAACACCGCCTTTCTGTTCCAGGAAAACCGGCTGTTGCCCGGCCTCAGTGCCGCAGATCAGATCCGGTTGGTGCTCCCCCGGGGGGGAGACCCTCTGCCCTGGCTGGCAGCGGTGGGGCTGGAAAACGAAGCCCACACCCTCCCCTCCGCCCTGTCCGGTGGAATGCAGCGGCGGGTGGCCCTGGCCCGGTGTCTGGCTTACGGTCGGGACAAAAAACTGCTGCTGTTGGATGAACCCTTTACCGGCATTGACCCGGAACGCACCGTGGCGCTGATGGCGTTCATCCGAACGCTGAAGGTGCCGGTGCTCTACTCCGCCCACGACGCTCAATCCCTGGCTCTGGCCGACCGGATCATCCGGCTGGATGGGCCGCCCCTGAAGGAAATTGTTTAACTGATAACGCCCGGTGGGTCCGTCAGGACCCACCGGGCGTTTGTTGTGTTATCGAAGGATAAAAAGCCAGACCGCCACCGCCGCCCCAATCTGCACGATCAGGATGGCGGGCATACCCACCACAAAATACCAGTGGCGGGTCTTGTGGTGAAAGATCCGCATACCGATGATAGCTCCTACACTGCCCCCAAAGAGAGCCAGCAGAAACAGGGTGCGCTCCCGGATGCGCCAGGCGTCCCGCTTGGCCCGGCGTTTGTCCACTCCCAAGGCCCCAAAGGCCGCCAGATTGATGAGGGCCAACCAGGCCACCAGGGCGATTTGAACCGGCGTCATGGGCGTCAACCTCCAAAATAGGCGTCCAGCCCGTCGGCGATGCCGGAGACGATTTTCGTCTGATAGTCGTCGCTGGCCATCAGCTCATCCTCGGTGGGGTTGGTCATAAAGCCCATCTCCACAATGGTCACCGGCACCTGGCTCCAGTTGATGCCGCTCATGGTGTCCGTCTCCCAGACGCCCCGGTTTTTGGCACCGGTGGCGGCACAGAGGCTGTCCACAATATTCTGGGACAGGGACTGAGACTGGTCGTAGAGGCCGCCGTTATAGGGGTTGGAGGGGGTCATACAGATGGTCATGGCCCCGGTGCTGCTGGAGCTCTCAGAGCCGTCGGCGTGGATCCGCACCAGGGCATCCGCCCCGGCCTGGTTGGCCATCTCCGCCCGCTCCCCGTTGCTGATGGAGACGTCGTTGGTGGTGCGGATCATCAGCACCTCATAGCCCCGGCCCTCCAGCTCCGTCTGGAGTTTCAGGGCCACCTGCAAATTCAGTTCGTACTCCGGCAGCCCCGTGGACACCCCCTGGGTACCCGAGCTGACCCGGGCCTTCATCTCACTGGAGCCGGGGCCCAGGGGCTCAGTGTCGTAATCGCCCTGGGCCTGGTGGCCCGCGTCAATGGCAATCAAATATCCGTTGCCGTCGGGCTCCTCCTCGGTGGGATCCGGTTCCGGCGCATCGGTGGTAGCATCCACCGGGTTCTCATGGGGCTGCTCTTCCAGAGGCAACACAGTGACGGCACACTGGGCACTCACCGAAGGGTCCTGGGCACAGACGGCGGTGACGGTACAAGTCCCCTCCCCCACCGCCATCAGCAGCCCCTCCCGGGACATCTGGGCCACCTGGTCATTGTCGGTCTGCCAGGTCACCTCAGACTCGGGGGTGATCTGGGCGGTGAGCTGGAGGTTCTCCCCCACCTTCAGGCTGACCTGCTCCTCCAACTGAATGCTGTATTCCACCGACTCCTGGACCGACTGGGATCGAGAGGCACCGGGGGCTTGGGCACCCTGGCTGCCGCAGCCGGCGCAGAGCAGCACCAAAACTGTGAGTGTAA
Organism: uncultured Eubacteriales bacterium; assembly: GCA_902475455.1. Classification (GTDB taxonomy): domain Bacteria; phylum Bacillota; class Clostridia; order Oscillospirales; family Oscillospiraceae; genus UMGS1766. Next base: position 9,992 of record CABRZO010000072.1, read on the forward strand.
GGGACAGCAGAACGAAACCACGTTGTTTCATAGCACAACTCCTTTCTCCCCGGCCTCCGCCAGGATGGACCGGCTCCAACGGCCGGTGCGGTAATAGACCAGCTGAATCAAAATCTGGACCGCCGAGGCCACCGGGGCAGCGATGCCGATCTGGAGCATGGTGACGCCGGGCCAGGAGGCGAACCAGATCACCAGGGGCACCCGCACCGCAAAGGTGGAAAACAGGCAGTTGAACATGGTGAATCCGGTGTGGCCGCAGCCGCTGAAAAAGCCGTTCATACAGAATACCAGGCACACCATCAGCGTATCAATGCTGTAAGTGCGCAGATAGAGCACCCCGTGGTGAATGACCGCCGGATCGGTGGTGAAAATCCGCATCAGCCAGCCGGGGATCAACTCCATGGCGCCGAAGAAGAAGAGGGTCAGCCCCAGGGAGACTGCGATGGACAGCCACATGCCCCGCCGGGCCCGTTCCCGGTTGCCCGCCCCCATATTCTGGGCGGCAAACACCGCCAGGGCGGACATGAATGCCACCGAGATCACCATGGCAAAGCCGATGAGCCGCTCCACCACCCCTACGGCGGCGGACTGCTCCAGGCCGATGAGGTTGACCACCACGGTGATGATAATAAAGGAGAGAGTGGCCATCATATCCTGCAGGGCCACCGGCACCCCCAGCTGGAGCACCTTCAGCAGCTTTTGCCGCTGGGCCTTCACCTCCACCGGGAAGGGCAGGCCGCTGCGGCACAGGGTGACCAGGGCGCACAGGAAGCTCACCGCCTGGGCCGCCACCGTGGCCACGGCGGCCCCCGCCGCCCCCATCTGAAAGCCTCCCACCAGCAACAGGTCCCCAAAAATATTCAGCAGGCAGGAGATGGCGATGAAGTACATGGGGCGTTTGGAGTCCCCGATGCCCCGCAAAATACTGCTGACCACGTTATAGCCCACAATGAATACGGTGCCGCAGCCGCAGATCCTCAGGTAGGCCCGGGCCGGGGCCACCGCCTCCTCCGGCACCTGCATCAGCGTCACCATGCCGTTGCCCAGGGTCAGCAGCGCCCCGGTGATCAGAGCGGCCAGCAGGGCGAACAGCAGAATCATATTGCCCACG
>CABRZO010000073.1 GCA_902475455.1 uncultured Eubacteriales bacterium
GCAGCGCTCACACCCCCCATCCTCAGCACAAGTCCCTGGCCGGTGCCACCTCCCAGGTCTTTTTGTTGGAAAACCTGGGCTGCGCCCACTGCGCCGCCCAGATGGAGTCAGAGATCAGCAACCTGCCGGAGGTGGCCTCCTGCACCCTGACCTATGCCACCCGGCAGCTCCGGGTGGAGGCGGTGGAGCCGCTGAAGCTGCTGGAGCGCATTCAATCCATCTGCCAGGCCATTGAGTCGGAAGTCAAGGTGACCCCCCGCACCACCCGGCAGCGCCAACAGGCACAGGAGGAGGAATCCGGCCTGTGGGATCTAGTCCGCATTTTTGCCGGCGTTGGTACGCTGATTGTGGGCAAGGCGCTGGAGTCCCTGCTGCCTTCCATCGCTCCCCTGCCCTGCCACTGGGCGGCCCTGGCAGTCTACGCCCTGGGCTACCTGTTCTGCGGTTGGAGCGTGCTCAAGCAGGCGGGGATCAATCTTGCCCATGGCCGGGCCCTGGACGAGAATTTCCTGATGAGCATTGCCACTCTGGGTGCCTTTGCCATTGGGGAGTACGCCGAGGCCCTGGGGGTCATGGTGTTCTACCACATCGGCGAATATTTTGAGGACAAGGCGGTGGAGCGCAGCCGCAGCAACATCATGGACGCCCTGGACCTGCGGCCCGAGGTGGTCCATCTGGTCTCCGGCGGTCAGGAGCGCACCATTCCCGCCGAGGACGCCCTGCCCGGAGATCTGGTGCTGGTACGGCCCGGGGACCGGATCCCCCTGGACGGCGTGGTCACCGAGGGCGAGAGCCTGCTGGACACCTCCGCCATCACCGGGGAACCGGTGCCGGTTTCCGTCCGCCCTGGGGACAGCGTCACCTCCGGCTGCGTCAACCAAAACGGCCTGCTCACCCTTCGGGTGGAAAAGCCCCTGTCCGAATCCATGGTCACCCGGATCCTGGACAGTGTGGAGAATGCCGCAGCAGCAAAACCCCACATTGACCGGTTTATCACCCGGTTCTGTCGGGTTTATACACCCTTTGTGGTAATTCTGGCGGTGCTTACCGCCCTGATCCCCTCCCTGATCACCGGAAACTGGTGGTACTGGGTCAAGACCGCCCTGACCTTCCTGGTCATCTCCTGTCCTTGCGCGCTGGTGCTCAGCGTCCCCCTGGCCTTCTTCGCCGGCATCGGCCTGGGTTCCCGGAACAGCATTCTGTTCAAAGGGGGCAGCGCCATGGAGGCCATCCGGCAGGTCAAGGCGGTGGTCATGGACAAAACCGGCACCATCACCCGGGGCGTGTTCTCCGTCCAACAGATTCTGCCGGCGGCTGGACTGACGGAGGAGGAACTGCTCACCCTGGCGGCCCGGTGCGAAGGGGCCTCCAGCCACCCCATCGCCCAGTCCATTTGCAGCGCCGCCCGGGAACGGGGGCTGGATGTGCCCCGGGCGGAGTCGGTCCGGGAACACTCCGGCAAGGGAGTTGAGGCCGACGGAGTGCTCTGCGGCAACCGGAAGCTGTTGGAGGAACAGGGAATCACCATCCCGGAGCTGGGCGAAGGCTTTGGCACCGAGGTGCTGCTGGCCCGAGAGGGCCGCTATCTGGGCTGCATTGTGATCTCTGACGTTCTGAAACCCGAGTCCAAGGGGGCTATCGCCGCCCTGAAGGCCCAGGGACTGAAAACCGCCATGCTCACCGGCGACGCCGCCGACAGCGCCCAGGCGGTGGCGGCGGAGACCGGACTGGATGAGGTCCACGCCCGGCTGCTGCCCCAGGAGAAACTGAACCGGCTCCAGGCCATCCGGGAGAAGTATGGCCCGGTGATGTTTGTGGGGGACGGCATCAACGACGCCCCGGTGCTGGCCGGGGCCGACGTGGGGGCCGCCATGGGCAGCGGCGCCGACGCCGCCATCGAGGCCGCCGACGTGGTGTTCATGACCTCCAGCATGGAGGCGGTGCCCCAGGCCATCGCCATCGGCCGGCTGGCCACCCGGGTGAGCCGGCAGAATGTGGTCATTGCCATCGCCATTAAATTGGCAGTAATCCTGCTGGGATTTGCCGGTATGGCCAATATGTGGGCGGCAGTCTTTGCCGACACCGGCGTGGCCATGATCTGTATTCTGAACTCCATTCGCATTCTCTATAAGAAGTAAAAAAACAGGGCCTGTTGCAAACATTGCGACAGGCCCTGTTTTTCTGTTTTTTATACCAGCTCCAACAGATCAGAAAAGCTGTGGATGGTTTTCCAGGGATGCTCCACATTCCCCAGGCCGTAGGCGGCGTAGATCATGGGGATCCCCGCTTCCGCACAGGCGTCGGCGTCTCCCTGGGTATCCCCCACATAGACCGCATCCCGCAAACCGTAGCGGCGGCAGAGGGTGACCAGATTTTTCCCCTTCCCCTCCTGAGTGTCCCCATAACACAGATGGCCGGAGAAGAAGCGGCCAAAACCGGTGGTCTCCAGCATCACCTCAATGTAGCCGTTCTGACAGTTGGAGACGATATAGAGCGGATACTTCTGGCTGAGCTGCTCCAGGGTGGCCTCCACCCCGGAATAGACACTGCCGGGCTCCGTGGCCAGCCAGTCGTTTTCCTCGGCAAAAATCCGGTCTCCCAACCGCAGTTGCTCCTCTGGAGTACAGTCCGGCAGCAGCACCTTGATGATGACATCCATGGTCTTGCCGAAAAACTGGCCCAGATATTCGGGGGTAAATTGGCTGGGCTTGCCGGTGTACACCTCTATACTGTGATTCCAGGAGTGGGCCACCGGGATTCTGGAGTCCCAGAGGGTGCCGTCCACATCAAAAATAATGGCGTCCATGTTTGATCTCCTCTGAAAAGGGCCGCTTTTTTCCAAAGCGGCCCTTTTGCGATGGTATTACTTGAAATATTCCGCGCCGGACTCAAAGAGGGGCATATGCTTGTCGCCGGGGATGTTGAGGCCCACATACTGGCCATAGCGCTCGCTGTGGCCCATCTTGCCGAAGACCCGGCCATCGGGAGAGAAGATGCCCTCAATGGCGTTCATGGAACCGTTGGGGTTGGCGGAGATATCCATGGTGGGATTGCCGTACAGGTCCACATACTGGGTTGCCACCTGGCCGTTTTCGATCATCTTGGCCATGATCTCCGGGGGCGCCACAAAGCGGCCCTCGCCGTGGGACACGGGGACGGTGTAAAGGTCATTGACTTCCGCCTTCAGCATCCAGGGGCTCTTCACCGAGGCCACCCGGGTGGTGACATAGCGGGACTGATGCCGACCGATCAGGTTGAAGGTCAGAGTGGGGCAGCTGTCGTCCATGTCTCGGATCTCGCCGTAGGGCACCAGGCCCAGCTTGACCAGAGCCTGGAAGCCGTTGCAGATGCCCAGCATCAGGCCGTCCCGGTTCTTCAGCAGGTCTTGGACTGCGTCCTTGATCCGCTCATTGCGGAAGAAGGAGGCGATGAACTTGCCGGAGCCCTCGGGCTCGTCGCCGCCGGAGAAGCCGCCGGGCAGAATGATCATCTGGGCGCCCTTGATGGCCTGCTCCAGCTCCAGGGCGGACTGGGTCAGCAGATCGGTGGTCAGGTTACGCACCACCAGGATCTGGGGCTCGATGCCCGCCCGCAGGCAGGCGTTGGCGGTGTCGTACTCGCAGTTGGTGCCCGGGAACACGGGAATCACCGCCCGGGGCCGGGCCACCTTGCTGGCCGGGGCCTTGTTGGAGCGCTGCTCGCAGGTGATTTCCGGCACCAGGTCCGCCTGGTTGCCCCGGCCTGCCTCGCAGTGGATGGAAGACATGGGATCCTCCAGCTTGTCCTCCTCGGACTCCTGGGGCTCCTCGGTTTTCAGCCGGGTGGGATAGACATCCTCCAGGGTGTTCTCCCACACCGCCTGGAGATCCTCCAGGGGCAGGTAGGCCCCGCCGGCCTCCAGAATGGGCGGGAATGCGGTGCGACCAATCTTTTCGCCAAAGTCCACATCCTCGGTGAGCTCGGCGATAATGGAGCCGCAGGCCGGGGCGAAGAGCTTGGCCCCCTTCAGATCGTCGGTGCCCACGAAGCCGATCTTGTTGCCGAAGCACATCTTCATCAGGCCCTCGGCCACGCCGCCGGAGGTCAGGGCCCAGGCCGCCCGGACCTTACCGGACTGACAGAGCGCATGGAAACGCTCCCACATGGCCAGAGTACCCTCATAATCCCCCTTGGGGGCGGTGAACAGGTAGACGGGATCGTCGGACTTCTTGAACTCAGGCGTCACCAGCTTGTCGGCCTGAGCCGGGGCGATGGCAAAGCTCACCAGCGTGGGAGGCACGTCCATATCCAGGAAGGAGCCGGACATGGAGTCCTTACCGCCGATGGCGGCGGCCTTCAGGCCGATCTGGGCAGACAGGGCGCCCAGCAGGGCGGCAAAGGGCTTGCCCCAGCGCTGGGGCTCGTCCCGCAATTTCTCAAAATACTCCTGGAGGGACAGATAGGCCAGCTTGGGATCGCAGCCGGCGGCGGCCAGCTTGGCCACCGACTCCACCACAGACTCGGCGGCACCCAGGAAGGGGTTGCGCTCGCTGCGGTAGGGATCAAAGCCATAGGCCATGACAGAGCAGGTCTTGGTCTCGTGGCCGGGGCCCACCGGCAGCAGGGCTGCCATGACCTGGGCCGGGGTCTGCTGCTCCCGGCCGCCAAAGGGCATCAGCACGGAAGAGGCACCGATGGAGCCGTCGAACCGCTCCACCAGGCCCCGCTGGGAGGCCATATTGGGATCGGAGGCGATCTTCTGGAAGTACTGGATGGGATCGCCCTCGTAGTTCTCCTCGCCGTTCTCCTCCGGCAGGGCGGGGACGGAGATGGTGATATGCTTGTCTGCGCCGTTGCTGGCCAGGAAGGCCCGGCTCAGGTCGGCAATCTTGACCCCGTTCCAGGTCATCACCATCCGGGGCTCTTCGGTGACCACGGCCACCTGATAGGCCTCCAGGTTCTCGGCGGTGGCGGCGGCGATAAACTTCTCCGCATCCTCCGCCCGGACCACCACGGCCATCCGCTCCTGGGACTCGGAAATGGCCAGCTCGGTGCCGTCCAGGCCGTCATATTTCTTGCGCACCGCGTTCAGGTCGATGGACAGGCCGTCGGCCAGCTCGCCGATGGCCACGCTGACACCGCCGGCGCCGAAGTCGTTGCAGCGCTTGATCATCCGAGTGACATCGCCGTTGCGGAACAGCCGCTGGATCTTGCGCTCCTCCGGGGCGTTGCCCTTCTGGACCTCGGAGGCCATGGTCTGGAGGGACTTCTTATTGTGACTCTTGGAGGAGCCGGTGGCACCGCCGATGCCGTCCCGGCCGGTGCGGCCGCCCAGCAGGATGACCACGTCGCCGGGGGCGGGCACTTCCCGCACCACATTCTCCGCCGGAGCTGCGCCCACCACGGCGCCCAACTCCAGGTGTTTGGCGATATAGCCGGGGTGGTAGAACTCGCTGACCATACCGGTGGCCAGGCCAATCTGGTTGCCGTAGGAGGAGTAGCCGGCGGCAGCGGTAGTGGCCAGCTTACGCTGGGGCAGCTTGCCCGCCAGGGTCTCGCTCATGGGCACCCGAGGATCGCCGCAGCCGGTGACCCGCATGGCCTGATAGACATAGGCCCGGCCGGACAGGGGGTCCCGGATGGCGCCGCCGATGCAGGTGGCTGCGCCGCCGAAGGGCTCGATCTCGGTGGGGTGGTTATGGGTCTCATTCTTGAACATGAGCAGCCAATCCTGGTCCTGGCCGTCCACATCCACAGGGATGTGGATGGAGCAGGCGTTGATCTCCTCAGACTCGTCCAGGTTGGGCAGCTCGCCCCGCTTTTTGAGGACTTTGGCACCCAGGGTGCCCACGTCCATCAGGGTCTGGGGCCGCTTGGCGGCCTTCTCCTCCCCGTAGACCTCCACCCGGCCCGCCAGGTAGGCATCATAGGCCTTTTTGACCTCGGGGTCCTGGATGTCCACGGCGTCGATGTGGGTGCCGAAGGTGGTGTGGCGGCAGTGGTCGGACCAGTAGGTATCCACCAGCCGCAGCTCGGTGATGGTGGGGTCCCGCTGTTCCTCGTCCTTGAAATAGGTCTGGAGGAATTTCAGGTCGTTCAGGTCCATGGCCAGGCCGTACTCGCTCAGCATTTCATTGAGACCCGCCTCATCCTTGTCCCGGAAGCCGGTGAGGGTGGCCACGCCGGTGGGAATGTCATAGGTCTGGACCAGGGTTTCGGGCTTTTCCATGGAGGCTTCCCGGGTCTCCACCGGGTTGATGAGGTAGTCCCGGATCTTGTCCAGGTCCGCCTCGGTGAGGCTGCCCATCAGCACATAGATGGTGGCGCAGCGGACAATGGGCCGCTCGCAGCCCGCCAGCAGCTGGATGCACTGGGCACAGGAGTCGGCGCGCTGGTCAAACTGACCCGGCAGGGACTCCACCGCCAGGATGGAGTGCTCTCCCAGAATCTGGGGCATCTCCTCGTCATAGAAGGCGTCGCACATGGGCTCGGAGAACACGGTGGTGCGGCTCTTCAGATAGACGGGGTACTCCACTCCATCCACGTCATAACGGCAGAAGATGCGCACACCCTCCAGCCGGGCGATGCCCAACTGTTCCTTGAGCTCCTGGAAAACCTTGCCCGCCTCCACGTCAAAGCCGGGCCGCTTTTCCGCATAGCAGCGAAACACATAATTCATATCTCTCTAACCTCCTCGGCCCTCTGGGGGACCGGAAATTCCAATTCAGGGCAGCTGGATTACCGCCGCCATGGCGCCTCGGGCGGCGCCGCTGCGGCGATGGCTGAAAAACTTCTCACTCCGGCACACGGTACACTCGTCGCTGACGGCGATCTGATCCTCCGGCACCCCGGCCTGGGTGAGCCAATAGCGGTTGATGCCCTTTAAGTCCACATGGAACCGTCCGTCCCCGTGGTCGTCAATAAAGGGCTCCGCCGCCCCTCCCATCGCTTCCCGCATAGCGTCAGGCACGTCGGAGCGGGTCTCAAAGCAGCAACGGGAAATACCGGCTCCAACGGCGCAGCGCAGGTCTCCGGGATCGGTGCCGTAAACCTGGGTCATTTGGGCCACGGTCTTGGCGGCGATGGCCAGGGCAGTGCCCCGCCATCCGGCGTGGCAGGCGCCGATAGCATGATGCACCGGGTCGTAGAGCAGCACCGGGATGCAGTCGGCGGTGTGGATGGCCAAGGGCAGGCCCGGCACGTTGGTAACCAGGCCGTCCACCTCATAGTCCCGCTCCCGGTCCACCCCCTTGCCGGCGTCGGCGGCGGTGACCACCCGGATCACGTCTCCGTGGACCTGGCGGGAGCACACCAGCCGGTCCACATCTGCCCCGATGGCGGCGCAGAAGCGCCGATAGTTCTCCCGGACCCGGGCCGGGTCGTCCCCCTGGCTGAGGCCCAGATTCAATGTGTCAAAGGGGGCCGGGCTAACGCCCCCCATCCGGGTGGAAAAGCCGTGAATTGCTTCCAGCCCCTCCGCCCGGAGAAAGGTAACCCCCTGTTGGGTCTGCGTTACAAATCTCATTCTTTTTCCAGGTTCTCGTGGTAGGCGGCGCAGGTGCACTTCTTCCACTTCAGGCCGCTGCCGCAGGGGCAGAGCTCATTGCGGCCGATCTTCTTGGTCTTGCGGACGGGCTGCTTTTTCACGGTGCCGTCGCTGCCGCCGGACTCGCCGGTGACTTTGGCCACCGCCTTGCGTTCCACCCGCTCCCGGACCCGGGTGATATAGATGCGCCGGACGGTCTCCTCCTGGATGGCGGCGATCATGTTCTCAAACATCTCATAGCCTTCCCGCTTGTAGGCCACCACCGGGTCCTCCTGGCCATAGGCCCGGAGCCGGATACCCTGCTTCAGGTCGTCCATGGCGTCGATGTGCTCCATCCAGTACTCATCCACCACCCGGAGCATGACCACCCGCTCCAGCTCCCGCATGAGCTCTTCGCCCAGGATGGTCTCCTTCTGGTTGTAGATATCAAAGGCCCGCTCCTCCAGCTTTTCCACCAGCTGGTCCGGGGTAAAGCCCGCCAGTTCCTCATCGGTGTACACCAGCTCGTCGGGCAGCAGGAACACCCCCCGGAACTCGGCGGTGGCGTCTTTCCAACTGTCGGCGGTCATGTGCTTCTGCTCCCCCAGGGCCCCGTGAACGGCACCGGAGACGATGGTGCGGATCATGCCAGCGATGGAGTCCTTCAGGTTGTCGCCGGAGAGCACTTTACGGCGCTGCTCGTAGATGACTTCCCGCTGGGTGTTCATCACGTCGTCATAGTCCAACACGTCCTTACGGGCCTGGAAGTTCCGGGACTCCACCCGCTTCTGGGCGTTCTCAATGGCGCCGGAGAGCATCTTGGCGTCGATGGGGGTATCCTCGTCCACGCCCATCCGGTCCATCAGACCCTGGATGCGTTCGCCGCCGAAGAGCCGCAGAATATCGTCCTCCAGGGACAGGAAGAAGCAGGTCTCGCCGGGATCGCCCTGACGGCCGGCCCGGCCCCGGAGCTGGTTGTCGATGCGGCGGGACTCGTGGCGCTCGGTGCCCAGGATGAACAGGCCGCCGGCCTGGCGCACCTGCTGGGCCTCCTCCTCGATCTCGTCCTTGAACTTTTTCTCAGAGGCCGCGAACAGCATACGGGCCTGCAAAATCTCCTCATTGTCGGTGTCCGCAAAGCCGGTGGCCTCGGCGATAACCTCATCAGAGTAGCCCGCCTTCCGCAGCTCTGCCTTGGCCAGATACTCGGCGTTGCCGCCCAGCATGATGTCGGTACCACGGCCGGCCATGTTGGTGGCCACGGTGACAGATCCCAACTTGCCGGCCTGGGCGATGATCTCGGCTTCCTTGTCGTGCTGCTTGGCGTTGAGCACGTTGTGCTTGATGCCCTTGCGGGTCAGCATCTTGCTCAGCAGCTCGGATTTCTCAATGGACACGGTACCCACCAACACCGGCTGGCCCTTGGCGTGGCATTCCTCGATCTGAGCGATGATGGCCCGGTACTTGGCCTCCTCGGTCTTGTAGACCCGGTCCGGGTCATCAATCCGGGCCACGGGCTTGTTGGTGGGGATCTCCACAATGTCCAGGCCGTAGATGGAGTTGAACTCGTCCTCCTCAGTGAGGGCGGTACCCGTCATACCGGAAAGCTTGTTGTAGAGGCGGAAATAGTTCTGGAAGGTGATGGTGGCCAGGGTCTTGGACTCGTTGGCCACGGTAACCCCTTCCTTGGCCTCGATGGCCTGGTGCAGGCCCTCGTTATAGCGGCGGCCGAACATCAGGCGGCCGGTGAACTCGTCCACGATGATGACCTGGCCGTCCTTGACCACATAGTCCACATCTCGCTTCATGATGCCCCGGGCCCGGATGGCCTGGTTGATGTGGTGGTTCAGGGTGGTGTTCTCCGCATCGGAGAGGTTTTCAATGTTGAAGTAGGCCTCGGCCTTGGCAATGCCCTTGGGGGTCAGGGTGACGTGCTTGCCCTTCTCCTCCACGATATAGTCGGCGTCGGAGTCCTCGTCCTGGAGCTCCTTATCATCGGTCTCAGCGATGCGCTGGCACTTCAGCCCCGCCACGAACTGGTCCACCTGGGTGTAGAGGGCGGTGGACTCCTCTCCCTTGCCGGAAATAATCAGAGGGGTCCGGGCCTCGTCGATGAGGATGGAGTCCACCTCGTCCACGATGGCGAAGCTCTGGCCCCGCTGGACCAGATCTCGGTCATAGATGGCCATGTTGTCCCGCAGGTAGTCAAAGCCCATCTCGTTGTTGGTGCCGTAGGTGATATCGGCGGCATAGGCGGCCTTCCGCTCGGCCTTGGTGAGGCCGTGGATGATCAGGCCCACACTGAGGCCCATGAATCGGTAGACTTTGCCCATCCACTCGGAGTCACGCTTGGCCAGATAGTCGTTGACGGTGACGATGTGGACACCCTCGCCGGCCAGGGCATTCAGGTATGCGGGCAGGGTGGCCACCAGGGTCTTGCCCTCGCCGGTCTTCATCTCGGCGATGCGGCCCTGATGGAGCACGATACCGCCGATGAGCTGCACCTGATAGGGCCGCATACCCAGCACCCGGTCCGCAGCCTCCCGCAGGGCAGCAAAGGCCTCCGGCAGGATGTCGTCCAGAGTCTCTCCCTTGGCCAGGCGCTCCTTAAACTCAGGCGTCTTGGCCTGGAGCTGGGCATCGGAGAGGGCTTTATACTCCTCCGAAAGCCCCTCGATCTTATTGACGATCGGCATCAGACGCTTGACCTCTTTGGTGGAGCTGGTGCCGAAAATCTTCCTCAAAATACTCATGTGCAATGTCCTTTCCGGCGCTCAAACCGGGCGCGCATACATATCAATACAGGATAGATTTTACCATAGGGCCTAGGAAAAGGAAAGTCTTAATTGTAAACAAAATCCCCCGCCTTCCTTCCGGGAAAGCGGGAGATTCGGCAAATCATTCCTGGGGCTTCTTTTCCTTGCGGGCGGAGACCTGGACCGCGGTGGCGATCACATCCGCCACCGGCTTCAGCTCGGGACAGTCCAGCCCTTCCAGGGCGCCGTCCTCCCCCAGGGCGGTGATGTCGCCGGACAGAGGGACGGAGACGGTGACACAGCCGTGGGGCAGCACATAGGCCTCCTGGCTCACCGGGTGGTCGGTAAAGCTCTTATTCTCCACATAGGCCACCGTGGGGCTCATCAGCATCATGCACAGATTGATGCACCGCTGCACCGCCTCCACCGACAGGGCTCCGGGGTTGGTGACGGCGATAGTGCCGTCCACCGGGAAGGTGGTGTAGAGGTTCAGGGGAATGTCGCCGCAGCCCGAGGGCATATCCAGCAGCATTACGTCCAGTTCCCCCCAGGCGGTGGCGGTGTACAGATAGTTCAGAATGTTAAAGGCATCCACTCCAGGCCACAACACCGGGTCCATGGGCTTGTCCAGAATCAGGTCAATGCTCATGACCTCGATGCCGGATTCGGTCTTGCAGGGGACGGGGGCTCCCCCCTCCCCCCGGTGTACCGGGCCCTGGAGGCCCATCATGTGGGGGATGACGGCGGTGTAGATGTCGCAGTCCAGCACCCCTACCTTCAGCCCCCGGCGGGCCAGCTCTTGGGCGGCTTCCCCCGCGTCGGCGCAGAGAAACTCCGTG
>CABRZO010000074.1 GCA_902475455.1 uncultured Eubacteriales bacterium
CCGGCGGGTCGGATATCATCGTCCGGCTGCTGAAAAAGAAGTGGCGCAATGTGGCCCTGGGCAAGATCGTATTGGGCTTTGACGGCCTCGTGGTGCTTCTGACTGCGCTGGTTTTCCGGGACTTCTCCAGTATTCTTTACTGCGGCATCACCCTCTACGGCTGTGCCAAGGTGGTGGATGCGGTGGTATACAGCTTTGACTACTCCAAGGTAGCCCTGATTATCTCCAACCAATATGAGGCCATCGCCGAGGCAGTGGGCACCCAGCTGGACCGGGGCGCTACCTTCCTGTACGGCCAGGGCGTTTACACGAAGACTGACACCAAGGTAGTGCTGACGGCGGTGAAGCGCCATCAGCTGGCGGATCTGAAGGAGCTGGTGGTGAGCATTGATCCGAATGCCTTCATCATCCTACAGGAGAGCCACCAGGTGCTGGGAGACGGGTTTGTCCGCTACAGCGATGATGCCCTATAATTTCAAAGTAAAAATATTGAGCGGGGTTGTTGCAGACGAGCGTAACAGCCCCGCTTTTTGCCGTTCTGAGGGTTAGGGAGGGATGTTTTCTTGTCATTGTACTTGGGGGAACGTTTCTTCGCCCCCTTTGAGGCCTGGTCCCTGGCAGTCATTCATACTGCTTCTTCGGGAGCTGTTTGCCATTGCGTGGAACTGCCATCTGCTGGGATTTGGAAGAGGCAGTCCCCTGGGGTCAAGTTGGGGTGAACGTCTGAATTTCCCTGACTGTAGGGTAAAAACACGACATTAGATTTGATTGGGCTCAAATATTTGCCTGTTTTGCACAATTTTGACGGAAAATGATGGAAAGTGATTATTTCGCTTGATTCCCTACTGATTTTGTAGTATAATTTGCGCCGTACGATAGGAAAATCAAGGAAGGGCCTGAATACGCCTCAGACTGCGGTAATCTCCGCAGGCGGGAAGGATCACAGGCGAAAAAAGAAAGAGAGGATGAAGAACGTGAGAAAAGCCATCGCCACCTTGCTGAGCCTTTGCGTGGTGTTCAGCATCATGGCACAGGGCATGATCGCATATGCGCAAGAGCCTGTGGAATCCGGATCGGCAGAGACGGAGCTCCTGACGGATGAGAGCGCAGCGGAGAACGAAATCCTTGGCGGGGCGGAGGACGCTCCGGAAGAGGATACGGAGGCCGCTCCGGAAGCAGATGAGGAGGCTGTGCCGGAGACGGGGGCCTCCCAGGAAGAAGGCGAAGCGGATTCTGCTCTGACCAACCAGGAGCAGACGGAAGAAACCGCTGCTGAGGAAGCGGCGCTGCTGCTGGAGCAGGAGGAGCTGGCCGCTGAGGACAGCGTTGTGGTCTCCGACACTGCCGGGGTGGAGCTCATCGTTACGGCGGGGCTGCCCATCTACCGGGACGTTACGCTGCGGGTCTCCCTGACCGGAGCCGACGGCGCCGTGGCCCAGAGCCAGCAGCTGGTGCTGCCTGCTGCTGACGGCACCGCTCCGGCCCAGGCAAAGGTCCGGTTCAGCCAGCTGCCGGACGGCGCCTATACCCTGACGGTTTCCGGGGACGGGTTTGCTTCCTACACTCAGACCCTGACGCTGGAGGGGCTGCTCTACTCGTTGCAGCTCTCCACCGGACGGCTGTCCGCGGATACATACAGTGACGCGGCACATCCGGGCCTGCTGCTGATGGGCGACGTGAACAGCGACGGAGTGGTGGACCAGTCCGACGTGGACGATATGATCGATGCCCTGGAGTCGGAGGAGCCCGATGTGTCCACCTACGACCTGGACGGCAGCGGCGCGGTGGATCTGTTGGATCTGCAGATGTTGGCCGAGGGGTTTGAGGAGACGGAGCCCGTCTATTCCACTGTGACCGTCCGCATCCCCGAGACGCTGACGGCGGTGTCCCTGGAGGATGAAAACACCGTGGCCACCGGCAGCCTGGATGGGCTGCTCACCGGTGACGGCTCCGTGACCCTGGCCACCGCCTCGGCGGCCCCCATCTCGGAGGAGAATCCGGTGAATGTGACCTTCCAGTTCGGACAGACGGAGGAGGACTCGGTGGAGATGGGCGGTCTGGTGGTCCAGACCCCGGCAGGCAGCGGCAATGAGATCACCCAGGCCACGGTCACCGTGGAGTGCATGGACGGCACCATGCTGGAAATCCCCGTGGGGGCTGTGAGCCGGGCCCGCTCCTCCGCCGGAGCCACGGTGCAGGCGGATGGGTCCATCGTCATTGACTTCGGCGGCCAGATCGCGGTGAAAAAGGTGTCCATCAAGATCACCGCCACCGCCAACAGTACCTCTCTGGCGGAGATCACCCAGGTGGAATTCCTGAATGATATGGAGAGCCGCATCCCTGAGCCCGAGATGGATATCCCCGAGAACCTGAAGGTAGAGGTCAGCACCCAGAGCTTCAGCCTGAGCTGGGATCCGGCGGTCAACGTGACGGGCTATGAGGTGCGGATCAGCTTTAACGGCGAGAGTGAGACGGTGCGTACCTCCTCCACCAGCCTGACGGTGAGCACCTTCAAGGGCAGTAAGCTGGAGAACGGCGAGACTTACACCGTGCAGGTGCAGTCCCTCAACGGCGAGTGGCGCAGCGGCTACTGCGACGCCATCTCCGTGGTGCCCAAGGCGGACAAGGTGCCCGACGCCCCCGACGGCCTGGTGCTGAACGGCCTGTTCCAGCGGATTGAAGCCAAGTGGACCCGGGCCAAGAATGCGGAAAGCTACAATCTGTACTACCGGAAGGCGGGAGATACGGATTATATCAAGGTGGAGGGCATCAGCTCCACCAGCTATACCATCCAGGGCCTGGACAACAACACCCGGTACGAGGTGTATGTCACCGGTGTGAACTACCTGGGGGAGGGAGCCGGCTCTCTGGCCTCCGCCGCCACCACCGCCAATGTGAACCCGGTGAAGATGCCGGCCTATGGCCTCATCAACACCACCAGCGCTCCGGGCACTGTGACGGATCATATTATCTCCGCCACCCACAGCGCCGGTTATATGAAGGACAGCCCCCTGGACTCCGGCGATACGGCCTGGGGCGTGGTGGACGGCGACTTCGCCTCCTGGTATGGTCTCAATGACTGGGATGACGGCGCCACCTATCCCGACAACGGCGGTGTCCGGGTGACCTTTGACGACACCTACCACATCGGCCGCATCTCCCTGGCCCAATCCGAGGACCGGGGCACCTACGGCGTGGTCCGGGTCTATGCCAAGAACGAGGCGGGCCAGGAGTACCAGGTCTCCAATGTGAGCATTACCAAGCACAGCGACGGCAACGGGCGGATTTACTACACCATCAAGATTGCCGGCGGTGTGAACACCAACTATCTCCGGGTGTGCCTGGGTTATTCCTATTGGAATTCCCCGGTCTCCATCGCTGAGATGCGCTTTTACACCTATGACAGCCTGGAGGACGACATCCTGGCTCTGTACGCCGACGACCTGCATATGACCCTGCGGGAGGATGTGGACGCCTCCACCATCCAGGCTCTGCGGGACCGGCTGAATACCCCGGATGAGGTCAGCGGCGAGCTGCACCCGGATTATGCCACCCTCCTGCGGGAGCTGGACAACGCCCAGGATCTGCTGGAGACCACCTACCAGGATGCAGTTTCCATCCATACCCAGATCACCACCAAGAAGGACGGCAACCTGGGCATCACCGGCCTGAACGCCTGGCAGCCCCTGGGGGTCACCGCCTATGCGGGGGAGGAGATTGTGGTCTATGTGGGCGGCAGCTCCGGCAAGACCGGTGATACTGCGCCGGTTCAGCTCATCGCCACCCAGTATAACGCCGAATACGGCCAGGTGGTTTCCAACCCCATTACTCTGAAAATCGGACGCAATGAGATCATGGTGCCCGAGTTGGTGACCTTTGACGCCGAGCACGGCGGCGCCCTGTACGTCCAGTACACCGGCACCGACGCCAGCGCCCAGTACTCCGTCCGGGTCAGCGGCGGGGTGCAGATCCCCCGGCTGGACCTCTACGGTGTGGAGGATGCCGGAGAGCGCCTGGCCCTGGTGACGGACTATGTCCAGGCCCTGGAGACCTATGCCCAGAACCTGGAGGCCACCCATGCCCAGCTTCATGAGGGGCACGACTACAACCCCCAGGAGTGTGTTCTGAATACCACCGATGTGCAGCTGGATCTGATGATGTACTCGGTGCCGGTGACCCAGCTGTTGGCGGGACTCAGCGGCAGCACCCAGGAGAAGGCGGCTCAGCTGCTGGATTCTCTGGATGCCATGGATCAGATGATGATTCTGTTCTATCAGCACAAGGGTCTGACCGATCTGGAGGGGGCCGGCACCGCCAACGCCCTGCCCTCCCGGCACCTGAACATCCGCTATATGCGCATGTTCTCCGGAGCCTTCATGTACGCGGCTAGCAACCATATCGGCATCGGCTGGGACTCCGTGGTGGGGCTCACCGAGGGCCAGCCCATCCAGCTCCATGAGGACGGCTCCTATGCCTCCGGCAACTTCTTCGGCTGGGGCATTGCCCACGAGATCGGCCACAACATCAACCAGAGCTCCTATGCTGTGGCCGAAGTCACCAACAACTACTTCTCCCAGATTTCCCAGGCCTCGGAGGGCGTGCGCTTCGGCTATGAGGCGGTCTATGAGAAGGTGACCAGCGGCACTGTGGGCGCCTCTTCCGATGTGTTCACCCAGCTGGCCATGTACTGGCAGCTGCACCTGGCCTATGACACCGGCTACGAGTATGAGATCTATGACAGCTATGAGCAGCTGATCTCCAGCCGCTTCTTTGCCCGGGTGGACACCTATGCCCGCACCACCGGCGCGGCCCCGGCCCCCGGCGGCGTGGCCCTGACCCTGGGGAGCGATGCCAACCAGAACTTCATGCGGTTGGCGGCGGCTGCGGCGGAGAAAGACCTCACCGAGTTTTTCACCCGCTGGGGCCTGATCCCCGATGAGACCACGGCGGCCTATCTGGCCCAGTTTGAGCCGGAGACCCGGGCCATCTACTATACCAATGATGACGCCCGCACCTACGGCTTTACCCACGATTCCGGCACCACCATTCTGGGCCAGAGCGTGCTGACTGACGGCACCACCGCCCAGGTGGACGCCGTTACCCCCAACCAGGTCAACCTGAAGCTGGAGGCCAATGTGGACGCTGACCTGCTGCTGGGCTATGAGATCGCCCGGATCACCTATGAGAACGGCCAGGCCGTCACCGAAGTGGTGGGCTTCACCACCGGCGACACCTACACCGATACGGTGACCACCATCAACAACCGCACCGTGACCTATCAGATCACCGCCATCGACCAGTTCCTGAACCGGTCCGAGAGCATCACCCTGCCGGCGGTGAAGATCAGCCACGACGGCAGCTATGATAAGTCCCTGTGGACGGTGACCACCAACATGACCTCCCATGAGGATACCACCCCCGACGCCGGCGACCACGATCCCTGCGCACCGGAGCAGGAATCCGCCATTGTCAGCGTCATCGACAACGACAAGGGCACCACTTACACCGGCACCGCCTCTGAGGGCGAGGCCGTGGTGACCCTGAACTTCCACAAGACCCTGGCGGCCACCGGCTTCAAGTACACCCTGACCTCCGGCACGCCCATCGGTGATTACGAGCTTCAGATCAGCACCGACGGCCAGCAGTGGACCACAGTGGCCAGCGGCACCTTTACCGAGGACGAGGTCAACACCGTCTACTTCGTCAATGAGAACAATGACCCCTGGGTGTGCACCTATGACGCCTCCCAGCTGCGGCTGGTGGTGAAGGCCCCTGCCGGCACAGAGATCTCCATCAGCGAGCTGGACGTGCTGGGCCCCACCGGCGACAATGTGGAGCTGCTGACCAACGGCATCGGCTATCTGGAGGAGAGCTATTCCTACGCCGACGGGGAGGAGATCCCCGCGGGCTCCCTGGTGTTCACCGGCAGCTACAAGGGCAACCCGGCCTACAATGTGGTGCTGCTTTATGACCAGGACGGCAATGTGGTGGGCGGTACAGACGCCGAAGGCAACCTGGTGGCCCAGCAGATCATCCTGGCCCCGGATCCCGGCAACGGCCAGTTGGGCGAGGTCAGCGAGGGCTACTGGGTCTATTGGATCGAGCCCGACCAGCTGGAGAACGTGGCCTTGCCGGAGAGCGTGCGGGCCGAGCTCTACCGGGTGGACAACGCCACCACCAACGAGGGCCAGCGGCTGACCAGCGACACCCTGATGGTGACGCTGCCGGAAAGCCTGCCCCTGATCAAGCTGGGCGGCTCCAACTGATTTGACAAGAGGAGAATGACATGAAGAAACGATTTGCCATCCTGCTGTCGGCGGTAATCCTGCTGCTGGCGCTGTCCTGGACCGCTTCGGCCCAGGACGCCGTCGGCACCGTGACCATGACGGCCGACGGAGACCGGGCCGCCGTCACCCTGTCGCTGCCCGCCCAGGAGGTGGATGGGATCACCTCCCTGCGCCTGAGCTTTGACGTGCAGACCGACGATGCGGCCACCGTGGAGTTTGTGTTTGACGAAGGGCTCCAGAGCAGCGTGCAGCAGGCCCGCTACAATGCTTCCGCCGGACGGCTGACCATCTATCTGGCGGGCCGTCAGGCGGTGTTCACCGAGGGCACCGTCTCTCTGGGAGAGATTCGCCTGAGTGCCTCCCAGGACCTGACCGCCACGGTGCAGGTCCAGGAGGACTCCCTGCGGCTGGCCAACGGTGCCTACGGCGCCACCGATGACCTGGAGCTGATTTCCCAGCCCGTCACCCTGTCCGTCACCGGTACCGATGTGCCCTCTGGCGGCGACCAGGGCTCCGGCGACCAGGGCTCCGGCGACCAGGGCTCCGGTGGCCAGGGTTCCGGTGATCAGGGCTCAGGCGACCAGGGTTCCGGTGACCAGGGTTCCGGCGACCAGGGCTCCGGTGACCAGGGCTCCGGCGACCAGGGTTCCGGCGACCAGGGTTCCGGTGACCAGGGTTCCGGCAATCAGAGTTCTGGGACCCAGGGTTCCACCAATCAGAGCACTGGAAACCAGAGTTCCGGCAGCCAGACCAGTCAGCAGAGCGCTTCGGGACAAAATACCTCCGGGCAGAATACAACCTCCGGTGGTAACGACGAGTCCAATGAGCCCACCATTCTGATCAGCCCCAATCCGGAGGCTGAAGATGACGCATCTGATACCGGCGAGGGCAACGGATCCGACCCTCAGGATCAGGCAACTGGTTCCGATGAAGAAAACCAGCAGGAGCAGTCTCAGGAGCAGACCAAGTCCGGGCCCAGCCGACTCACCATCGCCCTGATTGCGGTGGGCGGCGTTGTGGTTGTGGCTGCTGTCATCGTGCTGTTGCTTCTGGGCAAACGGAGATAAGACCCGTCATCTGCTCTCAAGAGAAACATAAAAAACGGAATGACCTGTACCCATAGATGCCGATCAGGAGGTAGCGGAGAGCAACTTGCCTAACGGCGGACCAACAGGGGTGCAAAACAGAACCGGCGTGTTATTTCGCAAAGAAATAGCACGCCGGTTTTCTGCGCAGTTCAGACTCGCGTTCAGCGGGAATTCAAGACGGTTTCCCTTGGAGCTGGTCACTGATGGTGGCGATGAGCAGATACATCTTGGTGTCGGTGCGCTGCAGGTCGCAGTCCAGAATTTCTTCCACCTTCTTGATTTTATAATGAACGGTGTTGCGATGGACAAACATTTTCTGGGAGATTTCGTGGACTTGGCCGTCACATTTCAGATAGGTGCGCACAAATTCCACATAGTCGGTACCGCAGGCCCGATCATAGGCCTGCAGGGGGGCCAGATATTCCTCGTGTATTTCGCTGAGCACATCCTGGTTTTCCAGCCCGATGACGATTTTGTAGATGCCCAGGTTATTGTAGGCGTGCAGGGCGGCGGGCAGCTGCCCCCGGAGCTGGAGCGCCAGAATTTTGTCCGCCAGAGCGTAGCTCTTCTGAATGCACCGCACGCTTTTGGTGCACCGGCCCACGGAAAACAGCGGAAACGCATCCAGGCCCAGGGTGGATTGGAGCGCGGTGCAGAGCCCCCGCATTTTCTCCTCCACGTCTTCCGCGGAGTAGTTGGCAAAGAGCACCACCAGGGTGGCGCCCAGCATCAGCGGAATCGCCCGTATCCCTTGGTCTTCCAGAAAGCTTTGGGCGTCTGTCGGCAGCTGCTGGGCCACGGCGCCATCCCCCAGCTGGGCCAATGCCACGCAGTAACGCCACTCCGGGGCAAAGCCGTGGTTGCGTAGCGTGTTGACATAGAGCTCCTGGCGCTCCGGAAACTGGACGGCATTCAGCACGGCGGTTTCCAGGGCGTGTAGCTGGGCCTCGGAGTCTGCCACCATCTGAAACACTTTCTGCATCAGTGTCTCAATATGGATGTGCCAGGGTACGGTAAACAAGGGGAGGGAGACCTGATTGCAGAAATCGCATACCTCCTGAGGCAATGTCAGGATGTAGCCCCCCAGATTCACCACCACTGCGGCAATGCCGGCGTGGAAGCAGCTCTCCACCAGTTCCAGTAGTTCCGAGGGACTGTCCAGAGCCACCCCGGTAATAAAGATAATTTCACGGCCCTCCAAAAAGGCGGCAAAGTTGGCCTTTTCCACCACATGGACCCGGCACACGTGTCGATCCAGCCCGGCATCCCCGGCCACCAGCGATACTTCGTCATGGCGGACGGAATGATACCAGTCAGATACCAGAAGAGACATGAGTTTTCCTCCTATCAAATCGAAAAGGCAAGGGCGCTGAACCATTTCGTGTTCAGCGCCCTTGCCTTTTACTTCTTCCTGCAATTGTATCGGAACAGTAGAAAAGTTGCAAGGGAGGATCAGCCAAAAAAGTGTTGCTGTGACGGCTGCCCTTGGGTAATTGTGTACAATGAAGGAAAATGGACAAAATGCAGGAATAAAAACGACATAATTCATTTTTGAAAAATGACGGTGAGAGCGCACTCCAAATTATTGTCTATTTTTTACCAAAGAAAAGATTTGGATAACCGAAGATATTGACATCTGCATTGAGCGATTGCACAAATTGACATGTGGGGACGTCCAAAGAGCGTCAAAACCCGTTGACGGCAAAAATGAAAGAAACTATAATCGCAACCATCAAAAGGCAATGGCCAACACACACAGCGGAGGGCAATGGGGTCCTGGATACAAGACCCGATTGCCTTCCGCTTTTTAGGAGATGAGGATATGGTTCAGCTCAAGACAGAAATCGCCCTGGATGGTGTGGAGATGGTGTATCCCGCCGAGACCGGAAACGTCACCGCGCTGACCGGCGTGAGTTTTGACATACAAAAAGGGGAGTTCATCTCCCTGTTGGGGCCCTCAGGATGCGGCAAGACCACGCTGCTGCGGATCATCGCCGGACTGCTGCAAAACACCGGCGGCACCGTGGGGGTGGCGGGAATGACCCCCACCCAGGCCCGGGAGAGCGGCGAGATGGGCATGGTGTTCCAGAGCGCCGTCCTCTATGACTGGCGCACCGTTCTCAAAAATGTGATGCTGCCCATGGAGATCAAAGGGGTGTATCGGGAGGAGCAGCGCCGGCGGGCAGAGGAAATGCTGGAACTGGTGGGGCTGTCCAAATTCAAGAACAGCTACCCCTATGAGCTCTCCGGCGGCATGCAGCAGCGGGTATCCATCGCCCGGGCTCTGGCCACCAGCCCCAATATCCTATTGATGGATGAACCCTTTTCCGCCCTGGATGAGTTCACCCGGGAGAAACTCCACGACGATCTGCTTCAGATCTGTCACACCCGGGACATGACGGTGGTCTTCGTCACCCACAACATCGCCGAGAGCGTATATCTGTCGGACCGGGTGGTGGTGATGAGTCCCCATCCCGGCCGGGTCAGCGCCGTAGTCAACATCGACCTGCCCCATCCCCGGCGTCCGGAGATGCGGGAGAGCCAGGAATACTACGACTATGTATCCCTGATTCGCAACAGCTTCGAGGGGGTCTGAACATGGCAACCAAGACAAAAAGCGCTTCGGCCCTGGCCCGGCCGGCGCCCCGGCCCTGGCTGGTCAATGTGGTCTGGCTGTTGGGTTTTTTCCTGGTGTGGGAGGCCATCGCCCTGGTCTTTGATCTGGCGGGCCAAAACAACACGAAATTCCCCTATTTGAAGGACATTCTCAAGTGGGCCTTTTCTCCGGAGTATGACGGCCTGGGCATCTGGCGGGCCACCGGCATCACCCTGGGGGTGTTCGCCTCGGGCCTGGTCATCGGCTTTCTGGTGGGCGGACTGTTCGCCATCCTGATGAGTGCCTGTACCCCCGTTGAAAAGGTGGGCTACCCGCTGCTGCTGCTGAGCCAGATGATTCCCATGCTGGGGCTGGCCCCCATCATCGTCAGTATGGTGGGAGACTTCTCCACAGCCAAGCTGGCCATGAGCGCCTATATGACCTTCTTCCCGGTGGCGGCCAACTTCTTTGCGGGTCTCCAGAGTGTGGACAATCAGCGAAAAGAACTGCTGATGATGTCCGGGGCCAGCCCCGCCACCGTCTACCGTAAATTGATGGTGCCGGCCTCGCTGCCCTCCATGTTTATCGGACTGAAGCTGGCGGCCCCGTCGGCCTTCGCGGCGGTGATCTTCACCGAGGTGCTCTATCCCCAGAACGGCGGCATCGGCGGCGAAATCCTGAATTCCCAGTACGGCAACAACTGGGAGCTGTGCTGGGGCTACATTTTTATGGCGGTGCTGGTGGCGGTGCTGTTGTTCTACGCCGCCAGTTTCTTAGAGAAGCTCATCGTACACTGGAAGAGTGCGGATTGAGGAGGTGTCAATATGAGTAAACAACCGACCCTCTACGGACGGGGAGAGCTGCTGGTGGTGCTGGACGTCCAGCGCCAGACCGCCCGGGTAACCCGGCTTTTGCGCACCGAGTTCCTGGCAGCTCTGGCAGGCCTGGTGCTCACACTGGCGCTGCTGGGCTGGAACTTTCCCCTATTCCAGGTGACCAACGACTTTGAATACACCTGGGGCATCACTGGCGGCATGCTGGTGGGGGG
>CABRZO010000075.1 GCA_902475455.1 uncultured Eubacteriales bacterium
GACGATTTAACTGATATAGAGATTGAAAATTTTGTTGATGAAGTCGATAAGACGGTTCAGGAGCAGGACTATAATGCCGCTTTCCAAAAAGCAATCAACAAGATACACGAATATCCCACCTGTGAGAGGTTGATATATTCTGTTATTCTTTATTTAGAGGGAGCACTTACTCTTTACAATGTATCTGCAATTGAGCAATACCAAGAAATATATGAAACATTTTATAAGCGTTTAGCAACAAGTGAAATTCCGGAAATAAAGGATACTGCAACCAGTATGTTGATTTCCTATGCACGAAATCGAGGAGATTTTTCAAAGGCAGAGGAGCTTATAAATTCATTGCCATTTTCTACAATAGACAAAGAAGAACAATTAGCTGTCCTTTATCAACGACAGGGACGATATCAAGACGCAGAAAAAATCTGGGAACATCGTGTAATAAAAGGCATAACCGAGATACAGACAGCTTTAATAAATATGTTGGAAATCGCATTACAGGAAAAGCAAGAAAAGGATGCAGACTATTTCGCAGATATGTATGAAGCCGTTACCCGTCAGTTTTGTTTTCCAGAGTGGATGTGTTATAATGCCCACTTGCAACTTGCCCTGGTAAAAAAAGATAAGAGTAGAAGTCTGTCCATTCTTCAAAAAATGTTACCTGCCATGAAAAAAGAGTGGGATACACGAAATTGCCCATTATATCGTAATGCAGATGGTAACGGCTCTACATGGCTTTCAGGTAAACTGGCGAAAACAATTGCAGATGAGTTGGCAAACAGCGAGGAATATACATTTCTTCGTGATGGTTCGGAATTTGAAAAACTAATAATGCATTTAAAAGATTAAAAACTATTTGTGTTCTGATAGCAAACCCAGCCGAGCCAGTCAACAGTTAGGTATATAGATTTTTACATACAGCTTCATGCAATACGCATGGAGCTGTATTTTTTGTCTGGCCAGACAAGCAACTGCAACACAGGTGCATTCGCACCACGACAACAAGGAGGAAAACTTATGGCATTTTTCAACAGCGCAGTCGATGCACTGCAGACTCTTGTCGTGGCACTGGGTGCCGGGCTTAGCATCTGGGGCATCATCAACCTGCTGGAAGGCTACGGCAACGATAACCCCGGTGCAAAGAGCCAGGGTATCAAGCAGCTGATGGCCGGCGGCGGCGTCGCCCTGATCGGCATCACCCTGGTGCCTCTGCTTTCCGGACTCTTCAGCTGAGGAAGGAGTGTTAATCGTTGGACAGCGTACTCGCTCAGATTGGTGAATGGATCAAGGATTGGCTTATTTCCGTTATCATGAACCTGCTGACGGGACTGTTTGATTCGGTGAACACTCAGGTTGGCGATATTGCGACACAGGTGCAAACCTCCCCAGCGAATTTCTCGCCGGGTGTCTTCTCCATGATCCGGAATGTTTCCGAATCAGTGATCATCCCAATTGCAGGCCTGATCCTGACATTCATCGCCTGCTATGAGCTGATTCAAATGATCATTGACCACAATAACCTTGCCAACTTTGAAACCTGGATTTTCTTCAAATGGGTCTTTAAAACCTTCGTTGCCGTGACTCTCATCACCAACACCTTCAACATCGTGATGGCTGTTTTTGATGTGGCACAGCACGTAATCAACAACGCCGGCGGACTCATTGCCGGAAATACAGCCGTGGACGCAACTGCATTCGCATCCATGCAGGATACTCTGGAGGCCATGGAGATCGGACCGCTCTTTGCGCTGTTCCTGCAGTGTATGGTGGTGCAGCTGATCACCAAGATCCTGAGCGTTCTGATCTTTGTAATCGTCTACGGCCGAATGATCGAAATCTACCTGATGACCAGCCTGGCACCGATTCCGTTTTCCACCTTCGGAAATCGGGAGCAAAGCATGGTGGGGCAGAATTATCTCCGCTCCCTGCTGGCCCTTGGCTTCCAGGGATTTCTCATCATGATCTGCGTCGGCATCTATGCGGTGCTGATCCAGAGCGTATCCGTTTCGGATGATATCATCGGTTCCATCTGGGGCATTCTCGGATACACAGTGCTGCTGTGCTTCACGCTGTTCAAAACCGGCACACTTGCCAAGAGTGTGTTCTCGGCACACTAAAGAAGGAGGTTCAGATTATCGTGGCAGCCTATGTTCCGGTCCCTCGTGATCTGACGAGGGTCAAATCCAAAATCCTGTTCAACCTGACAAAACGTCAGCTTTTCTGCTTTGGGGCGGGGGCACTGATCGGTGTCCCGTCTTTCTTTTTGCTCAAAGCCGGCGGCAATACCAGTATGGCCTCCATCTGCATGATACTCCTCATGCTGCCGTTCTTCTTCCTCGGAATGTATGAACGGGACGGCCAGCCACTGGAAAAGGTTGCAAAGCAGTTTATTCAGACAAAGTTTGTGCGGCCAAAAATCCGGCCCTATCAGACAGACAACTACTATGCCATCCTGATCCGTCAGGCCCAGGCAGAAATGGAGGTAAACAACATTGTTTTCGGTAAAGCAGCTGTTCCGAATGAGAGAAAAAAGAAACCTGAACATGCCGAAGCACCTGACAAAAGCTCAGGCAAGACAAGTTCAGAAAATCATTGACCGGGCCAGGCGGGATGACCATGTTCCCCGCAGGCACAGCAGTCCATCCCGTTTCAGCGGATGTTCCCGGATGGCATCTGCCGGGTCAGTGACAGGTACTACACCAAGACCATCCAGTATCAGGACATCAACTATCAGCTGGCCCAGCAGGAGGACAAGACCGCAATTTTTGAAGAATGGTGCTCCTTCCTGAACTTTTTTGACAGCTCCATCCGCTTCGAGCTGTCCTTTATGAATCTGGCCACAGATGCCGCAGCCTTTGAGCAGAGCATTCGTATCCCCTGCCGCAACGACCACTTCAACCATGTGCGCAGAGAGTACAGCCAAATGCTGAAAACCCAACTGGCCCAGGGCAACAACGGCCTGACCAAGACCAAATATATCACCTTTGGCATTGAGGCCGAGTCCATGCGTGAGGCAAAGCCCCGGCTGGAGCATGTGCAGACGGATCTGCTGAACAACTTCAAGCGCCTGGGCGTGGTGGCCAGTGTGCTCAGCGGCAAGGAGCGTCTGCAGCTCGTGCACTCCATTTTCCACATGGGGGATCTCCAGGACCGCTTCTCCTTCGACTGGAGCTGGCTTGCAGACTCCGGCCTTTCCGTGAAGGACTTCATCGCCCCCACATCCTTCTCCTTCCCCGGGGGCAGGACCTTTACCATGGGCAACCTGCAAGGGGCTATGAGCTATCTGCAGATTACCGCCTCGGATCTTTCCGACCAGCTGCTGAAGGAATTTCTGGATATGGAGTCCAGTCAGATTGTCACCATCCACATTCAGTCGGTGGATCAGACCGCCGCCATCAAGCAGATCAAGCACACCATCACCGAGCTGGACAGGAGCAAGATTGAGGAGCAGAAAAAGGCGGTCCGTTCCGGCTACGACATGGACATCATCCCTTCCGACCTGGCCACCTACGGCAAGGATGCCAAGGCGCTGCTGAAGGAGCTGCAGTCTCAGAATGAGCGGCTGTTCCTGGTCTCATTTCTGATCCTGAACACCGGCAAAACCCGGCAGGAGCTGGAAAACAACGTGTTCCAGGCATCCTCCATTGCCCAGAAGCACAACTGCAACCTGCGGCGGCTGGATTTTCAGCAGGAGCAGGGCCTGATGAGCAGCCTTCCGCTGGCCAACAACCTGATTGAGATCCAGCGGGCACTGACCACCAGCTCTACCGCAATCTTTATTCCCTTCACCACCCAGGAGCTGTTCCAGGACGGCCCGGAGGCCCTCTATTACGGCCTGAACGCCCTCTCCAACAACCTGATCATGGTGGACCGAAAGCAGCTGAAAAACCCGAACGGCCTGATTCTGGGCACCCCCGGCTCCGGCAAATCTTTCTCCGCCAAGCGTGAGATCACCAACGCCTTTCTGGTCACGGAGGATGACATTATCATCTGCGATCCGGAGGCAGAGTACACAGCCCTGGTCAACTGTCTGGAGGGGCAGGTGATTCAGATCAGCCCCACCAGCACCCACTATATCAACCCCATGGACATCAATGAGTCCTACTCGGAAGATGACAATCCTCTGGCGCTGAAGGCCGACTTCATCCTCTCCCTCTGCGAGCTGATTGTCGGCGGCAAGGATGGTCTGCAGCCCATTGAAAAAACGGTAATCGACCGCTGTGTGCATCAGATCTATCGGCACTACTTTGAGGACCCGAAGCCGGAAAATATGCCGCTGCTGGAAGACCTCTACAATGCCCTCCTGCAGCAAGAGGAAAAGGAGGCCCACCGGGTGGCCACAGCGCTCGAAATCTACGTAAAAGGCTCCCTGAATCTCTTCAACCACCGGACCAATGTGGATATCCACAACCGCCTGGTCTGCTACGACATCAAAGAGCTGGGCAAGCAGCTGAAGAAGCTCGGCATGCTGATTGTGCAGGACCAGGTCTGGGGCCGTGTGACGGCAAACCGCAGTGCCGGCAGGACCACCCGCTACTATATGGACGAATTTCATCTGCTGCTGAAGGAGGAACAGACTGCCTCCTATTCCGTGGAGATCTGGAAGCGGTTCCGCAAATGGGGCGGTATTCCCACCGGCATCACGCAGAATGTAAAAGATCTGCTTTCCAGCCGGGAGGTGGAGAACATTTTCGAAAACTCCGACTTCGTGTATATGCTGAACCAGGCCGCCGGTGACCGCCAGATCCTGGCTCAGCAGCTGAATATTTCTCCCCACCAGCTGTCCTATGTGACCCATTCCGGCGAGGGCGAGGGCCTGCTCTTCTACGGCAATGTGATCCTGCCCTTCGTGGATCATTTCCCCACGGATCTGGAGCTCTACCGCATCATGACCACAAAGCTCTCCGAGGTGGTGGACCAAAAGGCGGTGTGATATGGCGAAAAAGGTGTCACGGCTCCATTTCACAGAGGATGAGTTGACCAGTTCCAGGTTGAAACAGGCTGAGGGCCAGGCAGATCGGGCGTCAGCAAGGGGGCCCAGGCGGAGCAGGCTGAAGCTGGAGGCGGACAGGGTCGCCCAGCGAAAGGTGCACCTCACCTTTGGAAAGGAGAATATACCTGCGGGCAGGCCGGCCCCCAGGGGCTACCGTTTCGCCAAGGCAGCTGTCTCCAGGGCCATTCATGGACAGATTTCTGAAAACAATCAGGATGACAATGTGGCAGTTCAGGCGGCCGACTCCTCCGCCAAGGCGGTGGAGTCCGGGGCCCATGGGGTGGAGCATGCAGTCTACAGCAAGAAGCTGAAGGCCTACAAAAAAGCAGAACATCTGCAATCCAGATCCAATGCCGCCCATGTGAATGCGATTTATCAGCAGCGTATGGGGGAGCATCCGGAGGCCTTTTCAAACCCGATTTCCCGCTGGCAGCAAAAAAGGAAAATCCGGAAGGAATGTGCGGCGGCAAGGCGCGCAGAGGCAACCGCTTCCAATACCGGAACTGCGGCAAAAAGAGGCGCTGCAGGAGTCAAAAGCCTTGGTCAAAGGCTGGCATATTTCAAGGATAAAGCCCTTCAGTTCGCAGCCACCCACCCCCATGTGCTTCTGATCATTGGAGTATTGGCGCTTCTTATCATCCTCATTTCTTCGGTGCTTTCTTCCTGCTCTGTTGTCCTGCCGGGGGGATCCGGCGCCATTGTGGCCTCTACCTTTACCGCCGACGATGAGGATATCATCGGTGCCAATGATGACTACAAGGCCCTGGAGGCCGACCTGCAGCAAACAGTTGACACCATTGAGGCCACCTATCCCGGCTACGATGAATACAACTATGATCTTGATGAAATTGGCCATGATCCCTATCAGCTGGCAGCTTACCTGACGGTGCAGTTTGAGGATTATACGAGAAGCCAGGTCCAGGATACGCTGCATGCTCTCTTTGCCCTTCAGTATGCGCTGGAGATCGAAGAACAGGTAGAGATCCGCTACCGGACCGAAACCTGGACCGGTACCACCACTTCTCCTGACCCGGAAACCGGTGCAGTGACGGAAGAGGAATTTGAATATGAGGTGGAAGTTCCCTATGAGTACCACATTCTCAATATTACTCTGCGCAATCAGAATTTGGGCCATGTGCTGACAACTTCCGGCGGCATGAATGGGGATCAGGCCCAGCGCTATGCCATCCTGCTCCAGACCAAGGGCAACAAGGACTATCTGTTTGCAGATGATCCCTATGTCTCCACCGGCAGCGAATACCTGGAATATGACATTCCCGGTGAGGCACTGACTGATGAGCGGTTTGCCAATATGATCCATGAGGCGGAAAAGTACCTGGGCTATCCGTATGTCTGGGGCGGTTCTTCCCCTGCCACCAGCTTTGACTGCTCCGGCTTCGTGAGCTACGTCATCAATCACTGCGGAAATGGCTGGAATGTAGGCCGGCTGACCGCCAACGGTCTGAAAAATTACTGCACAATCATCAGCCCGGAGGAAGCAAAACCAGGAGATCTGATTTTCTTCCAGGGAACCTACAACACATCGGGCGCCAGCCATGTGGGCATCTATGTCGGCGACGGCATGATGATCCACTGCGGGAACCCGATCTCCTATGCATCCATCAACTCGTCCTACTGGCAGCAGCACTTCTACTGCTATGGACGCATCCCGAATTAAAGGAGGAACTGCAATGACAAAGCTTGAAAAAATTGGCGCCGATCTGGAGCGTGCCCGTACAAAACAGGCTGCATGGACCCAGCGTGTAAAGGAGCTGGAGTCCCGTTACCGGGAGGAAGAAAACACCATGATCCATTCAATGGTCCATGCCGCAAATCTGACTCCGGAGCAGCTGGCCCGGATCATTGAGCTGGCAACTAAAGGGGCCGTCGGCATCTACCCCGAACCGTCCGATGGGGCTGAAATTTGTGATGAGGAGGCAGCAAACCATGAATTTTAAGAAAATGGCCGCCGGACTTATGGCAGGAATCATGCTGCTGGGTGTTCTTTCAACAACCTGCCTGGCCGCCGAGACGGATGCCAGCCCAGGAGAAAATCCAGCTGTACTCACTGAGGCGGATGCCGCTGCCAACACCATGGAAGCAGCCACGGATACCAAAGAGGCAGCGGCGGAACCGCTTCCTGAGGCAGCATCTGCCGATGAGGCTGACAATGCGCTTCCACTCACCCCGGATGGCAACCTGACTTTGGTGGATGACATTGGATCTTCCACTGAGGCCGGCCAGCAGTTCATCACCCTGGTCACAAAATCCGGCAACTACTTCTACCTGATTATTGACCGCAACGACAAGGGTGAGGAGAATGTGCATCTACTGAACATGGTGGATGAGGCGGATCTCCTGGCCCTTTTATCTGCTCATGGGGAAAGATCACGAAATGGTGGATAGCCGCGCCAAGCTTCTAGATGTGATAGCGCAGTTGACTGAGATTGCGGAAAACCTGTAGATCTGGATGACAATACACGCAACTTTAATAGAAATCCGGCTATTCTGAAGCATCTTTGAATAGCCGGATGATAAATAATAATATAGTTGTTGCTGCATATTGTTTGCTTTGGGAGTTTCTAGACATAAGAGAGTGCCATAGGAGAGTAAGGGCCAGTCCATGTGGCTAGGACATTTCCAAGTACTTCCAACATGACAACCCAGTACACTATGCCTACGGCCGCCATGCATCATTATCTGCGGTCAAGTTCCATCTTTTGAGCGACGTTCGCATATCTATTTCATACGCTGAAAGTAACTCTCTAACTTCTCATCGCAGATCCGCTCAATTTCCTGTTTCTCCTCCCGAGTCAACTTTTTCCAGACCGACTCATCCACCTGGATCACACCCAGGGTCCTGGTGTGGTGGAGCATCTGCATATCCTCGAACCGCTTAAAGGGGTTGGACAGGATATTCCGCTGGGCCTGAGCGTCAGTATAGCCGCCCTTGGCGTAGATGCTGTTAGCTTTCTCTACCACCAGCCCTGCCGCCCGGCGGGCCTCATAGAACTCCCGGAAATAACTGACGATGTCACTGAGCTTCACCCGACCCTTTTCGTCGGCGAGCAGCAGCACCGCCTTAAGGAGCACCGGTTTGTAGGAGTAGCTCATGTCCATTTGCCGCACCATATCCAGGAACAGGTCCTTGCGGTTGGAGTCGTCAATGAGGGTCCAGCCATACTGCTCCGCATATTTCTGAAGGGTCTCTTCTTTGAAATACTTGAAGGTCCGGTGCTCACTCATGGGCACCACCAGATCAGGCACCAGCAGGCCTTCCCGGACATACCGCTCAATGGTCTCCGTCTGGACATCCACCCGGCGGACGAACTCCATCTGGGAGATCATCCCGGCAGCCTCCTCCTGCCAATTGAAGATGTCCACCAGTTCGTAGTCCAGGGCATCCACCGGCCAGTCAATGAGGGCATCCGGACGTTCTCCCTTGCTGTAAAGCCCCTGTTCAGCGGTTTTCTGCTGTTTCGTACCCAACACCAGCGCACCGGGCTTATAGTCTTTCAACCGGAACAGCCGGTGCATGGAGTAGGGCATGTTATACTGGCTGGCATTGTCCACAAAGTCAAACACCATCAGGCTCTCCTTGCCGGGGGACAGCCGCATGCCGCGGCCCAACTGCTGGGTATAGAGTACCTTGGACATGGTGGGCCGGGCCATGAACAGCACTTCCGTAGCCGGGCAGTCCCAGCCCTCATTGAGTAGGTCGCAGGCACACAGTACCTTCGTCTCGCCCTTCTCAAACCGGGCCAGCACCTCCCGGCGTTCACTGGCCTTAATCTCGCCGGACACGGCCTCGGCAGCTACCCCTGCATCGTGGAGCCGCCCGGCGATCTCCCGGGCATGCTTGACAGAGGCACAGAAGATGACAGTCCGCTTGTCCTTCACATACTGGAGCCAGGTATCCACAATGAGTTTGTTTCGCTCCGGCACATAAATCTTGCTCTCCAAGTCCCGGATGTTGTACTGGACGCTGTTGAATCGCACCTTGGTTAGGTCGATGTTGGTGTGGATGCGAATGCACCGCACCGGCACCAGTTCCCCGATCTCCACGGCGGTCTGGATATCCAGCTTGTGGGCGGTATTTTTGAAGATGTCCAGGATATTCTTGTCATCGGCCCGCTCTGGCGTGGCGGTCAAGCCCAGGGTGAATTCCGGCGTGAAGTAGGACAGTACCTTCTGGTATGTATTGGCGGAGGCATGGTGCGCTTCATCCACAATGATGTAGCCGAAGTCATCCGGTTTGAACCGCTCCAGATTCAATGCCACACTCTGAATGCTGCCGCACACTACAAAGGCATTGCCCTGCTTCATGCTCTCTACATAGCGTCCCACGGTGGCCCGGGGCCACAGCTCCCGGAAGGTTTTGGCGGTCTGATCCACCAGCTCCACCGTGTGCGCCAGGAACAGAGTCCGCTTTCCAAATCGCTTGGCATCCATAACAGCGGTCACCGTTTTGCCGGTGCCGGTAGCATGGTAGAGAAGCGCAATTGTCTCAAAGTTGCAGCGCATTTCCTCCAAAGCAGCCAGAGCCTGCTTCTGGTGCTGCTTCAGCTCCAACCGGGAGCCGTCCAGGGACTTGCCCCGCTGGGTGGGAAGATAGTCCTCGATCTCCCTGAAGCTGGGATGCTGCCCCAGAAATACCCGCAGTTCGTCTTTGACCGTCTCCGGCTGTTGCTGCATCTGCCGCACCGCCCAGCGGTATACATCCCACCCCAGATAGATCATGCTGTTCTGCTTGAGCAAGTCATCGTAGAACTTGTGCTGGGAGACCAGCCTGGGGTTATGAGAGGCTTCGTCGTCGATCTCAATAGCCACCTTCCGCCCGCCATTCTCAATCAGAAAGTCGGCAAACCGGCTATTTTGATAGATGTCAAAGAAGGGGTACTGGGAGTACAAGTAGCCGGCTTTCTCGGCGCCAAAGGTGTCCGAAAACAGTTCGATGAACAGATCTTCGGCACTGCTTCCGGAGGCGGAGCGATAGGTTGGCATGGAGGTCACCTCATATAATTTGCTTCAGTTGTTCAGACTCCGGGACTCTTGTTTGAAGTTCCCGGAGTTTTGCCAAAGAGATGGGATGCTGACCATTTTTCTGCATTTTCCCACAATGCTCCCAGGCCAGTTTTCCGGGCCCATTGTATTCCTCAGAAAAGCTGCCGTCTTTATGGATCTTCAGCACCAGCAGCCACTCCGGCTCGCTGGAAATAGCAATACGGCCAATTTGTGTTGCCTTGATCTGGACCAGGCGTCCATCAGGAGCTTTGGCATCGTGGGTCTCTTTTGAGGCAGGAAAGAGCTCCAGGTTATAATAGCTGGCTGCTAAGGCCTCTCCGATACTCCCGATCATATGGCCATCCGGCGTATAATGCCGGCCCGGGAACAACACTTCCAACTCATGAGATATTTCGTAAAGCACTTTGATTTTTTCTGCGACTGAATCCCAGATTGCTGCTTTGCTCATTCCAGCACTTCCTTCAAAAGGATCTTTTTCTCAAATCCACCGCGTTTGGTAGCTTTGTCTGCCCGTACCTGCTCCAATTCTTCCAAGGTCCAGCCCCGGGCCTTCACGACAGCCTGCATGACCTCCAGAAGATCCGCCAGCTCTTCCAGGGATTTGCTCTCCTGATACTCCCCCAGTTCCTCGTTCAGTTTCTGGTCAAGAAGGTGTATATAGTCCTCGTCAGCAAGCGTTTCACAGACACAGATTTTACCGTCTGCTTCGATGATCTCCAGAATGCGGTCACGCACCAATTTATGATAGGTTTTCGTGGGCATCTTTTAGCCTCCTCAAAATCCCTGATCGGAAGGACAAAATTTATATAGCTTAATCTCGTCAACAGCAACAGCGAAAAATCCTGGGGATCCCCTAAAAGCCGGTAAGGCTTTCACGCAGCAAGCTACTAAATATCAGCAGAAAAACCCGAAATCTTAATACAGCGTTCCGATGTATATCCGGTTTGGTATGGCTGGATTAGCGAT
>CABRZO010000076.1 GCA_902475455.1 uncultured Eubacteriales bacterium
CCGCCCAGCTCTTGGTGGCGCTTGCCGCCGTTTTGGATCCGGTGGTGAGGCTGGAAAAATCCGCACCCACACGCACCATCATGTTTTTTACGACGGCCATATAAAACCTCCTCTCGGTATGAAATTATCCGCCGGCATCATCTTCCAGCGGACACCATTGGAGGGTGGCCTGCACGCTGCGGCGCATCAAGCCCAGGGAAAAGTCCGCTCCATCGTTCTCCGGGGTGCCACAATCCACTCCGAAAATATAGGCCCCAGCACCATCAGGCTGCTGGGCCAAATCTGATAGAGCGCACTCCACCTCCCAGGCCAGCTGATGCACCGTGTCGTAGTCCTCCGCCAGCACATCCACAATGGCCTCATCGGTGTAGTGGTGGACCTGACCGGACAGATCCCGGATTGCTTTCCGCTTGCCGAAGGAGTACACCGCGCAGGGCATGGCCACATCGTCAATACACACCCCGGCA
Source organism: uncultured Eubacteriales bacterium (assembly GCA_902475455.1). GTDB lineage: Bacteria > Bacillota > Clostridia > Oscillospirales > Oscillospiraceae > UMGS1766. Next base: position 468 of record CABRZO010000076.1, read on the forward strand.
GGAAAGCACTTGTCTGCCAAAGCCCCCACCTGCTCCACGGCATCTTTGACGGCTGCGTAAATCATGTGGCACCTCCTCCACTCTGTTTTTTGAGCCAGGCCTGGTCCAGCTTCTTTTTGGCGGTATCCAGTACCAGGGCCTCCAGTACCGGGTCAGTGCTCTCAGCAGCGGTGCGCAGGTAGTAGCGGCCCGCCACCCTGCCCCCATTTGCGGTGGTAAAACCGAACTCCATGGAGGCGGGATAATAGGCACGTTTGCCGGTCTTGGACAGTTTGACAAAGCTGTTGTTTTTGGCGGGATCCATCCATACATCGTAGACGGTCTTTCCCTTTTGGGCGGTGCGCTCTTTTCTGGACCGCACCGCAATGCCCCGGCGCAGCTCTCCGGTGGCCCCTCTGGGGGCCAGCATCCTGGCCACCCGGCGCACCGTGGAGGCTCCCTTTCGGACCGAGGTGGTGACGGCACTGGCGGGCAGCTTGCCCAGCCGTTCCACCGCTGCGGCGATCTCCTGGGGGGTGGTGCCCTCCAGCACGATCTTGACCCCCTTGGAGGCATAGACCTTTCCACCGGCGGAGACGGTCACGCCGCCGCCGATCTTATAGCTGGTCGCCATTACGCTTGGCCCCCTTTACCATCTCCCGAGTCAGCAGGGTGAGCCCCACCTTTTCCCCTTTCCAGTCCACTGGAGGACCTACCAGCTCGAAGATACGGCCCGCCCACTTCACCCGCATCTCGGGGGTGATTCCAGCCCGCCAGCGGATATAAAAGCGATAGAGCCCCTCGTGCTGCACCACCCCGTCGGAGTCCACCGCCTTGCTGTCGGTGCAGTTGACCTGGGCCCAAAGGGTGCATACATCCACCCACTCCCCCACCATCTGGCCGGAGGGCTTGCGCCCCTGATCCTTGCGCTGCAGGGTGATCCGCTTATTGAGCTTTCCCGCTTCCATGGGCATCTTCCTCCATGCCGCTCAGAGCGGCGCACCAGGCCAGGCAGTTGGCATAGATCTGCTGGTCACTCATCACCGACATCTGCTCCTCGATAAAGCCCGGGAAGGCCTCGGCCGGCCGGAGCCGCCGCTTGCCCAGGCAGGCATTGGCAATGGCTCCGGCCAGGTCATAGAGCAGATAGGCAGTCTCCTGCTGCCGGTCCCGATAGGCCCGGATATACTCCACCAACTCACCGGGGGTCCGGTCCCAGGCCACCTCCGGATCCAGCCCGGCTACCGCCGCCGCATGGACCACATCCTCGATGGTCTCGCCGGTCAGGTAGGGTTTTCCTCCTCCTGAGCCTCCTCCTCAACGCCGTCCAGCCGCAGCAGAGCGGCAATTTTAGAGACCAGTTGGGCGCTGTTGGCACCGGCGGCGTCCGCCAGATCCTTGGCCCCCTGGTCATCCACCAGGCCGGCATCCCGGGCCAGCTGGACCACCAGGCCCTTGATGTAGACGTCGCCCTTGTCCTCGTCGGCCAGAGCGTCCAGCAGCTCCGCACCGGTGGCGAGTTCTTTGTCCACCACAGAACCAGGGTATCTCATGGCCGCCGACAGAAGGGCGATCAGGGCATCCATATCATTGACAGCGTTCATCACGCTGACCAGGGGCGCCGCCCCGGGGAGGCCGTGCTCTTTGATGTAGCTGCTCAGGGCCCGGCTGGTCAGCCGGAGCGTGACGGTCTTGCCGCTGTTCAGCTGGATTTCATAGGTTTTCATGGATTACAACTCCTCCTTAACCGCCGGCAGTGGCGGAAATCTCAGGCTTTTTGGTGGGCTTGATGGACATGGAAAAGGCAATGCCGTCGCTGGTATTGATGTCACCAATGGGACGGTAGGCCGTCAGCAGTCCGGTGATGATCATGGTCTTGCCGATGGCGGTGGGCAGCACAATCTTGATGGACACCTCGGCGCCGGAATAAAAAGCCGTCTCCGCCGCATCCCGGCCCTCATCGGTGCCAATGACAAAGCCCTCAATGCTCATCTCGTCGGCCTCGATGAAGTCGGTCAGAAACTCCTTCATCTGGTCGTTGTTGGAATAGCTGTTCATGTCGGTGACATCCACGGTGCCCCGGGTCATATTGGGAGGGCCCAGACTGGTAATGCTGGCGAACTCCTTATACTCGGAGCCGCCGTCCACACTGATAGATGCAGTGGTACCGGAACCGGTGGATTTCTTGGGCGTTACTGCCATAGTGAAAACCTCCTTATGTGTGTTTGAGCTGATTGATCAGCCGCTGGAGACCGGCGGGGACTTCCCCGCCGGCCGGATTGTCAAACCAGTGGAGCGTGAGGGCCTTCAGGGCCTGCTCCAGCCGGGGATCCGCCAGAGTGGTATCCACCCCGGCGAATGAGAGATAGGCTTCCGCCTGCTGGCACAGGGACTCCAGCAGCGCGCCGGCCTCCTCATCGTCTACCCGGCAATAGGCCATCAGCTCGGCCTTGCTGGGGAGCGCCATATCACAGGTCCTCAGCCGCCGATGGTGCCGTTGACAAAGCCCTTGTCCACCACCAGGTTGCCGCCCGCCAGAACGTCGCCCAGGATGGTGTACATCCGCTCCACCGCCTTGACGGACTCATCCACCCGGATCACATAGTCGCCGAAGAGACCCAGCTCATAGTTGATGGGGTCGCCATAGCTCATGGTGGTATCGCCCAGGGCGGAAACAATGGTATAGGGCACGATAAGGCCGCCGTCCTCAATGACGCCGGTATTGGGATTGCCCACATCCGGGGTGATCCGGTAGAGCCGACGCTTTTCGTTAGTGCCCCGAATGGCCCCCAGGGCCTGCAGGTTGGCCTTGGTCAGCAGCAGCCGGGCGTTGCCGCCCATCTCCTCGTCACCGCCGTAGGCGTAGACCAGCTTTTCCAGGGAGTCCACGCCAATGGCGGAGCCCAGAGAAACGCTGCCGAAGATGGGGGATCCCTCCGTATTCTTGGCGGTGGTGATGCCGTACATGCTGGGGCTGCCCTGGCCGTCGCCGGAGACAATCAGGGCGTTAATCTTGCGGCGCAGGGCCCGCATGGCCATGGTCTGGATCTTGGCGGCGTAGTCGGCGGGGTTGATGTTGGCAAGATTGCGGTCCACATAACTGGTGACGCTGACCTCGTAGGGCTTGATTGCCGCCTTGGCGAAGGTGGGGTCACTGTCGGTCCGGGCGGTGCCGGATACGGTAGCAAGCACGCCGCCCTGGGCCTCCATATCCTCCACCACATAGGGCTCCTCATAGCCGGTCAGGCCCTTGAGATTGACCGTGTAGACCTGGGAGACCAGGCTAGACACCTGGCCGGCAAAGCCGTCCCGGATGTCGCTGCCGGCGCCGGTGGGGGTCACAATGGAGCCGGTGGCCACGGTGGTGGCATCCCGCTGAGGCGCACCGATGCCCCGCATCACCTCGCCCACGTCAAAGCGCACCGGTCTTTTGGCGGCCAGCTCTTTGCCCATCTCCGCCAGGTCCCGGGGATCGCCGGTAAACCGGGGGGCATTGGCCACGGCGTAGCGGTCCTGCTCCTCCATCAATGCCTTCATGTCCTCCAGCTTGGGGTCCAGCTCCCTGGCCTTGCCCATGGCGGAGTCATACTCAGTCCGGCTGCCGGAGTTCAGGGCCGCCTCGGCGGCGGCCAGGTGCTGGGCCCGCAGGCCCAGCAGGTCGTTGTACTCGCGTCTGATACTCATGTTTTGCTCCTTTCTATGTTCCGGGCCATCCTGTCAGACCCGGGAATAACGATGCTTTTCCTGCTCCAGCTGGCTGTGCAGGTCCTCCAATTCCGCCTGACGGCGCTCCATCAGCACCCGGATGTCCGGCCGTACCCGCATGGCCCGGATCACATTGCCGGTGGCGCTAGCCACCAGGGTTGCAGGTCCGTCCTCCCGGTTCTCCTGGCCCAGGATGGCATCCACCAGCCCCAGCTCCAGGCACTGATTGGCGGAAAGATAGGTCTCCTGCTCCATCAGCTCCTGCAAATACGCCCGATCGGCGCCGGGGCCGCACTTGCGGCAGTAGACATCCAGGATGCTCTGATCGGTCACCTCCAGCTGATCCGCCGCCCAGCGGTGGGTGGTCTTATTGCCGCCCACATCCCAGCCGGCACAGTGGATCATCATCTGGGCGGGCAGAGCGATCTCCACCCGGTCACAGGCCAGGGGAAAATAGCTGGCCGCCGAGGCCGCCAGGGACTGGATCTCCGCCCGGGTAGGGTTGGGGCAGCGTTCCAACGTGGCGTAGATCTCGCTGGCGGCAAATACGTCGCCCCCCACGCTGTTGATGAGCAGCTCCAGCGTCTCCCCGGGCTCCAGCTCATCCACCGCCGAGCGGACATCTCCGGGGCAATAGAAGCCGGTGTCAAAGCCAAACCAGCGGTACACCTCCGCCCACTCGTCGCAGAGCAGCTCGCCACTCAGATTCAGGGTCATTTCGTTTCATCTCCTCCGTTTCGCAGAATGGAAAGGCACCGCCACTCGGACAGCGGCACATAGTTCAGGCTGGCATTGTGTTCCTCGCCGCCGGGGGTGTCGGGCATATCCTCCAGCCGCAGAATGTCGTTGACGGAATAGGCCCCGCACTCCCACATGGATTTGTAATAGCTGGCCCGGCTGGCGCTGTCGGAGCGGAGAATGGCCATCATGTTATAGCGCACCTCCAGCCCGGCCCGCTGATCCCGGGCCGGCAGCAGCTTCCAGGTCTGCTCCTCCTCGGTCTGGGTCACCCGGGGCTGGAGATTGCTCAGGTATTCGATGGCATTCTGCTCATTGGCGTTATAGCTCTGGTTGCCGGCCTGGAGCTTGTAGGCAGGCACCCCGAAAAACCGGGCGATGTCCAGCACCGTCACATTCTGCTGCTCCACAAACTGGCTGTCCCGCTGGGAGATGGACAGGGGGGTGTATTTCAGGCCCAGGTCCAGAATGGCCACCCGGTGGGCGTTCCGGGGGCCGCTGTGGACCCGCTCCCATTCTTTCCGCAGCGCGTCCTTCCGGGTCTCGGCGGTGGGCTTGCCGTCCTTGTCCAGGACATAGCCCCCCAGATCCGCATCCACCGAGAGCACGCCGGAGGGCTGGCCGCCGGACTCGTAGAACTGGGTGTTGTATTCCCCGGCGGCCAAACCGGCCCGGATGGTCTCCCGGGCGTAGGTGAGCACGCTCTCCCCTTCATAGCCCAGCCGGCTGGGGCCCTTGTAGTGGCACACGTCCTCACAGGGCAGCCGCATCACTTCTCCGGTCACCGGATGCTGCACGTCATACCAGGGCTGCCGGTTGGTATCCAGCCACACCTGCACCAGATTGCCGGGCAGGGGCACCAGCTCCACCGGCTGGGCGGAGATGGGGTCCCGGATGATCCAGTCGTAGCCGTTGCCGGTCAGCAGCACGCTCTGCTCCAGCAGATATTTGCGCGCGCTGGGGGTCATGGCCTCGTTGGGTCGGACGCTGAGCAACTCCAGGATGGGATGATCCACATGTTCCCGGGTGCGGGTGTCCATCACAAAGGCGGGCATCACGCTCATGGAGTTGGAGCGAATGTCCACCGCCGCATAGACGGCGGACAGCTTTTTGGCCATCTCTCCGGTGGGGATGCCGCCGGGGCCGTAGAGAACACCGGGGGTGGTCATCACCGTGGCCCCCCGCTGCCGGGGGGTGGAAAAGAGATCCGCAATCAACCGCTATCCCTCCCCGCTGCCCGGCACAGGAAAAAGCCCAGGGCCATGGCCCAGCCTCCCAGCCAGATCACCCCGCCCGGGGGAAATACCATCCAGAGCCCGCCGGCCATCCCCAGGCAGCCCAGGACCATCAGCCCGGAGCCGATGTAATCCATCCGCCGGCGTGTTTGCTTCTTATCCATATCGTCCTCCTCACATGGTATAGCTGCCGCTGTCCAGCCGGTCGGCCAGGGTGGGCGGGGCCTGGCGCTGCACCAGAGCCCGGGCCAGGGCGTTCATCACGGCAGCCACCGGGTCAATGCGCTGGGAGTCGTCCTTGTGACGCTTGGAGAGCTTGGAGTCCCCAAAATTGTTGACCACCTCCACGGCATTGGACAGACAGCGCAGGAAAAGCGGGTTTTCCTCCAGAATGAGATCGCCGCTCATCAGCAGCTCCCGGAACCCCTTGACGGCCATGTTCTGGCCGGCACAGCTCTGGGCAATCTCCACCACGAAATCCTCGTCGTTGCGATCCTCACAGATCTGGATGGCCAGATCTGTGGCGTTGTGGCCGTCATAGTCCACCTCCCGGACCCGCCAGCCCCGCTCCCGCTCCCCGGCACAGATCCAGTTATACACATAGCGGTTATCGGTCACCGCCCCGGGGGTCAGGGTACAGTAGCCCTTCCCGGCCCAGGCGGTGTAGGGGATGCGGTCGGTGTGCTCGTGGCGCAGGGCGGCCTCCTCAGGCAGGAAACCGTGGGCGGTCACCGCCACCCGGCCGTCGGGCAACAGGAACACCGCCCCCACGCCGCTCAGGTCAATGCGCTTGCCCAAATCGTAACCGCAATAGCATGTCCGGCCATCGGTCAGGCGGCGGAAGGTTTCGGTGGGCACCATGGCCTCCCTGGCCTTCTTCACCAGATCGGCGGACAGGTAGCTGTTGGCACTGGCAGACTGCCACTGACACAGCCGGCGGGTCAGAAACTTCCGCAGCTTCTCCGGATCCCCGGAAAAGAAGGCCGCCGGATACTCCGCCTCGATCTCCTCCAGCAGATAGCGCCCGTAGGTGCTGTCCCCCCGCAGCACCGGGTTTGCCCAGCGCCATTTGCGCCGGTCGTGGGGGTCCTCCCCCTCGGGCAGCTCCCGGATCATGACAAAGTAGCGGTCATCCACTACATCCCCGTCCAGGATCATCTTGCAGTAGCGCTCCTCGGCATAGCAGGGCTTGCTCTCGGCGCCGTCTCCGGCGGTGGTGATGCAGTCCAGCAGGGGCTGGCGGCGCTTGCCGAAGGAGTTCAGACCGATCTCGTAAACGTCGCTGGTCTTGTGGGCGTGATACTCGTCCACCAGGTAGTAGCTGGCGGCACCGCCGTCCAGGGAGTCGTTGTCCCGGGAGATTTTGAACATCTCGCCGCCGTAACGCCGGGACTTGCAGGGGTTGGCTTTGGGCAGAATCATCTGCCGGGCAATTTTGGGGGACCGGCGGGCGATTTTGACCGCCGCCTGAAAGCCCTTTTCCGCCTGCTTGCCGTTGACGGCGGCAAAGCTCACCTCGGGCTCCAGCTCAAAGGTCCGCTCCTCCGGGTGATACGGTGGATAGCACACATCGCCATTCATGTGGTATAGACCTTGACAAGCCTTCTCCGCCGTCTTGTAGTTGCCTCTCCCCCGCTTGTTGTAGGTACGCACAAAGCGCCGGGCGCCGGTGTCCTTATGGACCCAGCCATAGGTGACCCCCAGGTCAAACTTCTGCCAGTCCTCCAGCACAAAGGGCTTTCCGGCGTCCACACCCCGGACCTGGATGCAAAGGGAAAACCAGCGGTAGATCCGATCCGCCCGGGTCTCGTCAAAGACATAGGGAAAATCCGGGTCTCCCTGACGCTTCAGGTCGTCCAGATGCCGCTGGCAGGCCTTAATCTCATAGGGACAGCACAGCTCCCTCAGCCGCCCCGCCACCACCTGCTTGGCATAGACGGCGGTGCAGTGATGCTGGCCGTTAGGATGTCTAGGCAAAGAGGTCATCGCCCTCGTCCGGCGTGGTCTCTGCCGCCTTGCGCACCGCCAGGCGGCTGCGGCCGCTGGGGGTCAGCCCCAGCTTGTCGGCATAGCTCAGGATTTGGGTATCCAGCTTGAGCCGCTTATCACTCAGGGCGTTGGCCTGGCGCAGCATCCGCCCCAGTTGTTCCAAGACCGCCCGGCCATGCTCGGTGGATGGGTTGCACTGCCCCTCCAGCTCCCTCAGCGCCTCCAGCAGCTGGGGGGTCATCTTGGCCAACCGATCCCGGAGGGCCAGCATGGAGCACAGCCCCGCCAGGGCCGGAGCATCCAGGGTGTCCAAGATCTCCAACTCCTCCATGTCCGCCCAGATTTTCTCCCAGTAGGCCTTGGCCTTGGAGTCACCGGAGATCAGGACGCCTGGCCGCCTGGGCTTGCCCCGGTGAGGCATGGTGGATTGCTCCGCCTGCTGCCGCTGCTCCCGTTCTTCCTGGGTCAGATGCTTGCTCATGTTGGCCGTGGTTTTGCTTGGTGTCGGCATATCCCGCCTCCTTTCCGGCTGATGGGGGAAAATTTTTTACAATCGAGGGGATGCGGGGTCTTTCCGATCCCCCAGGTGGATTTTCCAGGGGTGGGGGGGCCTTGCCATGCCCGGAAAGGATCCCCACGGACAGGCGCACCCAGGCCTGCCCGCGCCCGTGCTCACACGCGCCGGCGCAGGCGTAGAAATCCGGCCGGGTTACCCCTGCCGCTGGCGCCGCTCCCGGAGGGTTTTCCGGTCGTGGCAACGCTTGCACAGGCTTTGCAGATTGTCCGGGTCGGTAAAGCGGGCCAGATTCCCCCGATGGGCCACGATGTGATCCACCACTGTGGCCCGGACATCCGGCCGCCCCTCCCGTTGGCACTGCTGGCACCAGGGATGCCGCATCAGCTGATCTGCCCGGAGTCGAGACCAGACCGGCAGGTTATACAGCTTGTGCCAGGCCTGGCTCTCTCCCCGCTTGTGCCGGGGCTTGTGTCGGGGACACCAGCCTTCCCTGGTCAGCTCCCTGCATCCTGGATGCTTACAGGGCCGCAAGGGTTTCTGGGCCATTGCTTTGCCTCCTCTCCCGCTATCACCTGGTGGGAGGCAAAACAAAAAGCGCCCTGCATCCGTGATGACTCCCGTGGGGATCAATCATCGGACGCAGGGCGCTGTGGCCGCAGGTCGCTGGGTATGAATTTCAAATTCCTGCTTGCACCGCTTGCAGTACAGCAGGATCCCGCTTGCCTGGGATCCGGCCGGAAATAGGCCGGGCAGCCAGCGGTGACAGTTGGGACACATGGCCCTCTCACCTGTCACGATAATTTTACCACAGACCGGACGGCCTGACAACGCATTCGGCATGGTTTTGTAACCCTCTCTCTTAAAATACATACTGTTTCAAGATCATAAAAGACGCGCGCGTGTGAACTTGTCACGGGAGGAAATACTGGATGTACTCAAACTCCCCGTAGCTGTTGGAGACCTGGGCCCGATCCTTGACCACCGCCCCGGCAGGGATACTGAGCCGGGCGGAGTCAGGCACCAGCAGGCTGTCCACTTCGGGCCGCCGCAGCCCCCGGGAGGCCATCCAGGGATGCTCCCCCACATGGTCCGGGGATTCCTTGGCCAGATATGTGGCCAGGGCCTCCCCCTGCTGGAGATCAAACCACTCTACATGGGCGGCGCCTTTAGTCCAGCTCTGCTGGATGTCCTCCAGATCGTCTGGCCCGGCGCCGCTCAGAATCATGTGGGCATGCCACCGGCCCCCGCTGGTCTTGTGCTCCACGGTGTAGAGGTAGCGGCAGCTCTCGCCCCGGGCCTGCCGCCGCTGGGCCAGCTTGCGGCGAAAATACTTGATGTCCCCCATCACCTCCCGCCGGGAGGCGGCCAGGCACTCGTCCCGGTAGGTCAGGGTGACGTAGCGATCCCCGGGGCCGAAGTTGGCGTAGATCAGCTGCTCCAGCTTCCGGCAGCTTTTCAGCCGGTTGATGCGGGCCTGCCATTGACTGCTGGCCCGGCGCTTCTCTCCCCGCTGCCGGGGTGTGTCCTCCCTCCGGTACTTGGGCACCGGGTAGCTGACACAGTACACCATCCGCCCGGCGGTCACAATTTTTTCCCGTCTTGCGATAGTCCCACCCCCTTTCTCGTTTTTATCAGGTTGTTTCAACTTCGGGAAAAAGTCAACCCTCCTTTGCGTTATCTATTTGTCTTTCTTCCGTTGAATGAAAAAAAGTGGCTCTTGTTGTACTCATCCCTACAAGATCCTCTAGATAAAAAAGAGCCGCATCTCTTGCGGCCCTCAAAAACACTGTATTTTTTTATTCCAGTCCCCCGGCAGACTATCGGGTTATGAGCGGCAAATACTGGAATCGTTGCATGCCCAAAGAAGGAATAGAATAGTCTGATGCCAAGGGCCGCCCAGGTTCTTATCACCCGGCCGGCCCTTTTTCTCTTACTTTCTTTTTTCGTTATCCTCATGAAAAAGCATAGAAATAATGAGAGATAAAAACCGATAGCTACGGCAGAGAAGCGCAACAAAAAGCCCAATCCAAACAGAAAATAGAATCATATAGAAGGACATATTCTGTGTTCCGTTCACAAAAAACATTCCAACACAAGATAGCAAAGATAGAAAGCAAGTTCCAACACATCGTTTCAGCTGATTGCTAAAAGCATTTACATTAATACTGGAAAAAAAATATCTTACTATTTTAGAATTCTCCCGTGCATTTGACAAAAGAGGAAGGATAATTCCAAATAGGGACAAAAT
>CABRZO010000077.1 GCA_902475455.1 uncultured Eubacteriales bacterium
ACCTGGAAGAGCTGAAGAAGATCGCCAAGTATCTGGCTGGTCTGCCCGGCTATGATGAGTGCCCCCGCTATGAGCGTGAGACCAAGACTCCTCGCGCCATGCTGGCCAAGTTCGACAGCTACAAGACCGCTGCCAAGAAGTAATTTCATTGACCTTCCCCTGTGCGTTTGTACAGGGGAAGGTCCGCATATTCAAATTAACCTGATTGAACGAAGGAGTAGTTAAAATGGCTCATCTGAATCGAACCATCGGCATTCCGTCCTTCGACCTGACCGGTAAGACGGCGATCATCACCGGCGGCACCCAGGGCCTCGGCTTTGGCATTGCCTGCGCTCTGGCGGCTTATGGCGCCAACGTGGTGATTACCGCCCGTACCGCCTCCAAGGTGGAGGACGCTGTGGCGGATCTGAACGAGAATTACTGCAAGGGCGGCCGGGCTTTCGGTATCCCCGCCGACTCCAGCAAGAAAGAGAACATCACCATGGTCATCGAGAAGACCGTGGCTGAGTTCGGCGAGCTGAACATCCTGATCAACAACGCCGGCATCTCCGGTCCCACTGCCCTGATCGTGGAGAACAGGGAAGGCCGCAAGGAGTACACTCCTGAGGACTTTGAGAAGGTCATCGCCACCAACCTGACCGGCACCTTCATGTTCTGCCAGGAGGCTGCCCGCCAGATGATCAAGCAGAATGCCACCAACGGCAAGAAGGGCGGCAAGATCATTATCACCGCCTCCGTGGGCGGCTTCATCGGCGGCAAGGGCGTTGTGGGTTACGGCGCTTCTAAGGCTGCCTGCCTGAGCCTGGCTCGTACCATGGCCAACAACTTTGGCCGTGAGAACATCACCGTCAACTGCATCTGCCCCGGCTATGTGGTTACTCCTCTGAATGAGGAGTTCTTCATTGACAAGGACGGCAACAAGACCAAGTACTATGAGCAGCAGTCCAAGGCCACCTCTGTCCGCCGCCTCGGCACCATCGAGGAGATTGCCGGTCCTGTGCTGGCCATGTGCTCCGACTCCTTCAATTATATGACTGGCACCTATCTGCTCTGCGACGGCGGCCAGTCCATTCCGGCAGAGTAAGCCTGAATCTAGCTTGAAAGGAGCTGTTTCCCATGGAATTTGAGAACATCATCTACACTGTGGAAGATGGCATTGCCACCATTCAGCTGAACCGTCCCAAGGCTCTGAACGCCCTGAACAGCGCCATCAACCAGGACATCATGGCCGCCATCAATCTGGTCAAGGCGGATCCCTCCGTCCGGGTGCTGATCATGACCGGTTCCGAGCGGGCCTTTGCCGCCGGTGCCGACGTCAAGGAGATGGCGGAGGCCACTCCCCGCTATGCCAAGGAGTTCTGCGGCTTGGCCATCGACATCAACAACATTCTGGAGTCCATGTCCATCCCCACCATCGCGGCTGTGGGCGGCTTCGCCTTCGGCGGCGGTTGCGAGATGACCTTGGCCTGTGACTTCCGGGTGGGCGGTTCCCGCACCACCCTGTCCTTCCCCGAGGTGGGACTGGGTATTATTCCCGGCGCCAACGGCTGCGCCCGGGCTACTGCCATTGTGGGTCCCGCCAAGGCAAAGCAGCTGGTTATGCTGACTGAGATGATCCCCGGCAAGCAGGCCTATGATCTGGGGCTGCTGAACTGGTATGTGGAGGGCGATGCCGCCCTGAACGCTGCCGCCAAGGAGGCCAAGGCCGCTGTGAAGGCTGCCAAGGTGGGTGGTTCCGAGGAGGCCATCAATGCCGCCAAGGCCGCTTCCAAGGCCGCCGAGGCCGCCGCTGCCAAAGCGGAGTATGACGCCATCCGGGCCAAGGCTGTGGATGTTGCCAAGCAGCTGATGGGCAAGCCCGCCTGCGCCCTGGCCTCCGCCAAGGCCGCCATCAATAAGGCTGCCATCGAGACCATTGCCGCCGGCAAGGCTCAGGAGACCACCGAGTTCACCCTGCTGTTCGACACCCACGATCAGAAGGAGGGCATGGCCGCCATGATCGAGAAGCGGCCCCCTGTGTTCACCAACAACTAATGGATGTTCTTACATTTTAAGGAGGATAACAAACATGTCTATTGAAACGATTGCCGTTTTGGGCGCCGGTCAGATGGGCTCTGGCATTGCGCAGATTGCTGCCGCCAGTGGCTACAACGTGATCATCCGCGACATCAAGCAGGAGTTCTGCGACAAGGGTGTCAACGGCATCAAGGCTGGCCTGGACAAGCAGGTGGCCAAGGGCAAGACCACTCAGGAGGCTGCCGACGCCATCATGGCCCGGATCTCCACCACCGTGGAGCTGGAGGGTGTGGCCCCCGCTGATTTTGTCATCGAGGCCGCTCCCGAGATCCTGTCCCTGAAGCATGACACCTTCGTGCAGCTGGGCGAGATCTGCAAGCCCGATGCCATCCTGTGCACCAACACCTCTTCTATGTCCATCGGCGAGATCACCAAGGACTGCAAGAACCCCGAGCGCTGCATCGGCATGCATTTCTTCTTCCCGGTGTATGCCATGAAGCTGGTGGAGATGATCCGCTCCTGCTACACCTCTGACGCCACCGTGGCCGTTGTTCGTGAGGTCGCCGAGAAGATGGGCAAGAAGCCTGTTGAGTGCAAGACCGACACCCCGGGCTTCATCGTCAACCGCTGCCTGTTCGCCTTCATGCTGGAGGCCATCCACTGCTATGAGGACGGCGTGGCCACCGTGGACGACATCGACACCGCTATCAAGTTTGGTCTGAACCACCCCCTCGGGCCCTTCGAGATGATGGATATGTCCGGCCTGGACACCTTCCCCCATGTCACCGAGACCATGGAGGCCCTGCCTGTCACCGACTGGAAGTGCCCCGAGTCCGTCAAGAAGCTGGTGGCCGAGGGCAAGTTCGGCCGCAAGTCCGGCGAGGGCTGGCACAAGTATAACTAATAGGCTTGGCCTGTTTAGCTGTTCGGCTTAAGTCCTATTTAATTTGATCATCAAGTGGGGAAGGGGCATTGGCCCGGAGCTGATGCCCCTTCTACCACCAAAACTCTTTGAAGGATGTGTTTAATTTGGCTAAGACCATTATCACTGCCGCTCTGACCGGCGCTATCACTCCTCACGGCTATGACGTGCCGGAGACCCCCGAGGCCATTGCCGCCTGCGCTTACGAGTGCTGGAAGGCCGGTGCCTCCGTTGTCCATCTGCACATGCGCGACGATCAGGGCGCTGGTGTCATGGATCCCGTGAAGTTCTATGAGACCATCAGCATTCTGCGCAACAAGTATCCTGACTGCGACGTCATCGTGAACTGCACCTCCTCCGGTGACAACCGTGTTTCTGATGACTCCCCCTATGGCAACGCTGTCCGCGTGCTGCATCATGCCAACGTTCCCGGCATCGAGATGGGCACCTTTGACGCCGGCTCCTTCAACTGGGGTATCCCCGGCGGCGTGTTCCACAACTCTCCCAAGATGCTCTGCGATCTGGGCACCCTGTATCAGGAGAAGAACATCAAGCCTGAGTTCGAGATCTTTGACCTGGGTATGCTCCGGGCTGTGGGTGTGTACTGGAAGAAGGGCTTCGTGAAGGCTCCTCTGCACTTCCAGTTCTGCCTGGGCGTTGTGGGCGGCCTGGCTGCCACTCCCCACGACCTGCAGCTGCTGCTGGACGAGATGGAGCTGATGCAGAAGCGGGGCGATCTGCCCGCCGAGTGCACCTGGTCTGCTTTCGGTATTGGCAAGGGTCACCTGCCTGTCATGTTCGCCGCCCTGGCCAACAACGGCAACATCCGCGTGGGCATGGAGGACAACGTGGTCTATGGCCGTACTGCTGATGGCAAGAAGATCATGGCCACCAATCTGATGCTGGTGGAGCGCGCTGCCAACGCTGTCAAGGCCTATGGCAACGAGGTGGCTACTCCTGCCGAGGCCCGCGAGATGCTGGGGCTGCAGCCCCTGGATCTGGAGGCTACTCAGAAGGCTCTGGCCGCTGTCACCGTGGAGCAGCTGGAGGCTACCAAGGTTGAGGCCGCTGAGAAGTATGGCACCACCTACTTTGCCGCCAAGGGCATGGGCTGATTGCCGGCTCTCGATTGCATTTATCTGATGTAGATGATCTTCTGAGGTGAAATTACATGAAAAGCATTGACGAAATTAAGACTGTTGCCGGTATCGGCGGCGGCGTCATCGGCGGCAGCTGGGCTGTTCTGTTTGCCATGAAGGGCTATGATGTCAACCTCTATGACATCAACGATGACTGCATCGCCAACGATGCCAAGACCATTGAGGGCAATCTGGACTTCCTGGCCCAGACCGGCGCCATTGAGGACAAGGATGCCATCAAGGCCCGCATCCACTACACCACCAGCATGGAAGAGGCTGTGAAGAACGCCATGTTCATTCAGGAGAGCGGCCCCGAGCGTCTGCCCATCAAGCAGAGCATGCTGGCTTCCATCGAGGAGTTTGCTCCCGTGGACGCCATCATCGCCACCTCTGCCTCTGGTCTGCCCCTGGGTCAGATCACCGAGAAGGCGGTCCATCCTGAGCGCTGCGTGGGCGGCCATCCCTACAATCCTCCCCACCTGATCCCCCTGGTGGAGATCACCAAGACTGAGAAAACCGACATGGCCAACGTGGAGCTGGCCAAGGAGTTCTATCAGAAGCTGGGCAAGGAGCCTGTGGTTCTGCATAAGGATTGCCCGGGCTACATCTGCAACCGTCTGCAGCTGGCGGTCTTCCGTGAGATGGTGGACCTGGTGGAGCGCGGCGTCTGCTCCGTGGAGGACGCCGACAAGGCCCTGACCTTCGGCCCCGCCATCCGTTGGGCCATCTTCGGCCACAACATGATCATGCAGCTGGGCAACAAGGACGGGATCCGCGGCATGATGGAGATGCTGGACGGCGGCTTCAACCTCTGCGGCGACATTGCCAACTGGACCAAGATCCCCGCTTCCTACAAGGAGATCGGCCAGGCCGGTGTCGACGAGATGATGAAGAATTTCTCTGATGAGATTGGCCACACCAACGAGGAGTGCGCCCGTTACAGAGACAAGATGCTGATCGAGATTCTGAAGCTCCATCACAAGTTTTAATTGATCCTCTGCTGTAAACAAAAAATGCCGCTGGAATTCCAGCGGCATTTTTTTCATAAAAGAAAAATTGCGCCGCTGAAGACAATGCGGCGCAATTTGCGTTATAAAGGGATAGAGATCAATTCTTGGGGCGACGCTTGTGGAGCTCGGCGACCACCTGATCAATCCAGCCCTCCACTTTGGCAATTTCCTCCGGGGACATGTTCCGGGGATCATAGACGAAGCAGCACTGGTCATAGGCGCTTTCGCTGCTCATTCGAACCAGCAGCCCATCTTTTTTGAAGGATCCATCAATGCCCATGGAGTCCACACCGTAGGTGGGGGAGTCCGGGTGCAGCAGCTCCAGAATGATGTCGTACATTGCGTAGAAATCCTCGTCTCCCAGATAGTCCAAAACAGAGACCAGAGTAGTGCCATTTTTCAGTTGGACGGATTCCAGCCATTCTTGATTCATCAATATCATCTCCTGAGAAAACTATACCATAATTTCTGCCTTTATTTCAACCTTAGATAAATTTAATATGAATTTGCTGTTCTTTCCTTTGGAATTGTGTTAAACTAGTCCTCGAGAAAATGATTGTAAATTCTGATTATGAGGTGTCATTGTGAAACTGATTACATTTGCCGTGCCTTGCTATAATTCGGCTGCTTATATGGAACATTGTATTGAGACCCTGCTGACCGCCGGTGAAGACGCGGAGATCATCCTGGTGGATGACGGTTCTACCGATGATACGCCCGCCATTGCGGATCGGTATGCGGAGCAGTATCCTGAAATTGTCCGGGTGATCCATCAACCCAATGGAGGACACGGAGAGGGCGTCAACCAGGGAATCCGCAATGCCAACGGGATCTACTACAAAGTGGTTGACTCGGATGACTGGGTGGATACTCAGGCCCTTTCCCGGGTGCTGAACAAGCTGCGCCAGTTCCAACGGGAAGGGAAGGAACTGGATCTGATGATCTGCAATTATGTTTATGAGCATGTGGAAGACCAGACCAGCCATGCAGTTCATTACACCAACGTATTTCCCGAGGATCAGATATTTGGTTGGGAGGATGTAGGCAAATTCCGGGAGTCCCAGTATTTGTTGATGCACTCCGCCATCTATCGCACGCAACTGCTGAGAGACTGTGGCCTGGAGCTGCCCAAGCATACCTTCTATGTGGATAATATCTTTGTCTATCAGCCCCTGCCCTATGTCAAAACCATGTACTATATGAACGAGGATCTCTATCGTTATTTTATCGGCCGGCAGGATCAGAGCGTCAATGAGCAGGTGATGGTCAAGCGGGTGGATCAGCAGATTCGGGTCACCAAAATTATGACAGAATGCTGCAATCTCAAGGAAATTGCCGAAAAATATCCCAGCCTTAGCAAGTATATGTTCCGGTATTTGGCCATGATGTATACCATCTGCTCCATTCTGCTGGTGATTGATGGCTCCGATGCTGCGTTGGAAAAGCGGGACCAGTTGTGGGAAGATTTGAAGGCCTATAACGAACCTCTTTATAAGAAGCTGCGCTACCGTTCTCTGGCTCTGGGCGCCAATCTGCCCGGAGCTCCCGGCAGATTTGTGGGTGTGATGGGCTATCATCTTTCCCAGAAGATCTTTAAATTCAATTGATCTATGGATCATTTTACCGGCGGGAATTACCCGCCGGTTTCCTTTTTTTCTCTTTTGTCTTGACTTGCCCCCCACCACCCACGGTATACTAGGAAGGATAAGATTGAATCGCTGGAGGCTGTATTATGGAGCATAAACTGTTAAAGAATAAGTATTTCCTCTACGTCACCGAGTTCTTCGCCGGCATGTCGGTGATGGCGGTGGAGTTGGGTGCCAGCCGCCTGATGGCGCCCTATTTCAGCTCGTCCCAAATTGTGTGGACGGTGATCATTGGTGTCATTATGATCGCCATGGCCATCGGCAATCTGTGGGGCGGAAGAATGGCGGATCAGAGCAAATCGCCGGACCGACTCTATGGCCGGCTGATTATTGCAGCAATCTGGATCGCGCTGATTCCCTTTGTGGGAAGATGGCTCATTGTCGGCATCACTGTTTTGCTGGCGCTGTTTGTCACAAAGAATTTTTTGGTCTGGGCCGCTCTGGCCGCATGTCTGGTGATTTTTGCCTTCCCCTGTGTTCTGCTGGGAACGGTGACCCCTTCGCTTTCTAAATTCACAGTGGACAACCTGGATGATACAGGAAAAACGGTGGGACGACTCAACGATTTAAACACCATCGGCAGTATCATCGGCACTTTTTTGCCCACCTTTGTCACCATCCCCGCGGTGGGAACCGCCGCCACATTCCTGATTTTTGCCGCAGTGCTGCTGGGTATCAGTCTTGTCTACTTTATTGGGGGACATAAGCGTACCATCAAAGGAATTGTAGCGGGTATCATTGTAATTGCCCTCTGCTTTGCGGTGCCCTCTTATAGCTTTGCCTTCTGGCAGGATAATATTGTGCTGGAGGATGAGTCCATTTACAACTATCTGCAGGTCACCTACGACGAAGAAAAAACTATTTTGTCCACCAATGTGCTCTTTGGGGTCCAGTCCATCCAGATAAAAGGGGAGGGGCTCACGGGAATGTACTACGACTATGCCCTGGCGGCGCCGGTGATGGCGGGGATGACGGGCCAGGACAGCCAGGATCGATCCATTATGATTTTGGGGATGGGCTCCGGCACCTTTGCCTCCTATTGCAGCCGCTTCTTTCCTGGCTCTCAGATCCAGGGGGCGGAGATTGACCAGAAGATCGCTGACATTGCCACGGAGTATTTTGCGCTGCCCGACGATGTGGATGTGGCGGTGGCCGACGGCCGGGCCTATCTGACGGCATCGGAGGAGCAATACGATGTGATTATGGTGGATGCCTATCAGGATATAACCATTCCGTTTCAGCTCTCCAGTGTGGAATTCTTTACCGAGGTATCGGAACATCTGAAGGATGGCGGGGTCATGGTGGTGAACCTCAACATGGCCTCCAATCGGGAGGGCTCCATCAATGACTACCTCTGTGACACTATGGCGTCGGTGTTTCGGCATGTCTACACGGTGGATGTGCCCGGCAATACCAACCGGGAAGTGTTTTGCACCAATTCTGATGAGCTGATGGAGGTATTTGAGCGCAGCCGGGAGGAATTGGAGTACCCGGAGTATGCCTCCGCCATGGAGCAGGTCAGCCAGAATATCACCGAGTATCAGGCCGGAGACCTGATACTGACTGACGACAAAGCCCCGGTGGAACTGCTGGGGATGCAGGTGCTGGATGAAATTATCGCCGACGAGCTGGCGTATTACAAGGGACTGTTCACCAGCGGTGGTTTGAATTTGGATGCCCTCATGGGGTAAAAAAAGTGACGGCTGCAGCCGTCACTTTTTTTGAATTGGTTAGATTTTGCGCATCTCTTCCAGCATGTCGTTTTTGATCTGCCAGAGCTTGGGGGAGAGGTCCACATAGTAGCGGTGGGGATTTTCAAAGCGCTTGACCTCTTCCCAGAGACGGTCAATCTGCTCGCTGCAATAGGCTCTGGCCTCCTCAATGGTGGGGAGCTGGTATACTAGCTGGCCACCCCGGAAAATGGGCTCCAGAATGCTCCGGGCGGTAAAATTGGAAAAGTGCTTCTTTTTCCAGGTGTTCTCCGGGTCAAAGAGTTCGATGGGCTGGGAGTCATCGATCTCCTCATCATGAAGGCACATCACATCCGCAAAAGCTTCGCCACTCTCATTGTCGTAGAGACGATACACTTTTTTGAAATGGGGTGTGGTAATTTTGGAGGCGTTTTCACTGACTTTAATCTTGGGAATGATGACGCCATTTTCATCTTCAATGGCAGCCAGCTTATAGACGCAGCCAAAGACAGGATCGCTCTTAGAGGTAATCATCCGTTCACCAACGCCAAAGGAATCCAATTGGGCCCCTTGGACCAGCAGATCTCGGATCAGATACTCGTCCAGGGAGTTGGAGGCTACGATCTTGCACTGCTTGAGTCCGGCGGCGTCCAGCATTTTTCTGGCTTTCCGGGAGAGATAGGCCAGATCACCGGAGTCAATGCGGATGGCGCATTTGGTGATTCCCTTGGGCTCCAACACCTCTTTGAATACGCGGATGGCATTGGGTACGCCGGAACGAAGCACGTTGTAGGTATCCACCAGAAGGGTGGCGTTATTGGGATAGAGCTCACAATAGGTTTTAAAGGCGGTGTACTCGTCAGGGAACATCTGGACCCAGGAGTGGGCCATGGTGCCGGTGGCGGGCACGCCAAAATCCCGGTCCGCCTGGACGCAGGCGGTTCCTGCACAGCCGGCAATATAGGAGGCCCGGGCCCCCATAATGGCGCCGGAAGCGCCTTGGGCCCGGCGGGAGCCAAATTCCGCCACCGGCCGGCCGGAAGCGGCCCGTACAATGCGGTTGGCCTTGGTAGCGATCAGGGATTGGTGATTGAGCTCCAGCAGCAGGTAGGTTTCAATAAACTGAGCCTGTACCGCCGGGGCCCGGACCGTCAGGATGGGTTCCCCTGGGAAGATGGGGGTGCCTTCAGGGACGGCCCAGATGTCGCCAGTGAATTTGAAATTGCGGAGATACTCTAAAAACTCTGGAGTAAAGCCGCCTTTGCCCTGCAGATAGGCAATATCTTCCTCAGTAAAATGAAGGTTTTGAATATACTGAATCACCTGCTCCAATCCAGCGGCGATGGCAAAACCGCCGCCGTCGGGTACCCGCCGGAAAAAGACGTCAAAATAGGTGATTCGATTCCGCAGGGGAGTCTGGAAATATCCGTTTGCCATGGACAATTCGTAGAAGTCACACAGCATGGTATAGTTCACGCGTTGGTCCATATTGATTCCTCGTTTCTTTGGATGGAGCTATCAGCTTTTACCATATAACAGCTCCGTCCTATGGCCGCTTCAGCGGTGTTTGAATAGACAATATTATAGTCTTGACACCTGTAAAATGCAAGTCTATGTTTGCAAGAAGCGAAATCTGTGGTAAAATACCTGGAATAGGGGAGGGAATCCCATGAGCCTGTTTTTATGTCCGGTCTGCCGGCGGCCCTTGGTCCGAGAGGAGACCCGCTATCGGTGTGAAAAAGGACACAGTTATGACATTGCGGCGGCGGGGTATGTCCATTTGCTGCCGGCAAATCAAAAACATTCGCTGGTTCCGGGGGACGACAAGCAGATGGCGGCGGCCCGAAACCGGTTTTTAAACGGCGGCTGGTATCAACCGCTCCGGGATGCCATAGCCGGGATTGCGCTGGAAGTCATGCCGAGTCAGGGGACGTTTTTTGACTCCGGCTGCGGAGAGGGATATTACACCACCGGGGTCAAGTCGGCGCTGGAGAGCGTCGGCAAAGCCCCGGCGGTCTATGGAATCGATATCTCAAAATATTCGCTGCGCTGGGCTGCCAAACGGGACAGAGCCATTGAATTTGCTGTGGCGTCGGCTTATCATCTGCCGATCCCTGATGAAAGTGTGGATGTTCTGCTAAACTGCTTCTCCCCTATGGCAGCGGAGGAGTTCCGGCGGGTGATTCGCCCCGGTGGCTGCTTTTTGTATGTGGTTCCGGCTCCCAAACATCTGTGGGAACTCAAACAGGTGCTGTATGATGTGCCCTATGAGAATAAGGAGCAGCGAATTCCCTATGAAGGCTTTGAGTACATCCGGGTGGATCGGGTAGAGAATCGTATCCTGTTGCCCGACAGCCAGACCATCTAGGATCTGTTTGGTATGACGCCCTACTTGTGGAAGACGCCCAAACAGGGTATAGAACGGCTACGTCAGCTTGAGCGCATTGAAG
>CABRZO010000078.1 GCA_902475455.1 uncultured Eubacteriales bacterium
TGCATCGTCTCCTGCGGCGTGGTGTCCGGCTGCGTGGCGGACAACACCAGGACCCCCACCGGCAACTTCACCATTTTTGCCAAGAACCGGGATCGGTATCTCAACGGCAGCAACATTGACGGCTCCACCTACCACACCTGGGTCAGCTACTTCATGCCCTTCTCCGGTGGCTGCGGCATCCATGACGCCACCTGGCGCAGCTCCTTCGGCGGCGACCAGTACCTGTACAACGGCAGCCACGGCTGCGTGGGCGTCTCCCTCAGCAATGCCAAGACCATCTATAACAACGTCAGCGTGGGCACCCATGTGGTGGTCTACGGCGGCGCTTCCCCCAATAACATTCCGCCCCGGACCCAAAGCATCAGCGCCACCGCCTCCAGCACCGATCTGGTGATCGGCGATCAGGCCACCGTCAGCGTGTCCTCCCAGACCACCCCCCAGTTCACCTCCAGCAACCCGGCGGTGGCTACGGTGGACGGCAGCGGCAACGTGTCCGCTCTGGCGGCTGGTTCCACGGTGATCACGGTGTACTGCCCCGCCGGCAACGGCTACGGTGAGGCCTCCACCTCGGTGACCATTACCGTCAGCGAGCCCGCCCATGTCCACACCTGGCAGGAGCAGACCACGGTGGTCCACCACGAAGCGGAGACCCATACCGAGCAGGTGTTGGTGAAGGATGCCTGGGATGAGACCGTGACCACCGGCTACAAGTGCACCGGCTGCGGCACCGTGTTTGCCTCCGAGCAGGAGTGCAAGCAGCACATTGCCGACGCCGCTGCTAGTTCCGGCACATCTTCCGGCTCCAGCTCTTCCAGTTCCTCTTCCTCCTCTGGCTCCTCTTCCGGCTCCCCCTGCGCAGGTGCCCAGTGTGAGGCGGTGACGGAGACCATCCATCACGATGCCGTCTACGAGGAACAGGTGGTTGTGGACAAGGAGGCCTGGGATGAGACGGTCATCACCGGCTACGTCTGCACCGGCTGCGGAGCCACCAAGGGCCCCAATGACCCCTGAAAACCTCATAGAAACAGCACGGGGCTGTTGCGAATTTCGCAACAGCCCCGTGTTTTGTGGTTGTGGGCGGCTTTCTTTGCACTTGTTTGGAGGACAATCACCGGAACACCCGGGTCATGCCTTTGGCAAACAGGGGGTTGATGTCAAAGCACACCACATCCCCGGCCACGCACTTCAGGTCGGTGACGTCCACGGCGGTCTCGTCGGCGCCAATGGGGCCCAGCAACCGGGCCTTTTCCCCCTGAAAGGAGACCCGGAGGGTCTTGCGGTTGTGGAAGGCCCGCAGCCAACCCCAGAAGCCGCCCCCCAGATCCGGCTCCATGCCGAAGCCGTTCCGGTAGCCCAGGGAGAGCACCCCCACCCGGGTGGGCCGGGCCAGCCGGGCCTGCTGAAAGGCCCCCACTGTGTGGCCCTTGGGCAGCCAGCGCACCGTGTCCAGGGTTGCCTCCCCGTGGCAGGCGTTGCGGAGCCCGTCCCCCTTCCGGCGGCGGCACTGGCCCAGAAAGGCGCCTCCCACCCGTACCGCGTCCAGCTGCACCCCCTGGGAGCGCATCAGCACCGAGGAGCTGGCGGCATGGGTGATGCCGGTCTCCAGCCCCTGGGCGTGGAGGGTGTCCAGGGTGGACTGGAACAGGGACATCTGGGCGTTGATGTCTCCGCCGGCGGAGTAGAGCTGGGTATAGGTGCCGGCAATGGCCACGTTGGGTAGATATTTGTAGATGGACAGCAGCTTTTCCGGCTCCGAGGGCAAAAAGCCCCCCAGCCCCATGCCGGTGTCCACCAGCACATGGGCCACGGCGATGGTGGAGCGCTCCTCCGCCAGGGCGTTCAGAGCCACCCCGGTCTCGTAGGAGCCGATGGTGCACACCACATTCAGATCCAGCAGCCGGTTCAGCTCCTCCGGGTCGGTGGTGGACCGGAGCATTAAAATCTCCTCCTCCACAAACCCCGCCTTCCGGAGTTTCTTGGCGTCGGCAACCTGGTTGACGGCAAAGTGGCCGATGCCGTCATCCCGCAGCAGGTTGGCCAGCTCCACCAGCCCGGCCCCGTAGCCGTCGCTGAGCAGCATGGCGTAGATGGTGGCCCCCTCCGCCCGCTTTTTCACGGTGGCAATATTGTGCTTGATGGCGGCTTTGTCAAAGACGAGTTGCAGCATGCCGGAACCTCTTTTCCCGCCCCCCGGTGCCCCGGGGAGCTATTTGTCAATACAAAACTATTATATACGCCAAAGGGATGGCTGGCAAGCCTGGGCCGGGTGGAGAAAAATGGCGGGAGGAAATCTTGTGCGGGGCGGAGAAAAATGTTATACTAAAAAATCATACTGATAATGGACACATAGCGGCTTTTTGCCCCCGGGGCCCGGCTTTCAGCCTCCGGCGGGGCGGAAGCCGCATGAGATCGGCGCCCCGGCGGGGGCGCTTTGGAAGGAGTTTTCCCTTGGAACGAAACAAAGTGATGGTGCCTCCCGAGGAGCTGGAGGAGCAGCGGGACTACTGCCGGCGGGTGCGCTCATTCAGCCTGGACCGGCCCACCCAACCCCTGGCCCTGGTGGACACCTACGGCTGTCAGCAGAATGAGGCGGACTCGGAGCGCATCCGGGGCCTGCTGGAGGAGATGGGCTACGCCTTCACCGAGTCGGAGGCGGAGGCCGACGTCATCGTCATCAACACCTGCGCCGTCCGGGAGCATGCGGAGATGCGGGTGCTGGGCAACGTGGGGGCCCTGACCCACACCAAGCGCAACAAGCCGGACCAGGTGATCTGCCTGTGCGGCTGCGCCATGCAGGAGCCCCACATGGCGGAGAAGATCAAGAAATCCTTCCGGCATGTGGACCTGGTCTTCGGCCCCCATGTGCTGTGGAAATTTCCCCAGTTCCTCTTTGAGGTGCTGACCCGCAAAAAGCGGGTGTTCTCCACCGACCCCAGCGACGGCAACATCGCCGAAGGGCTGCCGGTGGTGCGCCAGGGCAAGCTGAAGGCCTGGGTCAGCATCATGTACGGCTGCAACAACTTCTGCTCCTACTGCATCGTCCCCTATGTCCGGGGCCGGGAGCGGTCCCGGGACCCCCAGCGGATTCTGGACGAGGTCCGGGGCCTGGTGGAGGAGGGCTACAAGGACATCACCCTGCTGGGCCAGAACGTCAACTCCTACGGCAAGGACCTGGGGCTGGACATGGATTTCGCCGACCTTTTGCGGGCCTGCAATGACATTCCCGGAGATTTCCTGCTGCGGTTTATGACCTCCCACCCCAAGGACGCCACCCAGAAGCTCTTTGAGACCATGGCCGCCTGCGAGAAGGTGGCCCCCTGCCTCCACCTGCCGGTGCAGGCGGGCAACGACCGGGTGCTGAAGGTGATGAACCGGCGGTACACGGCGGAGCAGTATCTGGACCAGATCCGCCGGGTGCGGGAGCTGATCCCGGATATCGTCCTCACCAGCGACATCATCGTGGGCTTCCCCGGGGAGACCACCGAGGAGTTTGAGGACACCCTGAAGCTCATTGAGCAGGTGCGCTACGACGCCCTGTTTACCTTTATCTACTCCCGCCGGGAGGGCACCCCCGCCGCCCAGATGGAGGACGTGCTGACAAAAGAGGAGAAGAGCGCCAACTTCCAGCGGCTGGTGGCCCGACAGAACGAGATCTCTGCGGAAAAACACGCCGCCTATGTGGGGAAAACCCTGCGGGTGCTGGTGGACGGCAAGAATGACGACGGTAAACACACCCTGACTGCCCGCACCGACGGGGGCCGGCTGGTGCATCTGGACGGGCCTGAGTCGCTGATCGGCGGCTTTTACCCCTGCAAGATCACCCGGGCTTCCAACTGGGCGCTGTTCGGGGAGATCGTGACCGAGGAGGAGCACTGAGCGACATGGCCAACAAGAACAAGAAAAAGAAAAAACGCAAGCAGGTATTCCACGCCCCCCAGACCATCGGCGAGCGCACCCGGCTCAAGATGACCCCGGCCCTGACGGGCCTTTCCCTCAGCTCCCTGGCGGTGCAGACCGGCGGCTCCATCTTCGCCATCGTGGGCTGCGTCCAGATCGGCAGCGCCGGTTACAGCGACGCCTGGATGCTGCTGATCCTGCCCATCGTCATGTGGGCGCTCTCCATTACCGCCCGGCTGGGCTTCCGGTACCTGCCCCTGGACATGTGGCGGATGCCGGTGGATGTGCGAAAAGGCATGGTGGTGTGCCAGGGCTGGCTGCTGAAGCTGGCTACCCTGCTGGTGGAGCTGATCAGCGCCGTGGTGCTGCTGTATGTGAATATCACCCTCTACCTGGGCTACGCCCCCCAGAACGCCATTATGATGGCCTGGCTGGCGGCCCTGCTGGTGGCGGTGTGGCTGCCCTGCCGCCGGGCCGGTAAGATCGGCCGGGGCGAGGTGGTCTGGAAGCAGCCCGGCGCCACGGAAGAGGCCGACCAGTGATCCGTTCCGGCATGGCCGGAGCGTAACCTTTGAATCTTGAGAACAGGACGGGACCCCTCATGGCAAAAGAAAAAGAACTCACCCCCATGAGAAAGCAATATCTGGACCTGAAGCAGCAGTATCCGGACTGCCTGCTCTTCTTCCGGTTGGGGGATTTTTACGAGATGTTCGACGAGGACGCCAAGACCGCCTCGGAGGAGCTGGATCTCACTCTCACCACCCGGGACCGGGGCAAGCCTAAGGAGGAGCAGACCCCCATGTGCGGGGTGCCCTTCCACAGCTATCAGTCCTATCTGGCCCGGCTCATCGCCAAGGGCTACAAGGTGGCCATCTGTGAGCAGACCGAGGACCCGGCCCAGGCCAAGGGGCTGGTGAGCCGGGACATCGTCCGCATTGTCACCCCGGGTACCGTCACAGACGACTCCATGCTGTCCCCGGGCCAGAGCAACTACATCTGTGCCGTGGCGGTGGACGGCTCCGGGGCCGGCGTGTGCTTCTGCGACATCTCCACCGGCGAGGCGGAGGCCACCTCCTTTAAAGGGGAGGGGGCGGTGGACCATGTGATGAACGAGCTGGGCCGCTTCGCCCCCCGGGAGGCCCTGCTGTCCCCGGAGGCCGCCGCCATTCCCGAATTGACCCAGATGCTGACCCAGCGGCTGAACTGCTACTGGCAGGACGGGGGCGAGACCCGTTTCCTGCCCCAGGAGGCCATGGAGCTCACCAAAAAGCAGTTTCCCCAGGCCGCGGACCTGAGCGTGGTGGCCTACCGGGCGGTGGGGGGCGTGCTCAACTACCTCTATGAGACCCAGCGGACGGACCTGAGCTACCTGTCCTCCCTGCGCCACTACCAGAGCGACCGGTTCATGGAGCTGGACCTGACGGCCCGGCGGAACCTGGAGCTCACCGAGACCCTCCGGGGGGGCGAGAAGAAGGGCAGCCTGCTCTGGGTGCTGGACAAGACCAAGACCGCCATGGGTTCCCGGCTCATCCGGGGCTGGATTGAGCGACCCCTCATCTCCCCCACCGCCATCCGCCGGCGCCAGGAGGGTGTCCGGGTGCTGGTGGAGTCCACTCTGGAGCGGGAGGAGCTCATTTTGGCCCTCCGGGAGGTCACCGACCTGGAGCGCATCATCGGCCGGGTGGTCTACGGCTCCGCCAACGCCCGGGATTTGAGCGCCCTGGCGGCGGGCCTGGGCAAGATACCCCGGCTGCGGCAGCTCTGCCAGGGGCTGGAGGCCCCCATTCTGGCGGAGGTGTGCCAGGGGCTGGACGACCTGCCGGAGCTGAGAGATGAGCTGGAGCGGGCCATCGTGGAGGAGCCCCCCTTCACCGTCCGGGAGGGCGGCATGATCCGAGAGGGCTACTCCGACCAGGTGGACCAGCTGCGCTCCATCCAGACCGGCGGCCGGGACCTGGTGGCCCAGATGGAGGCCCGGGTCAAGGAGGAGTGCGGCATCCGCAACCTGAAGGTGAGCTACAACAAGGTCTTCGGCTACTACATCGAGGTCTCCAAGAGCCAGACCGACCTGGTGCCGGAGCACTGGGTCCGCAAGCAGACCACCGTCAACTCCGAGCGCTATATCAACCAGGAACTGAAGGATCTGGAGCACACCATCCTCTCCGCCGGGGACAAGCTGATGGCCCTGGAGTACCAGCTGTTCTCCGACTTGCGGGAGAAGGTCAGCGCCCAGGTGGAGGCCATCCAGGCCACCGCCCGCAGCGTGGCGGCTCTGGACGTGCTGTGCTCCTTCGCCGCCGTGGCGGTGAAATACCACTATGTCCAGCCCACCGTGGACGAAAGCGGCGTCATTGACATCAAAGAGGGCCGCCACCCGGTGGTGGAGCGGATGCTGAAGGACGCCTGGTTTGTCCCCAACGACACCTATATGGACGGCAACGAGGACACCCTGGCCATCATCACCGGCCCCAATATGGCGGGTAAATCCACCTACATGCGGCAGGTGGCCCTGATCTGCCTGATGAGCCAGGCGGGCTCCTTCGTGCCCGCCCGGTCCGCCCGAATGGGAGTGGTGGACCGGGTGTTCACCCGGATCGGCGCCAGCGACGACCTGTCCGCCGGTCAGTCCACCTTCATGGTGGAGATGACGGAGGTGGCGGAGATTCTGAAGCACGCCACCCCCAACAGCCTGCTGATTCTGGACGAGATCGGCCGGGGCACCTCCACCTACGACGGCATGAGCATTGCCCGGGCGGTGCTGGAGTACTGCGCCGGCAAGAAGCTGGGGGCCAAGACCCTCTTCGCCACCCACTACCACGAGCTGACGGTGCTGGAGGGCCAGCTGCCCGGCGTCAAGAACTACAACATCGCCGCCAAGAAGAAAAAGGATGACATCATCTTCCTGCGGAAAATCGTCCGGGGGGGTGCCGACCAGTCCTACGGCATCGAAGTGGCCAAGCTGGCGGGAGTCCCGGAGCCGGTGATCCGCCGGGCCCGGACCATCCTGGAGGAGCTGGAGGGCGCCGGAGGCGTCCCTGTCCCCGCCCGGCCGGCGGAGCAGCCGGAGCAGGAAGAGGAGCAGGTGTCCCTGCTGGACCTGGGGGCGGTGGAGTGTGCCCAGCGGATTCGGCAGCTGGACCTGAACACCCTGACCCCCATCGAGGCCATGAATCTGCTCTACGAGCTGAAGGGAAAGCTGTGATTTGATATGAAAGACGATTCCCGCTTTATCCGCACCTATGAACAGTCCGGCCTGGTGAAGGGCACCCTGGAGATCTGGGTGGACACCGTCACCGGGGTCAACTACCTGTTCCGCTCCTCAGGCTACGCCGGGGGGCTCACCCCGCTGCTGGACCAGGAGGGACGGCCGGTGGTTACCCCGGTGCGGCCGGAGTATACCGGTCCCGACCTGAAGTGAGGGCCGGGACAAAAAGCCGGAAAATCCGGCAACATTAGAAGTTTCTTAACAAAACCCGGGTTTATTCCTGTTACAATGGGGGACATCATAAGACCCGTCCCCCGGGAGAGAGGTTGCCGACTATGTCCAAGATACATCAACTGGACCCCCATGTGGCGGATCTGATTGCCGCCGGCGAGGTGGTG
The DNA here is from genome assembly GCA_902475455.1 of uncultured Eubacteriales bacterium. Classification (GTDB taxonomy): domain Bacteria; phylum Bacillota; class Clostridia; order Oscillospirales; family Oscillospiraceae; genus UMGS1766. Next base: position 7,501 of record CABRZO010000078.1, read on the forward strand.
GAGCGCCCCGCCAGCGTGGTGAAGGAGCTCACCGAGAACGCCATTGACGCCGGGGCGGATTCCATCACCGTGGAGATCCAGCGGGGGGGCATGAGCTATATCCGGGTGACGGACAACGGCTCCGGCATCGAGGCGGAGGACTGCCTCACCGCCTTTCTGCGCCACGCCACCAGCAAGATCCGCACCGAGTACGACCTGGAGGCCATAGGCACCCTGGGCTTCCGGGGTGAGGCCCTGGCCGCCATTGCCTCGGTGAGCCGGGTGGAGCTGATGACCCGCACCGCCACGGCCCAGGCCGGTACCAGCCTGGAGCTGGACGGGGGCGTGGTCCGCGCCCGGGAGGAGGTGGGCTGCCCCCAGGGCACCACCCTCATTGTCCGGGACCTGTTTTTCAACACCCCCGCCCGGCAGAAGTTCCTGAAGCGGGACTCCGCCGAAGGCAGCGCCGTCTTTGCGGTGGTGCAGCACGCCGCCCTGTCCCACCCCGAGGTGTCCTTCCGGTTCCTGCGGGAGGGCAAGGAGGAGCTGAACACCCCGGGCGACGGCCAACTGAAGAGCGCCGTCTACGCGGTGCTGGGCCGGGACATCGCATTGGGGCTGCTGCCCTGCAAGGGCAGCGGGGAGGACATCTCCGTGGAAGGCTTTGTCTCCCAGCCCGTCTGCTGCCGGGGCTCCCGGGGGGGCCAGTTCTTCTTTGTCAACGGCCGCTATGTGAAGTCCCGGACCATGCAGGCCGCCCTGGAGCAGGCCTACCGCAACCAGAAGATGGTGGGCAAGTTCCCGGCCTGTGTCCTCCATATCACCACCCGGCTCAATGGGGTGGATGTCAACGTGCATCCCACCAAGACCGAGGTAAAATTCTCTAACGAAAAGAAGCTCTTTGACGCGGTCTATTACGGGGTATTGGCCGCTCTGGAGGCGGGCTCCGGGGCCCCCAAGGCCAGCCTGGAGGACCGGGAGGATAACCGCCGCCCGGCCCGGCAGCAGAGCCACGACACCGTCACCCCCAACCAGACCTTTTTCCGCACTGTCAGCGCCCAGGAGTTCCGGCAGGAGCTCCGCAGCGACGCCCGGGCGGATTACTCCACCGCCGCCCCCCGGCGCACCCCGGTGGAGGCCCCCCTGGGGGACACCGGGCGGCGCTTTGAGCGGTTTGTGCCCCAGAAGCAGCCTACCCAGCCCCTGAAGCGGCCTCCGACAGCGGCGCCGCTGCCCCGGGAGTGGACGGTGGCGCCCACCGCCCCGGCCCGGTCCCCGGCGGAGACGGCTTCCGCCCCGGTGAGGTCCGGGGACAAGGGGACAAGCAGTGAGATTCCCCGGCCCAAGGCCCCGGCCGCCGAAGCAGAGAAGCCGGTTACCACCCCCCGGCCCGCCCCGGTAATGGATCATACCGCGGCGGAGCCCACCGGGACAACACCCATCCCGGAACCGGTTCCTGTGGCGGAGACTCCGACCCCGGCGGTGGAGACAAAGGCCTTCCCGGCGCCGGAAGAAAAGGCCCCGGAGCGGGTGCCCACCCCGGTGGAGGAAGCCGCCCCGCCCATGCCGGAAGTCCCCGCCGCCCCGGTGGAGGACACCCCGGAGACGGAAGTTTCCCCGGAGGAAACCCCGGAGGCCCCGGCCTGGCGGCTGGCGGGAGAGGTGTTGCACACCTACGCCATCGTGGAGCGGGGGGATGAGGTCTGGCTCATCGACAAGCACGCCGCCCACGAGCGGATGAATTTTGACCGATTGAAAGCCCAGGGCCACAAGCCCATGCGGCAGATGCTGCTGCAGCCCCTGGTGCTGCGGCCCGACCCCCGGGAGGGGGAGGTGCTGCTGGAGCAGCTGCCCCTGCTGGAGGAGTTCGGCTTCTCGGTGGAGGAGTTCGGCGGCGGCAGCCTGATTGTCCGGGAGGCCCCGGACTACCTGCCCGCCGAGCAGATTGAGTCCGCCCTGGAGGAGATCGCCCAGAAGCTGCTCTCCACCGGCACCGCCGACCCGGAATCCGCCCGGGATGAGGTGCTCCATACCATGGCCTGCAAGGGGGCCATCAAGGGGGGCTGGCAGAGCGGCGAGGAGGAGTTGCTGGCGGTCTGCGACGCAGTGATGCGGGACCAGGTCCGCTACTGCCCCCACGGTCGGCCCGTGGCCATCCGGCTCACCAAAAAGGATCTGGAAAAGCAGTTTAAGCGGGCCTGAGGCCCGGTTTCGCCCCGGCGTCGGGGCATCATCATAAGGCCCGCCGGCCCTGATTGACCGGCGGGGAAACACCAGGCCGCGTCGGTTTTTTCGGCCCGGTCCAGAGAGGATGTGAGCCCATGCCCCCGCAAATTGTCTGTGTGGTGGGCCCCACCGCCTCGGGCAAGACCGCCCTGGGGGTGTGGCTGGCAAAACAGTATAACGGCGAGGTGGTGTCCTGCGACTCCATGCAGATCTACCGGCGCATGGACATCGGCACCGCCAAGCCCACCCAGGAAGAGATGCAGGGGGTGCCCCACCATATGATCGACGTGGCGGACCCCCAGGAGGATTTCTCCGCCGAGCGCTACCGCCGTCAGGCGGTGCCGGTGGTGGAGGACATTCTGGCCCGGGGCAAGCTGCCGGTGGTGGTGGGAGGCACCGGGCTCTATTTGGACGCCCTCATCAACGGCCACGACTTCGCCGTCAAGAGCACCGGCTGGCGGGAAAAGCTCCAGGCCCGGTTTGACGCCGAGGGCATCCAGCCCCTCTGGGAGGCTTTGGTGGAGATTGACCCGGAGGCGGCCATCCGGCTCCACCCCCGGGACACCAAGCGGGTCATCCGGGCCCTGGAGGTGTACTACGAGACGGGCACCACCATCTCCGCCCACAACGCCGCCACCCGGCTGCTGCCCCCCCGGTACACCGCCCTGAAATTCGGCCTCAACTTCGAGGACCGGGCAGACCTTTACGAGCGCATCGACCGGCGGGTGGATGAGATGGCGGAGCAGGGGCTGGCCGACGAGGTCCGCTCACTGCTGGAGGACGGCGTGTCCCCGGGCTGCACCGCCATGCAGGCCATCGGCTACAAGGAGCTGGCGGCGGCGGTGACGGGCCAGGGGGATTTGCACGCCGCCCTGGAGCAGGTGAAACTCCGCTCCCGGCAGTACGCCAAGCGGCAGCTCACCTGGTTCCGCCGGGATCGGAGCATTTGCTGGTTCAAATACGGCAAAGAGCCCGAGGTGGCCGCCCTTCGACGGTTTGTAACAGAAAAAATGACAGAATCTGGAATACAATGACCCGGGGACAAGCCCGGGTGGGCACGTCCCCGAGATTTTAGAAAAAAAGGACGTGTTCCAGATGGCAAAAGAAACCAACCACTTGCAGGAGATTTTTCTGACCCGGCTCTATCGCACCCGGACGGCGGTGAC
>CABRZO010000079.1 GCA_902475455.1 uncultured Eubacteriales bacterium
CTTGATTTGTCAAGCACTTTTTTCATCCGCTCGGCGCAACCTTCCGGGCCCGAAGCGGCGAATTGCGGTGCTCTCAAGTGAGCTTGACTACTATATCGCATCTTCTGCAAAAAGTCAACACCTTTTTTCCACTTTTTTCGAGTTTCTTTTTGCGGCCATTGACCAACTGCCTGCGGCCTTGCTTTTGCCCCCCCTATCCTATATAATATAGTACAATTGACGCAAGGAGGCGCATCTATGCCCATTCGTATCCCTGACTCTCTGCCTGCCCGGGCTACTCTTGAGAGCGAGAATATATTTGTTATGACGGAATATCGGGCACTGCATCAGGATATCCGTCCTTTGAATCTGCTGATCCTCAATCTGATGCCCACCAAGATTGTGACAGAGACCCAGTTTCTGCGGAAGCTGTCCAACACCCCGTTACAGATCCGGGTGGAACTATTGCAGACCGCCAGCTATCAATCCACCCATACGGACCCCAGCCATTTGGACTCCTTTTACACCACCTTTGATCAGATCAAGGACAAAACCTATGACGGTATGATCATCACTGGAGCCCCGCTGGAGTATGTGCCCTGGGAGGAAGTGGACTACTGGGAAGAGCTGTGCACCATTATGGACTGGACCACCACCCATGTCCACTCCACCATGCATGTGTGCTGGGGCGCCTATGCCGGGCTTTACTATCACTATGGGGTGCCCAAAATACTCCGCTCCTCCAAACTCTTCGGCGTGTACCCCCACACCGCCATCAAGAAGCAGTCTCCCCTGTTCCGGGGGTTGGATGACGTGTTCTACGCCCCCCACTCCCGCAATATGGAGGTATCGCAGGAGGACGTTTTAAAGGTGCCTGAGCTGGAACTGATGGCGGTCTCCCCCCAGGCGGGTGTCTTTGCCGTCAAGAGCCGGGACAACCGTCGGTTTTTCCTGACGGGGCACCCGGAATATGACTGGGACACTCTGGCCAACGAGTACTGGCGGGACAAGAACAAGGGGCTGGACATCGCCATTCCGGAAAACTACTTCCCTCAAAATGACCCCAATCAGACGCCGCTGGTGACCTGGCGTTCCACCGGCCAGCTGATCTACAACAACTGGTTGAACTATTATGTCTACCAGACCACTCCCTATGATCTGACCAAGCTGGGCAAACCCCAAGAATCAAATTGAAACAAACGGAGGCATCCCGCCGGATGCCTCCGTTTCTTTTTTCATTCAGCACTCCATACCCACCAGCAGGGAGCCCTGCTCGGCATAGAACCCGCAGAGGGCGCCGCTTCTGCCGATGCGGACATCTACCGCACCAAAGGCCTCCCGAATCCGGTGCATCAGTTCCAGCGCCCCGGACTCGTCTCCGGAATGGGCGATGAGGATTCGGCCCCCGGCGTAACCCAGCTGCTTCATCTGCCGCAGGATGCCGGCGCCGATCTGCTTTTTGCCCCGGCACTTCTCCTGGATCTCCAGGCTGCCCTGGTCGCTGGCGTGGCCCACCACGCCCACGCCCATGACCCCGATGCCCCGGGCCTCGCCCCGGCCCACCCGGCCATTTTCCGCGCAGTTTTTCAGATCGGACAGGGCGAACACCAGCCGGGTTCTGGCTTTGTAGCGCAGCAGCGCGCGATAAATATAGGCGGGACTCATACCGCCGAGCACCAGGCTGCGGGCGTACTCCGCCAGCAGGGCCATCTCCGGGCCAATGGACAGGCTGTCGATCAGATAGACGTGGCGCCCGTGATGCAGAGACTCATATTCCCGCTTGGCAATCCGGGCGGTGGAGCAGCTGCCGGACATGGTGCTGGCCAGGGTGATGCAGATGACATCCCGGGCATCTCCAAAGGCCGCCAGCCAATCCCCCACGCTGGGGCAGGAGGTGCAGGAATGCTCCGGCCGCTGGTCCAGCAGAGAATAGAATTCCTCCATATTCACCGTGGCATCATCGGTAAACTCCCGATCTCCCACCGTCACCTTCAGAGGCACCGCGGCAAACTCCACGCCCTCCAGCTCAAACAAATTGGCGGAAGAGTCCGTTACAATTTTAATCGACATGAGATTCCCTCCTTGCCAGAATTTCGTTAACCTTTCATCAGTTTTTCAAAAACCGATGTTAAGTTTATAATACACTTTTCCCGTAGTTTGTCAAGAGTTTTTCAAAAACTTTATTGAAGTTTTTGAAAATTGTGCTATACTATACACAAAAAAGGAAGGAGAGTTTTTCCATGCCGGCAGATATCAACAACTTCCACCTGCCCCTCTACAAGGAAATTCCCAATGTGGGGCTGTACCTGGAGCAGACGGTCAAATACATCAACGAGTGTTTGCGGCCGCTGGGGTGCATTGAAGTCACCCCCTCCATGATCAGCAATTACGTCAAGAAGGGCTATGTGTCCTCTCCCGTCAAGAAGCAGTATGACGCCACCCAGATTGCCAATCTGATCTTTATCGTCATTGCCAAGCAGGTACTGAGCATGGAGAACATCTCCAAGCTGCTGGCCCTGCAGCGGCAGCACTATGACGCCCAGGAGGCCTATGACTACTTTGGCCGCAAATTGGAGGCCATGCTGCGCACCACCTTCGGGCTGGACAATGTCACGGAAAATCCCCCCTCCGACGCCCGGGAGGAGACCAGAATTCTGCGCTCTGTGCTGGTGGCGGTGACCCACGTGATCTATCTGAGTCACTGTTTCGAGGAGCTGGACAAGGCGGCTCAACAGACCGATCCGGAGTAAGAAAAGCAGAACCCCGGTCCGCTTTTTCAAAAGCGGACCGGGGTTTTGACTTTGGTACAGCCTCAGTTCAGGAAATCCTTCAGCTTCTTGGAGCGGCTGGGATGGCGGAGCTTCCGCAGGGCCTTGGCCTCGATCTGGCGGATGCGCTCCCGGGTGACGTGGAACTCCTTGCCCACCTCTTCCAGGGTGCGGGTGCGGCCATCCTCAATGCCGAAGCGGAGCTTCAGCACCTTTTCCTCCCTGGGGGTCAGGGTGGAGAGCACCTCCACCAGCTGCTCCTTCAGCAGGGTGAAGGAAGCGGCCTCGCTGGGCTCGGAGGCGTCCTCATCGGGGATGAAGTCGCCCAGGTGGGAGTCCTCTTCCTCGCCGATGGGGGTCTCCAGGCTGACGGGCTCCTGGGCAATTTTCAGGATCTCCCGGACCTTGTCCACCGGCATCCCCATCTCCTCGGCGATCTCCTCGGGAGAGGGATCGTGGCCCAGCTCCTGGAGCAGCTGCCGGGACACCCGGATGACCTTGTTGATGGTCTCCACCATATGGACGGGGATACGGATGGTCCGAGCCTGGTCGGCGATGGCCCGGGTGATGGCCTGACGGATCCACCAGGTGGCGTAGGTGGAGAATTTATAGCCCTTGGTGAAGTCAAACTTCTCCACCGCCTTGATCAGGCCCAGATTGCCCTCCTGGATCAGATCCAAAAACAGCATGCCCCGGCCCACATAGCGCTTGGCGATGGAGACCACCAGGCGCAGGTTGGCCTCCGCCAGCCGCTGCTTGCAGCGCTCGCCCTTGGCGATGACCTTCTCCAGCTCGGCGCGGACCTCCTGGGGGATCTCCTCCTCAGCGGCCTCCATCTCGTCCAGCTGGTTCCGGGCCTCGTTGCCGGCGGCAATTCCCTTGGCCAGGGAGACCTCCTCGTCCGGGGTCAGCAGGTTGACCTTGCCGATCTCCTTCAGGTACATACGCACCGGGTCATCGATGCCAAAGGAGTCCACCAGGGTGTTGGGGTCCACGATCTCCTCCTCGGGGATCTCCTCCACCGCCTCGTCGGTGGGCTCCACCCCAATGGCCATGTCCTCATCCGTCAGCAGATCAATGCCCAGATTGGCCACAATATCATAGAACAGGTCGGCCTGCTCGTTATCCAGATCCAGCGCGTCCAGCTCCATCATCTCAGCGGAGGTCAGCGCCTTTTTCTTCTTGGCCTTTTCCAGGATCTCATTGAGGCGGTCGCTGTGGGGCATCCCCTCGGGAATGCGGGTCAGTCCCTCCTTGCTGGACTTTGCTTTGCTGGTTTCTTTCTTTTCACTCATTCCGATGTTCCTCCATTGCTCAATTTGCTGTTTCTAAACTTCATCAGCGCACTGTCATCTTCGGCAGAGCGCTGTCGCTGGATGACTTGGATGTAGTCCGCCATGGCCCGTTCTCCCTGGGCCACGGGGATGGGGCGCTCCTGAATCCCCGCCAGCAGGGACATCTCCTCCGGAGACAGCTCCCCCGCCAGAGCGGACAGGCTGCAGGCCTGTCCATTTTCCCAGCGCTGGCGGAGTAGCGCGAACAGTTTGCCCAGCACCGGGGCGCTGAACTGCTCCGGCTCCAGGCCGGCGGTGTGTTTCATCAGGTCGCTGTCCAACAACAGCAGACCGATAACCCCTTCCTCCGCCCGGGCGGAGGCCACATTCTGATACCGCATAGACCGCTCCGGGGGCTGGGCCACCAGGGCAGGAGACATGGTCTTGCGCTGTTCCTCCCGCCGGGCCTTCCACCGACTGCGACCCCGGAGCTGTTTGACCTCCTCCTCCATGGCTGACCAGGAGAATTTGGCCGCCTCCGCAGCCCGGGTCCCGTAGATCTCCCGCTCCAGAGGGCTGTCCAGCCGGGCGATCAGCTTGGCCGCCTCCTTCAGGTAGGCCAGCCGCTGCTCGTCCTGCTCCAGATTGTACTGGGCTCGGAGCTGGTTCAGCTGGTACTCGATGTGGTTGGCAGAGCCGTCCAGCAGCGCGGCAAAGGCGGCGGGGCCAAAGGTCTTGATAAATTCATCCGGGTCCTTGGCTCCGGTGACCCGGAGTACCCGGACCGTCATGCCGGTTTTCTCCAACAGATGGATGGCCCGCTGGGCGGCGTTGATGCCGGCCTGGTCTCCGTCGTAGGAGATCACCACCTCTTTGGTGTAATTGCCCAACAACTTGACGTGGTCCTCGGTCAGTGCGGTGCCCAGGGAGGCCACAGCGCAGTCAAAGCCCGCCTGATGAAGGGCGATGGTGTCCATATAGCCCTCAGTCAGAATAATGCGGCCCTGTTTGGATTTTTTGGCAATGTTCAGGGCAAAGAGGTTGCGGCTTTTATTGAACACGATGGTGTCCGGGGAGTTCAGATACTTGGGTACGCTGTCGTCCAGCACCCGGCCTCCGAAGCCGATGACATTGCCCCGGACGTCGATGATGGGGAACATGACCCGGTGTCGGAACCGGTCATAGATCCGGCCGTTGCTGTTTTTGACAGCCAGTCCCGCCTCCATCAGTTCCGCCTTCTCATAGCCCTTTTCCGCCATGGCCTGGATCAGATTATCCCAGCCCTCCGGGGCATAGCCCAAGCCAAACCGGGTGATGGTCTTGTTGGACAGCCCCCGCTTGCGAAAGTAGGCCACCCCGTCCCGGGCGGCGGGCAGGGTCAGGTTGGTGTGGAACCAGCGGGCCGCCTCCTTGTTGAGCTCCAGCAGCCGTTCCCGCTTTTTGCGGGTGCTGCCGTCCCCGGCGGCGGTCTCCGGCATCTGGAGCCCGGCCCGGCGGGCCAGCAGGTCCACCGCATCCACAAAGCCCAGCCCCTCCAGCTCCATGACAAAGTTGATGGCGCCGCCCCCCTTGTGGCAGCCGAAACAATAGTACATCTGCCGGTCCGGGGAGACGGAGAAGGAGGGGGTCTTTTCACTGTGAAAGGGGCACAGGCCCCAATATTTGCTGCCCTTCTTGGTCAAACTCACATAGCTGGACACCAGATCCAGGATGTCCGTCCGGCTGTTGAGTTCTTCCAGGAATGTCTCGGGAATGGGCATCCTTTCACCTCATTTGTCTAGTTTATCCCTTTCTTCGGAAAAACATGCCGTTTTCGCCCTATTTTACCGTCCAGGCGGCAGGGAGAAAGAGCTCGCCATATTTGGCCATGGCATAGGAGTCGGTCATACCGGCGATATAGTCCGCCACCGCCCGGCTCTTGCCCTCTTTTTCCCGGATATACTGGAACTCGGAGGGCAGCTCGTCGGCGTTGCTGTCGTAGTATTCAAACAGCCGCAGCAGCACATCCTGGGCCTTGCCCTCCTCCCCCTTGGCCCGGGGGTTCCGGTAGACGTACTCAAACATGAATTGCCGCAGATCCTCCATGGCCTCGGCGATCTCCGGACTTTGGCAGATCTCGTCCTGTCCCTCGCTGGCGGCAATCACGTCGCAGGTCAAGGTATTGATGCGCTGGGAATAGGTATAGCCCAGGGCCTGTTTCAGGTAAACGGGTATATCAATGGGAAAGATGATTTCGCCCCGGATGGCGTCGTCGATGTCGGCGTTGATGTAGGCGATGCGGTCGGCAAACCGCAGGATCTGGCCCTCCAGGGTTTCCGCCCGGTCCTCTCCGGTGTGGCACAGAATGCCCCGGCGCACCTCATAAGTGAGGTTGAGGCCGTCCCCGTCCTTCTCCAGCAAGTCCACCACCCGCAGGGACTGGACGTTGTGGTGGAAGCCCCCGGGGAGCACCTGGTTCAGAATCCTCTCCCCGGCGTGGCCGAATGGAGTATGGCCCAGATCGTGGCCCAGGGCGGCGGCCTCGGTCAAATCCTCGTTGAGGCCCAGACCCCGGGCAATGGTCCGGGCGATTCGGTCCACCTCCAGGGTGTGCGTCATCCGGGTCCGGTAATGGTCTCCCTCCGGCCGCAGAAACACCTGGGTCTTGTGCTTCAGCCGACGGAAAGCCTTGGAGTGAATGATCCGGTCCACATCCCGCTGAAAGCAGGTGCGCAGCTCCTCCTGTTCCTCCGGCCGGGCCCGTCCCCGGGACTCGGCTGAAAGGCAGGCCCGGGGGGACAAAATACGACGTTCGTTTTCCTCTGTTCGCTCCCGATGCAGCACAGCCCATCTCCCCTTTCGGTTCTGGTATAAATGAAATACGTTTTTCATTTGAAAAACCCTTCTTTTCTTTTGGTTTTTTTGAGGTGATTTTCATTTTTTGGCGTCCTGTCGAAAAAAACTCATTGACAAACGACGGTTTTTATATTAGAATACCATTCGTATCTGTGAGATGCACCGGTCTGGAGAGATGTCCGAGCGGTTTATGGAGCTGGTCTTGAAAACCAGTGACTCTGTCAAAGGAGCCGTGGGTTCGAATCCCACTCTCTCCGCCACATCTTATTCCATTGTAACTGAATCACCTTGACAGGACCTCGGCTTGGAGAAGTACTCAAGTGGCCGAAGAGGCGCCCCTGCTAAGGGCGTAGGGCGGGTGACCGTCGCGAGGGTTCAAATCCCTCCTTCTCCGCCAAAAAACTGGTTGACAAGATCTTGTCAACCAGTTTTTTTGTACCACACAAAACCATTGCGCACACCATTAGGAAAGGACAGACAAACCATGAACGGGACTATGTGCGGTGAGTTGGAGGGGCTGCTGCGGCAGGCCCGGAAGATCATTCTGGATGAGCAGGCTCTGGCGGATGTGACCGTCAAGGGGCGGGCCAATTTTGTCACCCGCTGCGACACCGGCGTTCAGAGCTTTTTACAGGGAGAACTGGGGCGGCGCTGGCCGGACATCCAGTTTCTCGGCGAGGAGGGTGGCTTTGCCTCTATTGATCCCACCGGCCAAGTCTTTGTGCTGGACCCGGTGGACGGCACCGCCAACCTGATGCACCACTTCGGCCACAGCGCCATCTCCCTGGCCCTGGTGGACAACGGGGAACCGGTAATGGCCCTGATCTACGATCCCTTCCGGGACGAGATGTTCACCGCCCAGCGGGGCGGCGGCGCCTTCTGCAACGGAAAACCCATCCACGCCAGCACCGCCCCCAGCCTCGCCCGCAGTGTGATCGCCGTAGGCACTTCACCCTACGATCACCAGCTGTCCCAGGTCAACTTTGCCCTGTTTCAGGAAATTTTTGACCACTGCGAGGACATCCGCCGCACCGGCTCTGCCGCCCTGGATCTGGCCTATGTGGCCGCAGGACGAGTGGAGGGCTATCTGGAGCGCAATTTGAAACCCTGGGACTTTGCCGCCGGCATTCTGCTGGTGACTGAGGCGGGAGGCCAGGCCTCAGACTGGACCGGAAAGGCCCCCTGCCCCACCCAAAACGCCGACATTCTGGTGGCTGCCCCGGCAGTGTATGATGAACTGCTGGAACTGGCCCGGAAGTAAAGGTTGCCGCAAGCAAAAACACCATCCGATGAAAATCGGATGGTGTTTTTTGATTTCCGGCATCAACCTCAGGCACAGAAGCGATGGTTTCCGATCACGGTGATCAGGGGCCGGGACCAGATCCAGGCGCTGGTAGCGGTGGCCGGGTTAAAATAATAGATGGCGCCGCCGGTGGGGTCCGCCCCGTTCAGGGCCTCCCGGGCCGCCTGGTAGGCGGAGTCTGCAATGGGCTGATCGATCTGCCCGTCGTACATGCAGCTGAAGGCCCCCTGCTCATAGACCACACCGGAGATGGTGTTGGGGAACGAGGGGTGCTCCACCCGGTTCAGGATAACGGCACCCACCGCCACCTGTCCCGTGTAGGGCTCGCCCCGGGCCTCGGCGGAAATGACTTTGGCCAGCAGATAATAGTCGCTGTCGCTGACGGAAGTGGCGGAGGACATCCCCAAAGCCTTCTGGGTGGCGCTGCCCACCACGCCGTCCACTGTCAGGCCGTTTTTGCTCTGGAAGTAGCGCACCGCCGAGGTGGTCTGGCTGCCGAATACACCGTCCACACTGCCGGTATAATAACCCCAGTTCTTCAATTTGGTTTGGATGGTAGTGACCGCGCTGCCCCGGTCGCCCTCCCGATAGGTGGCGGCACTGGCGGGAATCGCGATCAGGGTAAGCACCATTGCGGCGGTCAATGCCAGCAGCAGAAACCGGCGCATCGGGTTCAAATGTCTCATTTCATATTCCGACCTTTCGCCTTTTGGGGCTAGTTTAGACACCAGCTCCATAAAATATACACGCAAACGATCGAAACACCGGAGCAGCACTTTCTGCCACGTTCAAAAAACATTCGTTTTCAGTATTGCGCCAACTGTTTTCGTTCCGACTCCGTCAGCGGTCGGTAGGTTCCCTTCTCCAGGGATTCGTCCAGCAAAATCCCTCCAAAGGCCACCCGCCGCAGAAAGACCACGGTGCATCCCACCGCCTCCAGCATCCGCTTCACCTGGTGGCGCTTGCCCTCGGTGAGCCACAGGTGGCCACAGACCGCCGGGGTCTCCGGGGCCTCCAACAGCAAATGACGTCGATTAGGGAACAGAGGCTCTTGGATATCTTCCAGCTTTCCCTGGCACAGCACCTCCACCCGGGCAGGCCGGGTGGGCGCAGCCAAGCCCTTCAGGTGGACCCCCAGCTCCAGCTGCTCCAGCTCTCCGGGGCCCAGCTCCCCTGCCGCCCAGAACAGGTACTGCTTTTCCACATGGTTTTCCGGGTCCAGCAGCCGGTGGTTGAGTTTTCCATCGTCGGTGATAATCAACAGCCCCTCGGTGTTGCGATCCAACCGCCCCAGCGGAAATAAGCCCTCCCGTTCCTCCGGAGGAAAATAGTCCAGCACCGTCCGGTGTTCCGCGTCCCGGCAGGCGCTGACACAGCCGGCGGGTTTATAAAAATGATAATAGCGATTCACAACAGTTTCCTCTCCTCGGCTTCAGTTTGCATTTACATGGACACGAATCACTTTCCCTGCGCCTCCCACCGGGCAAAGGCCCCTTCCATAGACTTGGCCACATCCTCTGGGCGGCGGTACTTTACCTTCGCATAAATGTCCATAGTAACCTTATAATTTGCATGGCCCGCCAGGTACTGCACGATCTTGGGATCCACCGAAGCGTGAATCAGATTGGTGATATAGGTGCGGCGCAGGGTGTGGGGCGTCACCTCAAAGTCCAGGCTGTAAACACAGTGGCCGTTCCGCCGCGCCTTCTCCCCCAGTTTCGGATCAAGCATATATTTTACATACTTCCCCTCCACCAGCTTGCGGGCCATTCTGGGTTTGGCGGTGCGCGTCACAATATAGCGCCACAGCCCCTTGAACTGGCTGTAGGACAAGGGGCCACCCTCCCGGTTGGCCACCACGTACGCCGAAGTGGAAGTTGCTTTGGCTTCCCGCAAGCATGCCGCCAATGGATCCGGCAGCGGCACATCCCGCTCCGCCGCCTTGGATTTCAGTTCCGTCAGGATCACTGGCCGGTTGTGCTCCGTGTGCCATGCCCTTTTTACCGACAGATAGGGAGCCTCCCCATCCAGGTGAACGCAGTCCCATTGCAGCGCCAGGATCTCCTCCCGCCGCAGGCCCGCATACAGCCCCAGCATCACAAACACATAGGGCGGCAGCCCCCGAACGGCAGCCAGCAGCCGCTCCGCCTGCTCATCCGTCAGCGCCGGTTTGTCCTCCCGGGGACGGCCGCCTCCTTTGGCCTGGATGTATTTTGCAGGGTCCTCGGCAATCACCCGGCTGGCTGCTGCCGACCGAAATATCGCCCGGTAGAGCAGCACCACCGATTTATAAACTGATGCAGATTTTGGGGTAACGGGAACGAGGGCCCGCCGAATGTCCTCCGGGGTTACTTCAGCCATATGCCTCTGCCCCAGCTCTTTGACGATATGCCGCCGCACCTTGGATGTATAATCCGTCAAAGTGGTGGCCCGGACATAGGCCGATTGCATCATCAGCCACTTTTCACAATACTCCGCCACTGTAGGGGACTGTTTACAAAGCAGGGCGTGATGAATCCGCCTCTGTGCTGCCTGTTCCTTTTCGTATAGCGCTTGCCAGGTCTTGCCATAGAGATAGATCCTCTTCCCTGTCTCATCTTTCAGGCTGGTCCGGTAGTATTGATAGCCCTTGATTTGAACCGTATGGTATTGGGGGATTTGCAAACCTTCAGACTTCAAAACGCAACACCTCCAGCCTC
>CABRZO010000080.1 GCA_902475455.1 uncultured Eubacteriales bacterium
GCTTCCGGGCTTTTTGCGGCAGATGCCCACCCAACGGGTGCTGGACTTTTTCGCCGGTTTGGGGCTTCAATGCGCCACCGAGGAGCTGGGCCGGGTCTATCCCAATGCCCGCCAGGCCGCCGCGGTGCTGGACACCCTGTTGCTGGCCCTGGAGCACTCCGGGGTGGAGGTGGTCTGTTCCGCCAAGGTAAAGCAGGCCCAGCCCCAGGGGGATTCCTTTCTCGTGGTCACTGAAGACGGGCGGCAGTACCGCTCCAAGGCGCTGATTCTGGCCGCCGGGGGGCGGGCTGCCCCCAAGCAGGGCACCGACGGAACCGGCTTTGCCCTGGCAAAACAATTGGGACACCGCTATGCAACCCCCTTTCCCTGCCTGGTGGCACTGAAGTGCAGCGACGCTGTGGTTAAAGGTCTCAAGGGGATTCGAGCCCACGGGGCCATCAGGCTGCTGCGAAATGGAACAGAACTGGGAAGAGAACAGGGAGAAATTCAGTTTACCGATTACGGCCTTTCCGGAATTCCAGTCTTTCAGCTCTCCTGTCTGCTGGGCCGGGATACTGCCGGGGCAGAACTGGTGGTGGATTTGGTTCCCCAATGGCATTTGAAGGAACTGGTCCACCTGATCAAGACCCAGGCGGCCCGATATCCCAAAGCTTCGCTGGAACAGTTCCTGCCGGGGCTGGTTCACAAAAAGCTGCTCTTTGCCGCTATGAAGACCGCCGGTCTCTCTCCCCTCTCTCAGACCGCCTCCACCCTCTTCACGGGTCAGGTGCTGAAGCTGGCTGACACCCTGAAAAACTGGCGCTTTCATGTGACCGGCCCCCTCACCTGGGATCATGCCCAGGTCACCGGCGGTGGGGTGCTGCTGGAGGAAGTGAAGCCAAACTTTGCCTCCCTTCGGTGCCCAGGGCTGTTTCTGTGCGGCGAAGTGCTGGACGTGGTGGGAGACTGCGGGGGCTATAACCTACACTGGGCCTGGTGTTCCGGACTCTCCGCCGGCGCCTCCGCCGCAGAATTGATGGAACATTCATCCTAAAATCGAGGATTCCATATGAAAGAAAACAAATATGACAATGAGATCTTTTTTTTCAAATATAGTCAAATGGAGCGCTCCCAAAAGGGCCTGAAGGGCGCCGGAGAGTGGTCAGAGTTGGAAAAAATCCTCCCGGACTTTCAGGGGGCCGCGGTGCTGGATCTGGGCTGCGGCTACGGATGGCACTGCAAGTACGCCGCGGAGCACGGGGCCAAATCCGTACTAGGCACTGACATCTCCCACAAAATGCTGGAGGAGGCGGGCAAGCGAAACGCCCATCCCGGAATTTGCTATCAGTGCGCCGCCATGGAGGATCTGTGTTTTGAGGACGGGAGATTTGACGTGGTGCTCAGTTCCCTGGCCTTCCACTACGTCCGGGAGTTCGCCCCTCTGGTGGAACAGATCTCCCATTGGCTGAAATCCAGGGGGACTTTGGTCTTCTCCGTGGAACATCCGGTGTTTACCGCCTACGGCAGCCAGGACTGGTTTTATGACAACCAGGGCAATATTCTCCATTTTCCTGTGGATAACTATTATTATGAAGGTGCGCGCCAGGCGATTTTTCTCGGGGAGCCGGTCACAAAATACCACCGCACCCTGACCACCTATCTCAACACCTTATTGGAAAACGGATTTGAACTCACCCACATCATAGAGCCTCAGCCCCCGGAATCCATGATGGATCTGCCGGGGATGCGAGATGAAATGCGCCGGCCCATGATGCTGTTGGTCTCCGCCAGGAAAAAGCAAGATTGCCCGGCAGAACAAGATTCTTTTCATTCCAGCACCTGGGATAATCGTTAAATTTAAACTTCATTTTTCATTGAGAACTACTTTGAAGTGACAATGGAACCATGAAAACGATAAGTGCGCAGACGGCCCAATCCGGGCGGTCTGCGCACTTGTTTTGTCATCAAATATACAATTTAGATCAGCGTTTTCCCGTTGTCTCTTCGGGCAAAAAGTCCTCTGCCCCTGTTGCCAGACAGCAGGCAGCCTAAGGCCAGAATCAGCAGCGCCCCGTGAACCCAGAAATAACAGGCCGGCAAATCCTGCCAAAGTCTGTTGTTCTGAATGAGAATGGGGAGCGTGGATTGCTCCTGTAACAGCGCAACGCCGATGTAAGCCATCAGCACCACCATGCCTGCAACAGCGGAACGGAACAGCCTGATCAGGCAGATAAACCAGACGCAGAGGCAGATGGACTGGAGGATCAACAGCAACACCATCCGCCCCTCCGAGGGGGCCAGCTTCAAATAGATCAGATAGAGGGGGACCGCCCGGAGCTGGTGGGCCAGCCAGAAGATCAGGGCACAGCCGCCGTCCGGGTGGCGCAGGGACCGGAGCAGTTCCCCGCTCTGCCCTCCATAGACCGGGAGGAAATACAGAAACATGGGCCAGAGCAGGGACAGGGGCAGGAAAATCTGGGCCAGGGAGAACAGCCGCTTGAGGGCAAAGTCCAGCATCTGGGTGGGAAACAGGCTCAGCTGGGCGGGCAGCAGGACAGCATAGAGCAGCAACACAGGCGGAACAAAACGCAGGAATAACGATCTGCCGGGGCGGGCCAGCAGTCTAACGGCCCGGAACATACTGCCCCTTCTCTCCGCTCAAAATCCGCAGGTAGCCGTCCTGCACCGTGGCCGCTGCCGGAGTGGCTGCGTCGTCGGAAAAATCCCCCGTCCGGTCCAGCGCCCGGATGTAGCGCTGTCCCTCCCGCTCCTGGTGGGTGATCTGGGTGAGTTTATCCCGATGCAGCAGATAAACCTGTTCCGGGACCATCCAGACCAGCCCCTCTGCCGTCTGTTTGAGTTCCTCCGGGCTGCCCTGAAAGGCCACCTTGCCGCCACAGAAAATAATGATCTCATCCTTGGGATTCTGGATGTCATCCAGGATGTGGGTGGCCACCAGCAGGGGCTGCTCTCCCCGGATCTCGTCCAGGATCTCCTGGAGCCGCAGTCGCTCCTGGATGTCCAGCCCCACCGTGGGCTCGTCCAGCAGGATCAGGTCCGGTCTGCCCATGACGGCCTGGGCAATGCCCAGCCGGCGCACCATTCCCCCGGAGAGGGCCCGGCACTTTTTCCTGCGCTCCCCCTCCAGGTGGGATAGCCGGAGGGCCCGCTCCACCTCCGCGTCCCAGTCGATGCCGTCCCCTTTTTCCGCCTTCAGCCGGGCAAAATACTGCATCTGTTCCTCCACCGACAGGTGGGGAAACGGGCCGAAGTGCTGGGGCAGATATCCTATATTGGGCCGCCTCCCCTTTCCGGCAGCCCTGACACTGCCCCCGTCGCCGGGAATCAGGCCCAGGATAATGCGAAACAGGGTGGTTTTGCCGGAGCCGTTGGGCCCCAGCAGCCAGGCGTTCTGATCGTGCAACGTCAGCGTAATACCATCCAGCACCAACTTCTTACCAAAGCACTTTTGCAAGCCCTTAATTCGAATCATACTGATCACGCAACCTTTCCAAGAAAGCCTGTTCGTTGCCAGTGGCCCCCTCCTCACTGAGGAACCGGGCGATCTCCCCCACTGCTTCCCCGCCCTTTCCGGCTCCCTCCGCCGCCTCCAGGGCCTCCCGCAGGGCAATTTCCAAGGGATGGGTACTGCCTCCCCCTTGCAGATAGCCCAGCCAATAGGAGCAGGTCTCCTGGGGCGTCTCCTGGAGGCCACCCCAACTGCACAGAATGCTGGCCAAGTAGGATTCGGAATTGTATCGCAGGAACAGCTCCTTACTCACCGTGTCGATGCTGATCCCGCCTCCCCAGGTCAGAATGTAACCGTCAAAGAAGGAGACCCGGTTCAGATCAGACCCAAAACGCCCTATCTCCTCGGCGGCCACCAAAATCTCACTGTCAGCATCCGCCGGAGGTTCCAATCCGTAGCGCTCCAGCGTGGTGCAAATCTCCTGCCACTGCTGAACCAGGGACGCCGACCAGGTCTCCGGGTCTTCATAGAGTTCCAGAGGGATGCAGTTTCTGACCTGGCCCTGGGGCAGAAGGGAAATCTGGCCCCCCAGCAGGGTGATGCTGTCCCCGGTCCCGGAAAAGCTGCCGTCCTCCCCCTCCTCCAGGTTGGTCAGGGTGGTAAAACTGACGTCGGTTTGGATGCTGATGTGTGCGGGTTCGATGCGGTTGAACACATTGTAGCAGGAGGGGAAGGTCTCAAAATTCAGGATCACCTGATGCCGGCCTGCCATGGGGTACCACGGGAACCAGCCCGGCAGCATGGCGCCGTCGCCATCGGCGAAGAAAATCTTATGCCCGCCCCGGTAGGAGAGCAGCAGGGTGCAGTCGGTGACCGGCTCCTGGGTGGTGAGGGTCACGATGTCCCCCTCCCGGCTCCAGGTCACCGGCACGTCCTGGCCGGTCAGGGAGCGGATGCGGTAGCGGTGATACAGGGTAAACTCAAACTGGGTGGCAGGGGTTTCCGAGTGCAGCTGAAGCCTGGCCGTTACCGCCAGTTCCCGGCCAAAATCCAGTTCCAGGTCATAGTCGGTGAAGGCATAGTCGATGTCATCATAGTAAACCCCCACCGGCTGATCGGAATAATAGCTGATATAATCCCCCATGGTCCCGTCCCAGCTCATATCATCCACCCTCTGATAACCGCCGCTGGGCAGACAGCCGTAGACGAGGCAGCCCAAGCTGGCCAGGGCCAGGACACCGGATATTGCCCGTCTGAGAGCTCGCCGGCGCAGCTGGGAAAAACAGATGGCCGCCGCCAGGAAGAGCACCCAGAAGAGCAGCAGGCTGCCCCGGCTGGGCCCGGTCTGCAATCCCACCTGGACGCAGGGAGCCCAGGAGCCGTTTTCATAGAAGATGCGGAAGGGACGGAGCAACGCCTCCAGGATCTGATCCACCGGAATGGCCGGCTTGGTATACCAGACCAGGTTGGTAAACACCGGGCTGGTCAGCAGCAGGTAGAGTACCAGCAGCACCGCGGAGCCGATCCGTCTGCCCATCCGGGCTGTCAGATAGGCCACCCCCAGGGAGATCAGGAGGGGCAGCACCAGATTATATACAAAGGACTTACCCACATAGCCCAAGAAATCGTCTGTCACGTCATTGGCCGCACTCAAAACCAGCAAAATCACCAACAGGAATGCCAGCAAAAACAGGGCGCAGCCAAGAATGAACAGGAAGGTACGGTTCTGATAGTAGCCCGGGTATTTTTGAGCCGACAGCACCTCGTCGGTGCGGCTGCGGAAGGAGGTGATGCCGCTGAGATAGGCCAGCGCCGTCAGGATCAGCACCGGAAAATAGAAATAGCGCACATACATATAGAGCGCATTGATTCCGTGGGTCCCAAATCGGAAAAACCGGCAGGCCAGCACCATACAGGCCAGGCAGACCAGCACCAGCGCCGCCGTAGTGGGCTTGCGCAACGTTTCATAGAGTCGAATTCTGTTTGCCTTCATTGCAATCCCCCCTCTGAAAAGAGGTGCCGCCGGTGACGTCACCGACGGCACCTCAGGACTGTGTCTGTGGGTTTCCGCTTCTCTCGTTTGCAATTTGGCCTGTTTCCGTCAGCGTCAGCTACCCGGACCCGCCCAGCTCTCCTGGAGGGCTTCCATGAGATTCATCCGGTCCAGCCGGCCCGCGCTTCTCCAGGTGGCGGCCGCCACCGTGCAGATCACCGCCCCCAGAATGATCAGGGTGGCTGCCCAAGGCGGATGGTAGCCCTGTTCCCAGACATCCCCGTAGAGGCGCCAGACCACCTGCCAGGTGCACAGATGGGCGGCGATCAGGCCGGGCAGGGCACCCCAGAGGGAGTAGCAGATACACTCGAAACACAGCATTCTTCGCATCCGCCCTAGGCCCAGCCCCACCGAGGACAAAGCGGCCAGCTCCCGGGTCCGGGCGGAGAGGCCGGCAGAGATGACGCTGAAGAGGTTCACCAACGCCACCAGCCCCAGCAGGCCGGTGAAGGAGAGGCCGAACACCCGGAGCAGTTTGGTGTTCTCCAGCAGAGACCGGTAGTTGGCTTCCTGATCCATGATGCTGTTGATATAGCCGGCCTGATCGGACATCAGCTGCATGTCCAGCGCCGTCTGGGCCGGGGTGTCGGTGGCAAAATAGGAGGACATATTCTGAAAATAGAAGTCCGGCCCCGAGAACAGCATGGAGATCTGACTCAGGGGGAAGAAGATGCAGAGCCCCCGAAAGGCGGTGCTGGGGTACTCCTCCGTCACCATGGGGGAAAAGCTCAGCTGAAAGTCCTTATATTCCCCCGCACTGGAAAATTCCCACGCACTGGAGCTGCCCTCCACTGTGGTCTGGGTGATCCCGGACCGGAACAGATTGCAGGTAAAATAGTCGATGCGGAGGCTGGAACCGGAGGAGCTGCGGTTTTGATACCGCTGGGCCAGGATGCCCCGGGTGTCCGCCTCTTCCCCGGCCCCCACCCGCTGCCGGTAGTCGGCCCAGGTGTCCTCATCCAGGAATACCAGGGAGACTGATGTCTCATACCCGCCGTCCATCTGGCAGATGCGCCGGGCCACCCGCGGGTTCAGCTCCTCCGGGTCAAAGGAGAGCCGGAAGGGCGTCTCCACATAGAAGGTGCCGTCTTCCACCCCCGTGGCGTTGGACAGGGTGTGAAACTGCTCCAGGGCCAGACTGATATTCTGGGGGGTCAGGGTGGTGTTGGTGAAATACCCGCATACCACCTCCCGACCCTGGGGATACCAGATGTCCAGGTAAGAAAAGTAGGAGGCGGTATAGTAGCAGGTGGGAATAAAGAGCAGCACGCAGAGGAATATGGAGAGGGCGGCGGGAAAGTACTTGCCCCGGCTGCGCCGGAAATTCTTGGCCGCCAGCATCCCCTCCAGGCCGAAGATCCGGTAGATTTTCTGGAACAGGTCCTGGCTGCCCTGGGCGCGGTAGCTTCCCTCTCCCCGCACCGCCTCCATGGGCGAAATTTTAGCTGCCCGCCGGGCGGGAATCCACACCGAGAGGGGGACCACCAGCAGAATGAGCACAACCCCCAGGGCCAGTCCCCATGGGGGGAACACCAACGGGGTATTGCCCCCCAACAGTACCAGCACCAGCTTGATTCCCCCACAGCTGAGGGCGAGGCCCGGAGGGATGGCCCCCAGGGCCAGCAACATGGACTCCAAGAGCACCATGCCCCGCAATTGACCCGGGCCCGCCCCCAGGCTCACCAGCGCCCCCAGCATCCGCTTCCGCTCCTCCAGGGCGATGGAGGCGGCGTTCAGCACCAGGGTGAAAAAGGCGGTCAGCACGAACAGCCCCAGCACCCCCATCATCAGCAGCATCGCCCACTTGCCCACGTTGCCCCAGTCCATGGTGGTCCAGAACAGGGCGTAGCGGTTGTAGACCAGGGTTTTCTCCCCAAAGGCGGCGGGGGCCCGCTGGTAGATGCCCAGGTCCCGGTCCGTCCAGTAGAACCCGGTACAGGAGAACTCCCCTGCCTGGGGCAGGGCGATCAGGGTAAGGCGCTGCCCCAATTCTTGGTCATAGGGAAAACAGCTGTCCAGGCTCAGCTGCTCCATCACCCCGCAGACCGTGAAGCTCCGGCCGTCGGCCAGGGTGATGGTGTCCCCCACAGCCCAGTTCTGCCCGCCCGAGGAGGCGGTGCCCATGGGCGCCAGTACCTCCCCTTCGGTCTCCGGCAGCCGGCCCTCCAGCAGGGTCACCGGGATCAGATCCAGCAGCGCTTGGTCAAAGCCGGCGACCACGGCGGTGTAGTGGCCAACCAACAGGGTGCCCAGCTCCTGATAACTGCCCACCAGGGAAAAGCCCTCCCGGGGGGCGTCCAGCTCCTCCGGCGTCAGGTCGGACGCGATGACCTTCCAACGGCCGGTGTCCGCCAGCTCCCCCTCCACCAAGCCGTTCTGTACGCTGAAAAACAGCATCAGGGCTGCCAGCAACAGGGTCACCGCCAGCAAATTGCCCAGAAAGCTGGCCAGGGTCCTGCCCTTTTCCCGGGCCATGATCCGCAGGGTCAGGGTGGGCCAGAAGCGCTTCATGTCCCCACCTCCCGCGCCGATAGTCTGCCGTCCCGCAGCTCCAGAATCCGGTCTGCCTGCAGGGCCACGTCCCGGTCATGGGTGATGACAATCAGGGTCTGCCGGTAGGTGCGGTTGGAGTATTTCAGCAGCTCCATGATCTCCCGGCTGTTCCGGCTGTCCAGGTTGCCCGTGGGCTCGTCCGCCAGCACCAGGGCCGGGTTGCTGATGAGGGCCCGGCCGATGGCCACCCGCTGCTGCTGCCCCCCGGAGAGCTGGCTGGGCAGATGGCGTTTCCGCTCCTCCAATCCCAGCAGCTTCAGCAACTCCGCCAGGTAGGCGGGATCCGGCTCCCGGCCGTCCATCAACAGGGGCAGTGTGAGGTTCTCCTCCACATTGAGCACCGGGATCAGGTTGTAAAACTGGTAGATAAGCCCCACCTGGCGGCGGCGAAAGATGGCCAGGGCCTCGGGGGACTTGGTGGAAATATCCTGACCCTCCACATAGATCTTGCCGCTGGTGGGGGTGTCCACACCCCCCAGCAGGTGGAGCAGTGTGGATTTTCCTGAGCCGGAGGGGCCCATAATGGCCACAAACTCCCCCTTTTCCACGGAGAAGGAGACGTCCTTCAGGGCCTCCACCTGGTTTTCTCCCTGGCCGTAGGTCTTGCACAGCTGCTCTGCTCTCAAAAGTTCCATCCAGCGGGCCTCCTTTCCCTTTGCTACGCTTAGTATGACAGCCCCAGGTGACACCCTGGTGACTCTCTGGTGACAGTTTTGTCACATAAGAAAAAGAGGGCCGTTTACACGGCCCCCTTAGAAAAACGGATTTCAAACAGCGCCCCTCCCATATCGGCGTTACCGGCCCGAATACTGCCGTTCTGCCGCTCCAGAATCAGCTTTGCCAGAGCCAGCCCAATGCCGAAGCCGTGCTGTGATCGGGCACTGCCCCGGTAAAAGCGTTCAAAAATATGAGGCAGCTCCTCCGGAGAGATGCCGGGGCCGGTGTCCCGGACGGTGAGCTGGGTATCGAGCGGGTTTTCGGTTCCTTTGATCGTGATGATCCCACCTTCCGGGGTATGCTCCACGCAGTTTTTCAGCACGTTGCCCAGGGCCTGGGCAGACCAGAGCAGATCCCCCTGAAACCCGGCCTCCGGGGAAATGTCCATCTGTAAGGTCAGCCCCTTCAGCTCCAGCTGCACCTGCAGCGGAGCCAGGGCCGTCTCTGTGAGCTCTGTCAGCGAGACCCGCTGGTTCTGAAAGGGAACGGTGCCCGACTCCAGCTGAGACAGCTTCAACAGAGCGGAAATCAGCCACTCAACCTGGGAGAGCAGCTTTTTCAGTTCCAGCACCAGAGACAGCTTTTCCTGCTGGGACAACTCCGGCCGGTTCAACCGGGAGGCGATGAGCTGCATAGAGGTCAGCGGCGTCCGTAGCTGATGGGACAGGTCCGCCAGGGAATCCCGCAGGTAGAGCTTGTCCCGGCTCAGCACCTCGGCCTGCTCCTGAAGCCGCAGGGTCATCTTATAGATCTCCGTGGACAGGATGGACAGCTCCCCCTCCTGCTCCTGGCCCGGTTCCAGGATGGCTCCCGAGTGGAGCACCGTGTTCAGCTGCCGTGTCAGCTCCTCAATGCGGCGGTAGCGGTGCCCTGTAACCAACAGGAAAAAGAGTAGGCTGACGGCACAGATCACCAGGGCAAACAAACCGCAGACCGGGGACAGAAAAAAGCCCAGCGCTGTGGCCGCTAGGGCAAAAGCCAAATAGATCTGCACCGGCCGCCGGACCTCGGGATTCTGCAGCAGTTTCATCCTCGGTCCCCCATCTGGTAGCCCAGCCCCCGGACCGTCTTCAAGAGGGTTGGGTTGGCCGGATCTGTCTCTATCTTTTCCCGCAGCCGTTTGATGTAGACCGTCAGAGTGTTGTCGTTGACAAAGTCGCCGCAGCTGTCCCAGAGCTCCTCCAGCAGTCGGCCTCGACTCAACACCTGGCCCCGATGACTCAGGAAAACCAACAACAGCCGGTATTCCAGGGCAGAGAGCCGGAGCTCCGCTCCATCTCGCCACACCTTAGCTTGGACGGCGTCTACCGTCAGTCCGCCGCAGCGGAGCTGTGCGGGGGCTTTTCCGGTCCGGCGCAGCACATTCTTAATTCTGGATACCAACTCCAGAGGACGAAACGGTTTGGTAATATAGTCATCCGCCCCCAGGTCAAAGCCGGTGACAATGCTGGACTCGTCCCCCAGGGCAGTCAGAAAGATTACCGGCAGATTCCAACGGCGCTTGATGGAAGTACACAGGGAGTAGCCGTTGGCGTCGGGCAAGGTGATGTCCAGCAGCACCAGATCCACCCCGCCGGCGGCCAGCATTGGCTCCGCCTCCCTCCAACTGCCGATGGCTACCGGCTCAAAGCCCTCCTCCCTCAGCAGGGCGGACAGATGGCAGGCGATATTCTGGTCATCCTCTATCATTAAAATGCTTTCCTTCATGGTTCACACCGCCAAACAAACTCAGTCGGCTTTCCCTGATTCAACTCTGAAGGGATTTTTCTGCCAATTGTAAAATAAGCATACTGGCATTCAGAATATAAATCAAGTTTTTTCTGTATTGAGGAGATTTCAACACAAAAATACAGATCTATCATGGACACTTGGTTACACAAACAGGGCATATATTTCCAAAGAAATACAAAAAGGACTGCAACCAAAACGGTTACAGTCCTTTTGCTGGTCGGAGTGTCGGGATTCGAATTATATCA
>CABRZO010000081.1 GCA_902475455.1 uncultured Eubacteriales bacterium
GACCTGGGCCAGCACATTGTGGTCCAGGGAGGCACCTTCCTCAACGACGCGGTGCTCCGGGCCTTTGAGCAGGAGCTGGGCCGCGACGTCACCCGGCCCACCATCGCCGGCATCATGGGGGCCTTCGGCGCCGCCCTGGCCGCCAAGGAGCTGGCCCTGGAGAAGTCCGCCATCCTGTCGCCGGAAGAGCTGAAGACCTTCCAGCACACCGCCAAGCCCATCACCTGCAACGGCTGCACCAACCACTGCTCCCTGACCATCAACCAGTTTGACGGGGGCCGCCGCTTTATTTCCGGCAACCGGTGTTCCAAGCCCCTGGGGGGCAAGAAGGAGCAGATGCCGGACCTCATGAAGTACAAGTATGACAAGCTCCGCTCCCTCCAGGGCAAGGGTCAGGGCAACGGCGTCCGGGGCAAGATGGGCATTCCCTTCGGCCTCAACATGTACGAGAACCTGCCCTTCTGGTTCGAGTTCTTTACCCGCCTGAACTTTGAGGTGGTGCTGTCCCCGGAGTCCAGCCGCCAGCTCTACATCAAGGGCCAGCGCACCATTCCCTCGGACACCGTGTGCTATCCCGCCAAGCTGCTCCACGGCCATGTGCTCAGCCTCATTGAGCAGGGGGTGGACGCCATCTTCTATCCCTGCATGAGCTACAACTTTGACGAGGGCACCAGCGATAACAACTACAACTGCCCGGTGGTGGCCTACTATCCCGACCTGATCGCCGCCAACATCCCGGCCCTGAAGGACGTGCGCTACCTCCACGAGTACTTTGGCCTGCACCGGCCCCGGGACTTTGAGAAGCGGGCCGCTGAGTACTTCCACCAGCAGTTTGACATCCCCAAAAAGGAGACCATCGCCGCCGCCCGGGCCGCCTACGACGCCTACCACGCCTATGTGGAGGACATCCGCAAGACCGGCCAGGAGTACATTGACTTCGCCCGGAAAAACGGCTTGCCCATTATGGTGGTGGCGGGCCGGCCCTACCACATGGACCCGGAGATCAACCACGGCATCAACGACCTGATCACCGGCTTCCGCTTTGTCCTGATCACCGAGGACAGCGTGGCCTGGCACATGGATAAACAGCCCCGGAAGGTGCTCAACCAGTGGACCTATCACTCCCGGATGTACAACGCTGCCCGGTATGTCTGCACCCAGGAGGATATGGAACTTATCCAGCTGGTGAGCTTCGGCTGCGGCGTGGACGCCATCACCGGCGACGAGATGCGCTCCATCCTGGAGGATTGCGGCAAGCTCTACACCCAGTTGAAGATTGACGACATCTCCAACCTGGGGGCCGTCCGGATTCGGATCCGGTCCCTGATCGCCGCCATCGAGGCCCGGAAGAAACAGCACTGAACCTTCCACAATCCAACCGTAAAGGATAAATGATCTATGGCTGAATTAGTTTACGACAACTCCGGCCGCCTTCTCTTCACCAAGGAGATGAAGGAGGAATACACCATCCTGATGCCCCAGATGCTGCCCATCCACTTCGGCATGTTCAAGAAAATGCTGCAGCTGGAGGGCTACCATGTGGAGCAGCTCAACAACCAGGGCCGGGCCGTGGTGGACGAGGGACTGAAATACGTCCACAACGACACTTGCTACCCCGCCCTGCTGGTCATCGGCCAGTTCCTGGACGCCATCAAGAACGGGGGCTACGATCCCCACAAGGTGGCCCTGTTCATCACCCAGACCGGCGGCGGCTGCCGAGCCAGCAACTACATCCACCTGCTGCGCAAGGCTCTGGCCAAGGCGGGCATGGACTACATCCCGGTGATCTCTGTCTCCTTCGGCATGGAGAAAAACCCCGGCTTCCAGCTCACCATCCCCCTGATCCGCAAGCTGATCTACGCCATGATGTACGGCGATTTGATCATGAACGTGGCCAACCAGGTGCGGCCCTATGAGCAGAATCCCGGGGACACCGACGCCATGGTGGAGACCTGGACCAACCGGCTTATCGACCGGTTCACCGCCGGCAAGGGCATGTCCCGCAAGCAGATGCGCCGGGCCTTCGACGAGATCTGCGACGACTTCAAAACCATCCCCTACACCCCCGCCGACAAGGTCCGGGTGGGCGTGGTGGGTGAGATCTACGTCAAATTCTCCGCCCTGGGCAACAACAACCTGGAGCAGTTCCTGCTCTCCGAGGGCGCCGAGCCGGTGGTGCCGGGCCTGACGGATTTCATGATCTTCAAGATCTACAACCGGGTGGTGGATGTCAACATCTACGGCGGCAGCGCCCTGAAGCGGGCGGTGTGCAAGTTCTTCATGGGCTACATCGAGAAGTGCCAGCACGACATGATCGACGCCCTGAAAGCTTCGGGCCGGTTCCGGGCCCCCGGGGACTTCGCCGACCTGCAGCGGCTGGTGAAGGGCTATCTGGGAGACGGCTGCAAAATGGGCGAGGGCTGGCTGCTCACCGCCGAGATGCTGGAGCTCATCCACTCCGGCACCAACAACATCGTCTGCGCCCAGCCCTTTGGCTGCCTGCCCAACCACATTGTGGGCAAGGGCATGATCCGGGCTCTGAAGGACAATTACCCCAACTCCAACGTGGTGGCCATCGACTACGACCCCTCCGCCACCGAGATCAACCAGGAGAACCGCATTAAGCTGATGCTGGCCAACGCCAAGGGTCTGGCCGCCAAGGCCCAGGCCGCGGAAAAAGAGGCCATCCACAGCTAAGGGTTGCCCAAGTTTTAACAATTTTAGCCGCAAGCCTTTGGAAGAAGGCTTGCGGCTTTGCCTTTCAGGCATTATAATAGGAACAACTGATAGAAAGCAGGTGTTACCCATGCCCCGTATTCAAATGATTACCCCCCTGGTGGAGATGGACGGCGACGAGATGACCCGGGTCCTCTGGCAGATCATCAAGGACGAGCTGATTCTCCCCTTCGTGGACCTGAAGACCGAATATTATGACCTGGGCCTCAAGCACCGGGACGAGACCGGCGACCAGGTGACCGTGGACTCCGCCAACGCCACCAAGAAGTACGGCGTGGCCGTCAAGTGCGCCACCATCACCCCCAACGCCCAGCGGGTGGAGGAGTACAACCTCTCCAAGATGTGGCCCTCCCCCAACGGCACCATCCGGGCCATGCTGGACGGCACCGTGTTCCGGGCCCCCATCGTGGTCAAGGGCATTGAGCCCTGCGTCAAGAACTGGAAGAAGCCCATCACCCTGGCCCGTCACGCCTACGGCGACGTGTACAAGAACACCGAGATGGTGATTCCCGGCCCCGGCAAGGTGGAGCTGGTCTACACCGCCGAGGACGGCACCGAGACCCGGGCTCTGGTCCACCAGTTCCAGGGCCCCGGCATCGCCCAGGGTATGCACAACCTGAACTCCTCCATTGAGAGCTTTGCCCGCTCCTGCTTTGAGTACGCCCTGAGCACCAAGCAGGATCTGTGGTTTGCCACCAAGGACACCATCTCCAAGAAATACGACCATACCTTCAAGGACATCTTCGCTGAGATCTACGAGGCGGAGTATCAGCAGAAGTTTGACGAGGCCGGCATCACCTACTTCTACACCCTCATCGACGACGCGGTGGCCCGGGTGATGAAGGCTGAGGGCGGCTTTATCTGGGCCTGCAAGAACTACGACGGCGACGTGATGAGCGACATGGTGTCCTCCGCCTTCGGCTCCCTGGCCATGATGACCAGCGTGCTGGTCTCCCCCCACGGCTACTTCGAGTACGAGGCTGCCCACGGCACCGTCCAGCGCCACTACTACAAGCACCTGAAGGGCGAGGAGACCTCCACCAACTCGGTGGCCACCATCTTCGCCTGGACCGGCGCACTGCGCAAGCGGGGCGAGCTGGACAACCTGCCGGATCTGATGGCTTTCGCCGACAAGTTGGAGCAGGCCACCCTGGACACCATTGCCTCCGGCAAGATGACCAAGGATCTGGCCCTGATCACCTCCCTGGAGGATGTGACCGTGCTGAACAGCCGGGACTTTATCCTGGCCATTCGGGAAAAGCTGGAACAGTAAATACCACAAAACGCCCCGGACAAAAGTCCGGGGCGTTTTTCGTTCTCGCCGCAGCGGTCAACGCATCAAAAAGACCATCAGCAATGGAATGGTGACCATGCTGAACAAGGTAGTCAAAAAGACCCCCTGCAAAACAGACTCCTCATCGGAACCATATTCATGGGCCAGCATGGGCAGCACCGCCGCCGCCGGCATGGCGTGGACCACCACCGCCACCCCCAGAATGACCATATCCGCCACAAAGGGGCGCAATATGGCCCAGACCACCAGGGGAAACAGGATCAGCCGAAACAGGGTGACCACATAGATCCGCCAGGACCCCAGAATGGCACGCAGGGGCAATTTGGCAATGGCAATGCCAATCACCAGCAGCGAGGCCGGGGTGGTGATGCCCCCTATCAGGTCGATGAGCTGGATGACCGCCTCCGGCGGCTCCAACCGGAAGATAGTCAGCCCGATGGCCACCAATCCGGCGATCAGGCAGGGGTTGACCACGTCCGCCGGCCTGATCCGGCGCCGCCGGACGGATTCAGAGTAGTGCCGGCTGTCCAGCATCATCAGATAGACCCCTGGGATGTACAGGAAGGGGTAAAAGGGCAGGCTGAAAATGGAGAGATAGAGCAGCGCCTGCTCCCCGAACAGAGCGCTTACCACCGGAAGCCCCATGAACAGGCAGTTGGAAAACACCAGCATGGTCACATAGGCCCCCCGGCTGCCCGGCCCCACCCGCAGCAGCCGGGTCAGCCCCAGGGAGAGCGCCATCAGCACTCCATAGCACAAAAACCCCAGCCCCAGCAGCCGCAGCACCGTCCCCACGTCGGGGATATCGTCATTGACCAGGGCGCTGTACACAATGGAACAGGGGGCGGTGACAAACAGCACCACCCGGGTCAGCACCGTCTGGGTCTCCTGGGGGAACACCCGCCACCGGTGGCAGCAATAGCCCACCAACAGCACCGCAAACAGCTCCAGCATCGCAGAAAACATAGCCTGTATACTCATGATCATCTCTCCCGTTCGCAGCCTTCCTCCCACGTCCTCACCTCGGCGCCGGGGGGAGCAGTCCCCGCCAATGCGGAACCGCCCCGCCGCCCCTCTCCCTCCGGAGGCGGCGGCTCTGTCCCGGGGGGAGGGCTTTCCCGGCCTTATTGCCCTAATTGGAAAACCGCGCTCCGCAGGGAGCGGAACGCGGCTTTTCCAATGAAAAAGGAGGAGAAAAAAGAAAAGAAGATGACTGATTTGACTGCCCCCGTCGGGGCAAAGGGCGTTCTTTCCGTCCCGCCCTCCGCCGCCTTTGACCCAAAGCCAAAGGCGGCAAAAGGTGGGATGGGATGGGATAGTACGCCAAAAAAGAGGGTAAGCGTGTTCAGGCGATCCTTCGCCCCCAGAGGGCGCAGATCTGGTTTCAGTGAAAACATCCCCCCGGAGCGGTCAGGCTCCGGCAGCGGTCAAACTACCGTCACTGGGCGGAAACGGAGAAGTCTCCGGTCTCAATCAGATTCAAAAAATGCTGGCGGGTGGTGTTCATGTGCTCCTTCATGGTGACAATGGCCCGGTGCTCATCTCTGGCCTCAATGGCCTCCACCAGCTTGCGGTGATACGGGATGCCGATATTCATGCCCAGGCTGCGCACCGTATGGAGCATGGCGCTGCCCAGAATATCCCCTAAAATCTCGTAAGTGGCCACAATCAGGGAGTTGCCGGTGCTCTTGGCAATGGTCATGTGGAAGGCCAGGTCATTGTCGGCAAAGCTTTGGGGGGTTCGGTTGGCCTCGTCCTCCATCTGCTGAGCCAGCAGACGCTTCAGCTCCAAAATATCCTGCTCCGAAGCCCTTTGGGCGGCAAGCCCCGCTGTCTCCACCTCCACGGCGCAGCGGAAGTCCAGCACCTCCTCGGTGCTGTGGTGCTGCAAATAGGCACTGGGGATCAGCGCGGTTTTGACCTGGGTGCCCACATCCACTTCCCGGACGAATGAGCCCTCTCCCAGCCGGGTCTCAATGAGCCCCAGCACCGCCAGCTTCTGTAACGCTTGCCGGATGGTCACCCGGCTGACGCAAAAAATGGAGCCCAATTCCGTCTCCGACGGCAGCTTTTCCCCAGGAACCCATTTTCTGTCCAGTATCTGCAGCTTCATTTGTTCGAAAACCTGCTCGCTGATACTTTCCCGTTTAATTGGATTCAAAGGCATAACATCACTCCGTTGCGCCGGCCTTTACCGGATACGCCAGGGAAAACGCCCTCTGCCGCCCCGGGCCTTTTTGGCTCAGTTTTGCGTTTCATGGTAGCGTTTTCATTCGTATGATGCCTGGCTGTATTACAATCATATAGTATTTTCTGGCGTAGGTCAAGCGTAAATGTGATTTTTTTCACAAATCTTCTCTTTATATCCAAAAAACGGCAACGGCCTCCCCCAGGCAAACCGTCAATCCGGGTGCCCTCGGGTCCCCGCCCGGAGGGCAAAAGGACTGGCTATAAGGCGCTTGCTCTGTCGACGGCCACACCCATTCCCCGACTTTGCCTCACCCCAATTTGGAAGGAAATTCCTCACCAAATCAGCAAGAAATCCTTTCTTTTTCCTTTGAACCTGGGTTTTCTGTCATTTTGCAGCAATCTATAACGGAAATTTATGAACGGAATAAGTTCTGCCTATTTTACAATGGGTTTTCCTGGTGCTATGATAAATTCGTCATACAGGTATACTACCTCCATGAATAACAACCCGGTCATTTCCGGTACTCTGTCAAACAAAACATTCATATCAGAAAGGATGAGCAATATGGAACGCATCGGTTTTATCGGCCTAGGTATCATGGGCGCCCCCATGGCGGAAAATTTGTTAAAGGCGGGGGTATCTCTGGCGGTCTACGACCTGAACCCCGCCGCCGTGGCACGGCTGACCGGCCAGGGGGCCCAGTCCATGACCCCCTCCGAGCTGGGGGAGAGCTGTGATATTATCTTTACCATCCTGCCCAACGGGGGCATCGTGGACTCGGTGCTGTTCGGCAACGGGGTGGCCGATGCCATGGCCCCTGGCAGCCTGGTGGTGGACATGAGCTCCGTCACCCCGGAAGAGTCCCGCTCCTTCCATCAGCGGCTGGCCCAGAAGGGCATTGGCTTCCTGGACGCCCCGGTCAGCGGCGGTGAGCCCAAGGCCATTGACGGCACCCTGGCCTTTATGGTGGGGGGCGAGCAGCAGCAGTTCCAGCGGGCAGAGCCCTTCTTCCGGGCCATGGGGTCCTCCTGGCTGCTGGTGGGCGGCCCCGGCTGCGGCAGCATTACCAAGCTTTCCAACCAGGTCATTGTCAACCTGACCATCGCCGCCGTCTCCGAGGCCCTGGTGCTGGCCACCAAGGCCGGCGCCGATCCGGAAAAGGTGTTCCTGGCCATCCGGGGCGGCCTGGCGGGCAGCCAGGTGCTGGAGGCCAAGGCCCCCATGATGATCGCCCGCAACGTCACCCCCGGCGGCAAAATTTCCATCAACCTCAAGGACATCAAAAACGTCATGTCCTCCGCCCACGCCATGGATGTGCCTCTGCCCATGACCGCCCAGCTGCTGGAGATCATGCAGTCTCTGAAGGTGAACGGCCACCTGGAGGAAGATCACTCCGCCATTGTCCGCTATTTCGAGGCGCTGGCCGGTGTGGAAGTCCGGGCCGGCGGCCAGGGAGGTGTCTGATATGTCCATTTCCGCACAAGTGAAGCCCATCCCCTGCTCGGTGCTGGAGCAGCTCCCCCCCGCCGATCTCAACCAGGCCCGGGCGCTGCTGGCCGTCCAGCTGGCCCAGGACCGGCACAAGATTGTGGTGCTGGACGACGACCCCACCGGGGTCCAGACGGTCCACGGCATCTCCGTCTACACCGAGTGGAGCTCCGACGCCATCCTGGACGGCTTCCAGGAGACCTCCACCATGTTCTTTATCCTGACCAACTCCCGGAGCTTTTCCCGGGACAAGACCCGCCACGAGCACCGGATCATGGCCGAGCGCATTCTGGCGGCCTCCCAGCTGACCGGAAAGCCCCCGCTGATCATCAGCCGGGGAGACTCCACCCTGCGGGGCCACTATCCCGATGAACCGGAAGTGCTGCGGGATGTGATGGAGGAGCACGGAATGCCGGTGGACGGCGAGGTAATTATGCCCTTTTTCCAGGAGGGCGGCCGCTACACCCTCCACGGAGTCCACTACGTCAAGGAGGGGGATCAGCTGACCCCCGCGGGCCAGACGGAGTTTGCCCAGGACAAGACCTTCGGCTATCAGAACTCCCACCTGGGCCTCTGGTGCCAGGAAAAGACCGGCGGTGCCTATTCCGCCGACGACATGACCTACATCGATATTGACCAGCTGCGGGCCATGGACATTGAGGGCATCGCCCAAAAGCTGCGGCAGGTGTCCGGCTTCGGCAAAGTGCTGGTGGACGCCGCCAGCTATGCCGACGTGATGGTCTTCGCCACCGCCCTGCTCCAGGTCATGGCCGAGGGCAAGCGCTTTTTGATCCGTTCCGCCGCCGCAGTGACCAAGGTGCTGGGCAATGTGCCCGACCGGCCCCTGCTGACCCGGGGCGAGCTGGTGCGCTCCGGCGACCTCAACGGCGGCCTGGTGATTGTGGGCTCCCACGTCAACAAGACCACCCGCCAGCTGGAGGCCCTGCGCCAGAGCACCAAGCCCATCGAGTTCATTCAGTTTGACCAGCACACCGTACTGCGCTCCAACGGTCTGCAGCAGGAGACCGCCCGGGTCTCCTCCCTGGCGGATGAGCTGATCGGCAGGGGCAAAACCGTGGTGGTGTATACCCGCCGGGATCGCTTTGACCTGCCGGAGGAGGCGGGCCCTGAGGAGCAGCTGCGGATCTCCACTGAGATTTCCGACGCCGTCACCGCCGTGGTGAGCCGGCTCACCGTCCGGCCCAGCTTCCTGATCGCCAAGGGGGGCATCACCTCCAGCGACGTGGGTACCAAGGCCCTGAAGGTGTATCGGGCCACCGTCATGGGTCAGGTGCTGCCGGGGATCCCGGTCTGGAAGACCGGGGCCGAGAGCAAGTTCCCGGGCCTGCCCTATGTGATCTTCCCGGGCAACGTGGGAGACGATCTGGGCTTGAAAACCATCGTGGAGTCCCTGATGCCCTCGTAACCCTTCCATCCCCCGGCGGCATTGAAATTCAATGCCGCCGGGCTATTCCACCCACACATTGAAAGGAGAGAGTTTCCTTGAGCCGTTATCGCAATGTACGCTATGGCCGCACCTTTCTGGTAGAACTGGAGCCCGGCGAGGACGTGCTGCGCAGCGTGGAGGCCGCCGTCCAGGAGGCCGGGATCACCGACGCCGTCTTTCTGGCCGGCATCGGCGATTTGAAATGCTGCCACTCCCACTTCGCCGCCAAGCAGGACAACGGGAAGTATATGGACTTCCCCCTGGAATGGGAGGACGTCCCCTTCACCCTCACCGGCGTCCAGGGCTTCATCGAAAAGGGGCGCTGCCATCTCCACGGGGTCATCGGCAACAACGAGGAGTGCTGGACCATCCATTTTCACGAGGGCTGTATCTGCCTGAGCCAGTTCCGGCTGGTGTTTTCCCAACTGGTGGGAGAGGAGGGCTGACCCTTGCGCTGCCAAGAAATGCGGACAGGCCGCTGCTTTGATGTGCTGCTGGACTACGGCGAGGACATCAACGCCCCCCTTCGGGATCTGGCCCGGCGGGAGGGCATTACCACCGCGGTGGTCACCGCCGGCCTGGGGGGCTTCAACCGCTTTGCCCTGGGATATGCCCAGCGCCCCGGAGATCTCTGGGAGGACCATGTGCTGCAGCTGGCCTCAGTCCAGGGCATGATTATCGACGGGGAGCCCCAGATCCACGCCGTGGTCACCCTGGACGGCCTGGAGGGGATCACCCGGGCCGGCCGTTGTGAGGACGGCTGCCAACGGCTGTTTTACGGCCAGTTTCTGGTGCAGGAACTGCTGCCTCTCTGAGGGAGGTCAACGCCATGGATCGTGAACACTATTACCACGCCTATCTGGGCACCAACTCCATGCGGGGCAGCCAGGGCATTTACCATCTGTCCATCCGCAAGGAGACGCTGGCCTTCCAAATCGAGGCCTCCCATCCCGCCCACAACGCCGACTACCTGTGTCTTTCCCCGGACCGGCGGTTTCTCTATGCCGCCTACGAGCTGGTGTACTTCAACGGCGCCCCCCAATCCGGCGTGGGCAGCTATCGGCTGGAGGAGGACGGAGGCATTCACCTGGTGGACCAGACCCACGTCCACGGCCAGATGGCCTGCTTCTGTTCCGTCAGCCGGGACGGCACCCAGCTCTATTCCAGCAGCTATATGGCCGGCAGCGTCACCGCCACCCCCCTGCTGCCCGACGGGCGGCTGGGCCGCAATCCCCTGGTGATCTCCCAGCCTCCCCGCCCCGGAGCCCACTGGCCCTCCACCCACAGCGTCTATGAGACGCCGGATGGCCGGTTCCTCTTTTCCACCAACGTGGGGCTGGACACCGTGTTCCTCCACGACAAGGCGGGGGCTTTGGTGTGCCAACTCCCGGTGGAAGGCCGGCCCCGTCAGGCCGCCTTTTCCCCCGACGGCGGGCGGATCTACGTCTCCACCGAGGCGGGGGGCGACGTGTTTGTGCTGACCTATCGCCCCGAC
>CABRZO010000082.1 GCA_902475455.1 uncultured Eubacteriales bacterium
CACGCTGTCGAGCGCATCGCCGAGTGCGTACTGCCGCCGCTCGCCGTAGCTGACCTTCGTTACGGCGTCCTCCCAGACCTCGCCGAGGAGCACACTGTCGGGATCCGCCGCTTTGGCAGCGGTGCGCATGTCGCGCAGCACATCGTCCGGCAGCTCGTCGGCCACGTCCAGCCGCCAGCCGTCGGCCCCCCGGCGCAGCCAAGTGCGCACCACGGAATCCTGATCCCCAAAGATGAAATTCCGATAGCTGGGATCGTGTTCCTCCACCGCCGGCAGGGAGTAGATGCCCCACCAGGACTCGTACTGGTCGGGCCAGTGCCGGAACTGGAACCACCTCCGGTAGGGGGAGTCCTCACTCTGGCAGGCTCCCACACTGTCGGTATAGAAGCCGTCGCCGTTGAAGTAGCGGCTCACCCAGCCGGTGTGATTGAACACCCCATCCAGCAGGATCCGGATGCCCATGCTGTGGGCCTTCTCACACAGCCGGCTAAAGTCCTCATTGGTGCCCAGCATGGGGTCGATGCGGCTGTAATCGGCGGTGCCGTAGCGATGGTTTTCCGAGGCCTCAAAAATAGGGCAGAAGTAGATGGTCTCCACCCCCAGGGAGGCCAGATAGGGCAGCTTTTCCTCCACTCCCTTGAGATTGCCCCCGAAGAAATCCCGGTTGCAGATGTCGTTGCCGTTCCAGGTCTTGCCCATGATGCCCACCGCCGGCTCCTCGTCCCAGTTCTGATGCACCCAGCGGTTGCCCACCATGCCGGTGGGGTCCGGAATCTCCGTGCGGCAGAACCGGTCCGGCAGAATCTGATAGCACATACCCTGGCCAAACCAGTCCGGCACCCGGTCGGAGCCGTCGTAGACGGTGAGCTGGTATTCCCCCAGCTCCAGATGCCGGCCTCCGTGGCCGGTGAGCCGCAGGGAGTACCACACCAGACCCACATAGCTTCCGGTGTCCACTTCACAGGAAAATTCGTCCCGCACCCCGTCGGAATCCCTCCAGGCCATGGGCACAGTCTCTGTGCGGTTGCCGTCAAACTCGTAGCGCAGGGTGACTTCCCCCCAGCTGAAGGCCATGATCCGCAGAGGGCGCAGGGTCAGTCTCACCCGGGTGCCGGCGCTCACCGCCCCATAGGGGCTCTTGCACCGTTCATCCCGGGGGTCAAATATGTTGGTATCGTACACAGGTATCCGTCCTTTGGAAATCAGGTTTTAAGCCATTGGAGTTTGAGCATATCACTCCAGGTCAGGGTTGTCAACGGAGTTTTCCTCCAGCTCTGTCTCGTTCCCGGCATCGGTCTCATCCTCAGCAGCCTGGGTGGCATCGGCGTCCCGGTCCTCCGCCGCCGTCCCCTGGTCATCGGCCTGGGCGGCCTCCTCTTCCGACAGCTCCGGCTCAATGCCGAAATAATCCTCCAGCATCCGGGCGGCAATCACTGCGGTGGCGGCGCCGCTGCCGCCCTTCTCCACCGCCACGCAGATGGCGATTTCCGGGTCATCATAGGGGGCAAAGCAGACGAACAGGCCGTTGGCGTTCTCCTGGCCGGAGACCTGGGCGGAGCCGGTCTTGGCCCCCACCTGGATGCCCTGGGCGGTCAGGTTGGCAAAGGCATTGGAGACAGTGGAGGTACTCTCCACCACCTCCAGCATACCCTCCTTGATGGCCTCCAGGTTCTCCGCTTCCAGCTCCACGGTGCCCAGCACCTGGGGCTCGTAGGCGGTGACGGTGCCGTCGGCGGAGGTGACGCTCTGGAGCAGATGGGCGGCGTAGCGGGTGCCGCCGTTGACCAGGGTGGCCACATAGTTGGCGATCTGGAGGGGAGTAAACAGGTTATCCGACTGGCCGATGGCGGCGGACAGAGTTGCCGCCGTACCAGGTGGCCCCCACGCTCTCAGAGTATTCCGGCCCGGCGTTGACGCCCACCGCCTCCGCCAGC
The DNA here is from genome assembly GCA_902475455.1 of uncultured Eubacteriales bacterium. Classification (GTDB taxonomy): domain Bacteria; phylum Bacillota; class Clostridia; order Oscillospirales; family Oscillospiraceae; genus UMGS1766. Next base: position 1,935 of record CABRZO010000082.1, read on the forward strand.
TCAATGCCGGTGGGCACCCCCAGCCCGAAGGCCCGGGCATATTCGGTTAGGGTGTCGATGCCCACGTCAATGCCCACCTGGTAGAAGAAGATATTGCAGGAATCCCGCAGGGCGTCGCTGACGGTCTCCAGCCCGTGGGTGGTGCCGTTCTCCCGGTAGAGCCAGCACCGGAAGGTGGTGCCGTAGTAGTCCATATAGCCGGTGTCCCGGATCTGGGTATCCACATCGATGACGCCAGTCTCCAATCCGGCGGTGGCGGTAACCATCTTATAAGTGGAGCCCGGAGAGTAGGTGCCCTGGAGCGCTCGGTTGAACAGGGGGCTCAGCTCGTCGTAGGCCTCGTCATAGGTCATGGTGGCCACATCATAGGTGGGCCAGCTGGCGCAGGCCAGCACACTGCCGTCGCTGACATCGATGGCCACGGCGGCGCCGCCGCCCTCATTGTTGTTGAGTTGGGGGACGTATTCCGCCAGCGCCTCCTCGGCGGTGGCCTGGAGGGAGGCGTCCAGGGTCAGGGCCACCGTGTCTCCGGCCTGGGCGGGCACCGTGTCCTCCACACTGACCACATCCCCCTCCTTGTCGGTAGTGATGGTGCGCACCCCGTCGGTGCCCTTCAGATAGGATTCAAAGGCGTACTCCACCCCGGACTGACCCACGGTGGCGTCCATGCTGTAACCCTGGGCCTTGTAATTTTCCCCCTGGTCCCAGTTCTCCGCGGTGATGAGGCCCACCCGGCCCAGCAGATGGGCGGCGTAGCCTGTCTCGTAGGAGCGGACGCTGGTGGGTTCGATGTCCACCCCGGCCAGCCCCTCCTCCTTCACCACGCTGATGAATTCTATGCTCACGTTGGAGGCGAAGGTGTACTCGGTCCAGAGGATCTCGCTGCGGCGCAGGCAGCAGGAGTAGAGCACCCCCAGGGCCTGACGGGCCTGGTCAGGGTCCGCCTCCGTCAGAGAAAAGGTCTCCGCCATCTCCTCCAGCAGATCCTCGGCGTTGTCGGTACGCTCCCAGCCCATGGCGTCGCAGAGCTTGGCCAGCCGGGTATCGGAGTTCTCCCCGGTGGTGCTGTCGGTGGAGGTGTAGACCTCCTCGGTGGTAAAGGTATAGGGGGCCTCGGCGGAGATGGGCAGCTCCGTGTCCGTCCAGGCCACGTCAAGCTCCCGGCAGATCTCCAGCAGATGCAGCACGGTGGCCCCCTGCTGGGCCGCGTCCCCCATGTTGTTTAAGTCCAGGGTGACCTGATACTGGGTCTCGTTGCCCACCAGCACCTCCCCGTCCCGGTCCGTGATGATGCCCCGGGCGGCGGGGATGGTCTCCTGGGTGGCCAGGGTGTTGATGGCGGCGGCGGTCTCCTGATCGATGGCCTCCACCACCTGGTAATGATAGAGCAGCCCAAAAATCAGCAAAAACAGGATGGCGGTGACCACCGCCACCACACCGGTGCGGAAATAGAACTTTTTGCCTTCCATGGCGGGGCGCTCCTTTCTCGGGGTACAGGGGGATCAGCCGGCGGGCAATCCTCCGGCGTTACAGACTGCCCAGCCGGCGGTGGACAAATCGGAACAGGGGGTAGGCGGGCAGGGCCAAGATCAGGGAATACAGGGCTTCAAACAGAGCGATATGGACCAGGGCCCCGACGCTGCCCGCCCCGGCGGCCAGGCCCATCAGCACCCGGACCAGCTCCACCAGCACCAGGCTGCCGGCGCTGGCCAGAAGGCAGGAGCCCAGGGTGTGCCGCTGCCGGTCCCGCTGGAGCAGGCCCGCCAGCATCCCCAGCACCGCCCCCAGAAAGATGAGGCCGGGGCTGGAGTCCCCCTGGGCCAAAAAGCCGAAAAGTCCCAGGCACAGGCCGTAAATGGAGCCGGCAAAGCTGCCCTCCAGCACGGCCACAATAGCAATGGCCACCGGGATGAAATCGGGCACGCTGCCCAGCAGCGGAAAGCGCCCGAAAATCCCGGCGGCGAAGAAATAACAGATCAAAAATACGATGGCGTAGGCGATCCAGAGGAACACGCTGCCCCGGCGGTCTGTCATGGCGTCTCCCTCCTCACTCCACCACGTCAAAATCCGTGATGACAAAGACCTGTTTCAGGTCCTCCAGCACCACGGTGGGCTGCACCAGGGCATAGCGCTCCATGCCGGAGGAAGTGGTTCCCTGCTCCACCACCCGGCCGATGACGATGCCGCTGGGGTAGACGCCCCCCAGGCCCGAGGTGACCACCTCATCCCCCTCCTCCAGCTCCGCCGAGGAGGAGAGATAGCTGAGCCGGCACAGCCCCTGGCTCATGGAGTCCAGGTCGCTGGTGAGAATGGCGGCATCCTCGGTCTCCACCACTGAGGCCCCCAGGCTGATATCCGGGTCAATCAGGGTGGTGACGGTGGCCCAGTTGGGCCCCACCTGGGAGATCACCCCTACCAGGGCCCCGTGCTCCGTCACCACGCACATGTCCTCCTCCACCCCGCAGGAGCTGCCCTTGCTGATGGTCAGGGTGCTCTCCCAGCTGGTGGCGGAACGGCCGGTGACGGTGGCGGACTCAAAGGTAAAATCCCGGTGGGCCTGCCGCAGCTCCAGCAGATCCCGGAGCCGTTCATTTTCCTCCAGGGCGGTCTGGGCCTGACGGTTCTCCTCCCCCATCTGGGCCACCTGGGCCTCCAGCTCCGCCACCCGGTCCTGCAGCTGGCCGTAGGAGAAGGCATAGTCATAGGCTCCCTGGATCTTGCCGGTGACAAAGGTGGCCACTGCCCGGAAGGGGGTGCCCAGCACCCCCAGCGCCTGCCGGGCGGGACCGGCCAGGTTGGGCACAAAGACGCTGCCCACACTGATCCCCGCCGTCAGCAGCAGAGCGATGATCAGAACCCAGATTCCATTGTGACGCAGGAACTTTTTCAAGGGAAAATCCTTTCCTTTCCGATGCGGCGTTTGTTACGCCTCCAGCTGGGCGAGCAGCTGCTGCAGGGCGCACACCGGCAACCCCACCACGTTGTAGTAGTCCCCCTGGATGCCCCGGATGAACACGCAGGCCCGGCCCTGAATGCCGTAGGCCCCAGCCTTGTCCATGGGCTCCCCGGTGGCCACATAGGCCTGGATCTCCGCCTCCGTCAGGGTCCGGAACTCCACCAGGGTGCGCTCCACATGCCGCAGCACCCGGTCTCCCGACAGCACCGCCATGCCGGTATATACCTCATGTCGGCGGCCGGAGAGGGCCCGCAGCATCTCTACTGCCTCCCGCTCCGTGGCGGGCTTGCCCAGCACCTGGTCTCCCAGGGCCACCACGGTGTCGGCCCCGATGACGGTGGCCTGGGGCCGCAGCGTGAAAACCTCCCGGGCCTTCTGGAGGGCCAGGTGGGCCACCAGCTCCGCCGGGGTCAGCCCCGCCGGGGCGGATTCCTCTCCCCGGGCGGGCAGCACTTCAAAATCCTGAATCCCCATCTGCCCCAGCAGCTCTCTCCGGCGGGGGGAGCCGGAGGCCAGCACCACCGGTCTCATCGCTTGCCGGTGCTGCCGAAGCCGCCCCGGTCCTCCCCCTCCAGGTGTTCCACCTCGGCGAAGGAAATGGGGGGCTGGTGGGCCATGATCCGGAACTGACAGATCCGGTCCCCGGCCTCGATGACGGTATCCCGGGTGGCGTAGACGGGCATTTTCCACTCGTCCCCGTCGCCGCAGTAGCTCTCATCGATGACCCCCATGGAGTTGGTCTGCAAAATGCCCCAGTTCTTGAAGGTGGAGGACCGGGGCACCAGATGGGCCTCATAGCCCCGGGGCAGGGCCATGGCCACCCCCAGGGGGATCAGGGCGAACTGCCCCGCCTTCAGCTCGGTGCGCTGGGCGCAGCGCAGGTCGATCCAGTCGGACTTGCCGTCAATATAGGTCAGCCGTTCCATCTCCGGATGGAAGTACTTGATTTGAATGGTCTCGCTCATATAGTTTCTCCAATTTTTTCTTCATTCAACATCCCGATAATAGAGCCCCCGGGTGTACTCCCCTGATGCTACCCCATTTCCGGCGCGATAGGCGTCGAAAATCCGGACGCACTCCTCCGGCTCCTCCAGGACGAAATTCAGCCGCAGGGCCCAGAGGCCGCAGCGGTCCAGTTCTTCTCTCTTGTCCGCCAGCCACAGTGGCAGGCCGTTGAAAATCTCGTTGCGGCAGCCGTAGGCCCGCAGCACCGGGAACCGGGCCTTTTTCCGGTCCAGAATCCCCGCTTGCGCCTCACAGCCCTTCCGGCACTTGCCGTCCCGGGCCTGGTAGATGCAGTTCTCGGTGATCATCAGGGGCAGCCGTCCGTAAACAATCAGCTCGCTGGGCAGCGGTTTCATCTGGTCCCTCACCCGGGACAGCCGCTGCTCAAAGGACAGGGTGACGGACTTGAGGCCCAGATCCCGGTAAACCCCGGCGCACTGGCTGTTGTAGACCTCCAGGCCAAAATCCCCCCGGACCGCCAGTCCTGCCCGCCGGGCCAGGTCGATGCCCCCCAGGTTGCCCACCAGGCCGGAGACCACGCCGCAGTCCTTCAGGGCCTTCAGATCCCGCTCCACCTGGGACACTTCCCGGTCCCAGAGCACCCGGGGCAGCACCACCGAGGGCTCGATGCCCTCCTCTGCCAGGGTGCCGAAGCGCTCCTTGCACTTCAGGGCCTCCTCCAGGGGCAGGTAGACCACCGCCGGCCGCCGGAGAATCAGTTCCTCGGTGAGCTGGTCGGCGCTGCGCAGAGCCACCGTGAGCTCCGGCGGCAGATTACTGCGGCCCATATCCTCCCGTCGGGGCGCATAGGGCAGGCTCCGCCGCAGAGGGGGAGTCCCCCGGCGCAGAGTCAGCTCCTCCAGGGCCTCCCGGCGCAGGGCGTTGAGCTGGGCGGCGGGGACCATGAGCCCCTCCTGGGCCTCCACCTTCAATTCCGCAATTTCATAGGGGGTGCCCCCGGTCTTTTGCAGCCGCTCCCGGGCCTCCTGGGCTGTGGTGGGCCGCTTCAGGGCCTGCTGGGGTACCTCCCCCTGAACGCTGACGGTATTTTCGCCGTCGGTGAGGGTGAGCTCCAGGGGGGTGTCCTGTTTCAGGGTCAGCCGCCCGGTGAGGGCCACCCGGGGATGCTCCCGGCCATAATGGGCCCGGGCGGCGGCAAAGAGCTCCCGGGGCTCCTTCTCCTCCTGCCGGGTGCCGAACATATGACCCCCGGTGCGGTCGGTGAAATAGCCGTCGGTAAAGCCCTGGCGGGAGAAGGCCTCCCGGAGCTGGTCCAGCTCCTCCCGGGTGGGGTCTCTCCCCTCCCGGAGGGCCCGGGCGTAGATGCCAGTGACCACCGAGACGTACTCGGGCCGCTTCATCCGGCCCTCGATTTTCAGGCAGGCCACCCCCAGCTCCTCCAGCTCCTTCAGGTGCCGGGCCAGGGACATGTCCTTCAAAGACAGCAAAGCCCGGTCAGCCCTGTCCCCCCAGCCGTAATTCAGCCGGCAGGGCTGGGCGCAGAGCCCCCGATTGCCGCTGCGGGTGCCGATGACGGAGGAGAAAAAGCACTGACCGGAATAGCACATGCACTGGGCGCCGTGGACAAAGACTTCGATCTCAATGGGGGAATGGGCGCAGATATAGCCGATCTGGCTGCGGGGCAGTTCCCGGGCCAGCACCGCCCGGGTGCAGCCCAGATCCGCCGCCCGCTTCACCCCGTCCAGGTTCATGAGGCTCATCTGGGTGCTGGCGTGGATGGGCAGGTCCGGCACAGTGTTCCGCACCAGCTCCAGCACCCCCAGGTCCTGGACCAGCACCGCGTCGGCCCCGGCCTCGGAGGCGAAGGCCGCCTCCCGGGCGGCCCCGGCCAGCTCCCCGTCGGAGAGCAGGGTGTTCAGGGTGACATACACCTTCACCCCCCGGACGTGGCAGTACTGGATGGTCTCCAGAAGCTGCTCCCGGGTGAAATTTTTGGCGTTGCGCCGGGCATTATAGTTGCCGAAGCCCAGATAGACCGCCCCCGCCCCGCTCTGGACCGCGGCGGTGACCGCCTCCCTGGAACCGGCGGGGGACAGCAGTTCCAACATGGCTTACTTCTTGCCGCTGCTCAGGCGGAAGATCTCCCGCTTGGCCTCGCTGAGGTCCGCCTTGATCTGGGCGGACTCGTCCAGAGCTTCCTTCAGCTGGCGGCGCAGCCGCTCGCTGGCCTCCATCTCCTTGAAGTAGTTGTCGGCGATGTTGGCGGCGGCCAATACGGCGGCGTCTACGGCGGACACCCCGGCGGTGCGCATGGTCTCCTGGATCTGGCCGCTCACATAGCTGGCCACCTTCTCCACATAGGCCTCGCCCTCGTCGGAGATCAGGGTGTATTCCCGCTGGGCAATGGTGACGGTGACTTTGTTTTTCATCTCAATAACCTCCCGCAGATAACTGTATCTCTACGTTTTTTCTGTTTGGTCAAAGGGGTAAATTACCCCCAATTATGGATGGTAGCATTATAGCATAGTTCCCGGTTTTTGAAAATAAAGATTGTGTGAATATCTTGGAAAAATCCCCGCTCCGGCCCGCCGGAAGCCCCCCCTTGCCAGCGGCGGAAAATCCTGTTATCATATAGATTGTAATATTATGCGCTCCGGCGCTGAAAAAAAGGAAGGAAATCATTGAAATTTGAAGCATTGGGCCTTACACGTCCCATCCTGGACGCTCTGAAGGAGCAGGGCTACGAGAACCCCACCCCCATCCAGGAACAGGCCATCCCCGCTGCGCTGGCGGGGCGGGACGTACTGGGCTGCGCCCGTACCGGCACAGGCAAGACCTGCGCCTTCGCGACCCCTATTTTACAGCGCCTTGCCGCCGCCCCCAGGGAGGGGCGGCCCATCCGGGCCCTGATCCTCACCCCCACCCGGGAGCTGGCCATCCAGATCCAGGAGTGCTTTGAGGCCTACGGCGCCCATCTCTCCCTGAACAGCGTGGTCATCTTCGGCGGCGTGGGCCAGAATCCCCAGGTGGAGGCCATCCAGGCCGGCTGCGACATCCTGGTGGCCACCCCGGGCCGGCTGGAGGATCTGCACAACCAGGGCTTCATCGACGTGAGCCGGCTGGAGATCTTCGTGCTGGACGAGGCGGACCGGATGCTGGACATGGGCTTTATCCACGACGTGAAGAAGATCCTGACCTGGCTGCCCGCCAAGAAGCAGACCCTGTTCTTCTCCGCCACCATGCCCAAGGAGATCACCCAGCTGGTGGACTCCCTGCTCCACGACCCGGTGAAAATCGCCGTGGACCCGGTGTCCTCCCCGGTGGAGGTCATCGACCAGAGCGTCTACCTGGTGGACAAGGGCAACAAGTCCAAGCTGCTGGTGGAACTGCTGGAGGAGAAGAAAATTCCCTCCGCCCTGGTCTTTACCCGCACCAAGCACGGGGCCAACCGGGTGGCCCAGGACCTGACCCGCTCCGGCATCACCGCCGCCGCCATCCACGGCAACAAGAGCCAGACCGCCCGGCAGGCCGCCCTGGCGGGGTTCAAGGACGGCTCCATCCGGGTGCTGGTGGCCACCGACATCGCCGCCCGGGGCCTGGACATCGAGGATCTGGGCTGCGTGTTCAACTACAACCTGCCCGAAGTGCCGGAGACCTACGTCCACCGCATCGGCCGCACCGGCCGGGCCGGCAAGGACGGCATGGCCATCTCCTTCTGCGACTTCGGGGAAAAGCCCCTGCTCCGGGATATCGAGAAGCTCATCGGCAAACAGGTACCGGTGGTGGAGGATCACCCCTTCCCCATGCAGGTCTTTGAGGCCCCCAAGAAGGACGCCCGGGGCCGCATTGTGAACCCGGAGGACGCCGAGGCCCGGAAGGCCGCCAAGGCCAAGAAGGCCGCCGGCCAGAAGGGTCAGAAGGCCCCCAAGGAGGCCAAGCCCGCCCCGGAGGCCAAACCGGCCAAGCAGAGCAAGCAGGCCGGTCAGTCCAAGCAGGGCAAGGCCGCCAAGGCCCCGGAACCGCTGGTCCCCCTGGCATCGGAGAGCCGCCCCTCGGACATCAAGCTGCCGGGCCAGCGGGCCTACAAGCGGCCGGAGCGCAAGCCCCTCTCCGCCCTGGACGAGATCGCCCCGGCCCTGCCGCCGGAGGAGATGCCGGAGCCCAAGTACGGGGCCAAGCGCACCGGACACCTGCGCAACACCTTCTTCACCCCCGAGGAGCAGAAGAAATACGGCGGCGAGCCGGAACCCTTTATGGACGCCACCGCCCGGCTCTTCGCCTCCCGGAAGCCCATTCCCGCCCGCTATCAGGAGCCGGGCTATCACGCTCCGGACCAGCAGGAGGGCCAGGGAAAGAAGAAGGGCAAGAAGGGGTCCAAGCCCGGCCAGGCCCAGTCCGCCCCGGCCAAGGCTGAACCCCTCCAGCAGGAGGCCGCCCCCCAGAGCGGCCAGAGCAAGAAGAAGCGGAAGAAAAAGAAGAAATCTCCCGCCCAGGCCCAGCCCAAGCCCCAGAACCAGAATCAGGGCACCCCGGCGGTCCAAGCCCGGCTGCTCACCCCCACCAAGCAGAAGAAGCGCTCCCGCCGGGACCGGCCTCCCATGCAGCAGCGCTCCATTTACGGCGCCCACAAGAAGGACTCCACCGAGCAGGAGGGCTCTCTGATGAAGCCCTACTACCTCTCCGACGACTGATCCGGCGCCACACGGCAATT
>CABRZO010000083.1 GCA_902475455.1 uncultured Eubacteriales bacterium
TCTCTCTCCCGCCGTGCCGTGCTGCAGGATGCTCCTGTGGACGACTATCAGGACGACGAGGAATAATTCTCATCTGATTTCAATGGACAAAAACGGGCTGGATCTTAGGATCCGGCCCGTTTTCTGTTGTCCGGACCATTGGTTTGTGCTATCATTTTGTCATGAGAAAACAGCAGGGAAGATAGAATAAAAAGAAAAGAACTTCCCGGGAGAAGCGAGGGATACCATGGGCTCTTTGTTTCATAAATTCAAGCGAAAACCCCAGCCCACCTGTGCCGCGGTGATCGTGGCGGCGGGTAATGCCAGCCGAATGCAGGGCGTAGACAAGATTATGGCGGAAATCGGGGACAAGCCGGTGATCGGCCATACCCTGGCCGCCTTTGAGGCATGTCCTCTGGTGGGGCAGGTGGTGGTGGTAACCCGTGCCGACCTGATCATTCCCATTGGTGAGGTATGTAAAACCTACGGCTTTTCCAAGGTGACCCGGGTGGTGACCGGTGGAGAGGATCGCAGCCATTCGGTGCTCATCGGGCTGAGCGAGGTGGACCAGGGAGTGGACTTTATCGCCATCCATGACGGGGCACGGCCCTTTGTCTCCCAGCAGGTGCTGGAGGCTGCCATTACTACCGCCCAGAAAACCGGCGCCGCGGCACCGGCCATTCCGGTCAACGACACCATCAAAACGGCGGAACACAGCCTGGTGACCGGAACGCCGGACCGCTCCAAACTCTTTGCGGTACAGACACCCCAGGTCTTTGACGCGGATCTGATCCGTGGGGCTCTGCACCACTGCATTGAACGACACATACCATTGACGGATGACTGTTCCGCTGTGGAACAGATCGGGAAGGCGGTCACCCTCACCGATGGGGACCGGAGAAACCTCAAAATTACGACCCAGTTTGATCTGGTAATCGGGGAGGCGATTGCAGCATGGCAGGATGCAACATGAGAATTGGACAGGGCTACGATGTCCACCGGCTGGTGCCGGACCGGAAGCTGATTCTGGGTGGCGTGGAGATCCCCTATGAGAAGGGACTGCTGGGCCACTCCGATGCAGATGTGATCGTTCACGCAGTGATGGACGCCCTGCTGGGGGCTGCGGCCCTCTGGGACATCGGCCACGCCTTCCCCGACGATGACCCGGAGACGGAAGGAATCTCCAGCCTGGTGCTGTTGGGCCGGGTACGGGATATGCTGGCCCAGCGGGGATTCCGGGTGGTCAATGTGGACGGCACCATCATTGCCCAGCGCCCCAAGTTGTCCCCCCTCATTCCCGACATGCGCAAAAATATTGCCGCAGTTCTGGAAATCGAAGAGGATCGGATCAACCTGAAGGCCACCACTGAGGAGGGCCTCGGCTTCACCGGCACCGGCGAAGGGATGGCCGCCCACGCGGTGGCGCTGCTGGAACAGATTTGAACCAAAGAGGAAAAACGCGGCAGGCTGCGCCCAAAGGCACAGCCTGCCGCGTTCACGCCCGGCGGTCTTGGTCATAAACTGGGGCAGGAGGCGCATTTTTATGGTTTATTATCTGATTGTTTGCCGTTCTCTGACATATGCGCAGAGAACGGCCGCGGTCCTGGAACGGGCCGGTATTTCAGCGCATATTCTTCGTTCCCCCAAAAGCATCTCCACCGAGGGATGCAGCCATTCCGTCAAAGTGTCCCAGCGCAGCCTGAGCTCTGCACTGGTGGTGTTAAAGAAAGTCGGATTGAATCCCGAGCGGGTGTATATCACCTCTGGCGATGGCAGCTATCGTGAGGTGAGCCTGTGATCTATTTTGACAGTGCGGCGACTACGCTGCAAAAACCCCCCGCCGTCCCCACAGCGGTGGCCCGGGCCATCCGACAGTGTTCCAGCCCGGGTCGGGGAGATTCCGCCGCCTCCCGCCGGGCGGAACAGGTTATGTACTCCTGCCGTACGGAGCTGATGGAACTGTTCGAGGTGTCCGGTCCGGAACAGGTAGTCTTTACCCTTAACGCCACCCACGCCCTCAATCTTGCCATTCGCACCCTGGTCCATCCAGGGGATACGGTGTTGATCTCCGGATGGGAACACAACGCGGTGACCCGCACCCTGGCCTCCATTCCGGAGGTAACGATTCTGGTGGCGGAGGCGCCCCTCTTCGACGATGCAGAAACCCTCAATGCCTTCCAGCGTGGGCTGCAGCAACGGCCTTCCGCGGTGGTCTGTACCTGTGTTTCCAACGTGTTCGGCTATGTGCTGCCCGTTGAGGAGATTTCCGCCGCATGCCGCCGGCAAAAGGTCCCCCTGATCCTGGACGCCTCTCAGGCCGCGGGATGTCTGCCCCTGTCCATGGAGGCGCTGGGGGCGGCTTATATGGCCTTTCCAGGCCATAAAGGGCTGTACGGCCCTCAGGGCACCGGAGTGCTGCTCTGCGGTCAGGAACTGGAGCCCCTGGCCCCGGTCCTCACCGGCGGGACAGGCAGCGAATCCCTGCGGCAGGAGATGCCTCTGTTCTTACCCGACCGGGGAGAGGCGGGAACCCAAAACGTGGCGGGGGTGGCGGGGCTGCTGGAAGGTGTGCGCTTTGTCCGCCGCACCGGAGTGGAGCGGATCGCCCGGCACGAGCGACAGCTGCTGGCACGATTGACCCAGGGCCTTCAGTCCATGCCGGAGGTCCGGATATTTACCACGAACAAGGAAAACCAAACCGGCGTGCTCTCCTTTGTCTGTCCCGGAATGGACTGCCAATCTCTGGCAGAGGAGTTGGGGGGACGGGGCATCGCTGTTCGGGGCGGTCTGCATTGTGCCCCCCGGGCGCACCAGTCGGCGGGCACACTGGACACCGGAACCGTGCGCATCAGTTTTTCCGCCTTTAACACCCCGGGGGAAGTGGATGCCTTTCTTAAGGTTTTGAAACAGATTGTTCATCACAAATTAACATAAATATCCCTATCTTTGCTTGCCATGGTTCTGGCAATGCGATATAATGAATAGAATGAAATTATTATGGGTTTGTAGCGCTGTCAAAGGCGTTCAGATAGGATAGGGGGGAGCGCAATGGGCTTGATTGCGCACTATGCAAATATCTGCCTCAGATATATCCAGATGATCAAAATCACAGACATCATCGATATGGCCATCATCGCCTATATCTTTTATCGTCTGCTATTATTAACCAAAAAATCCCGGTCGGGCCAGGTGCTGAAGGGCATTGTCCTGGTACTGCTGGCCCTGGCCGTGGCCTATTACTGCAGATTGTATGTGCTGTACTACATCCTGCGGGGAGCGGTGGAAATCGGCTTCCTGGCGCTGATTGTGGTGTTCCAGCCGGAGATCCGGCGCTTTTTGGAGCAGGTGGGCAGCAAAGGCTTCGGCAAGCTGCTGGCACCTCAGGCAAAAACCAACCAGACCGAACGGGCCATCCTCCAGACCGTAGACGCCTTCGCCTCCATGTCCAAGGATCGCATTGGCGCACTGGTGGTATTTGAGCGCATGACCATTTTGGACGACTGCGTCAAATCCGGTACCGTGGTGGACGCAGAGGTCTCCAGTGAACTGCTGAAGAACATTTTCTGGCCCAAGGCCCCGCTGCATGACGGCGCAGTCATCATCCGCAACAGCCGGGTTTTGAGCGCCGGCTGCGTGCTGCCTCTGACTGGAAACCTGAACGTCAGCCGGGATCTGGGCACCCGGCACCGGGCCGGCATCGGCGTCAGTGAGCATTCTGACGCGGTGGTGGCCATTGTCTCCGAGGAGACCGGCGCCATTTCCGTGGCGGTGGGTGGCATGCTCAAACGCCATCTCTCCCTGGAGACCTTGGAGCGCCTGCTCCGTAATGAGCTGATTCCCGCGGAGGAACAGAACACCCGCAAGCGCTCTCTGTTTGATTTCCTGCATCGAAAGAAAGGGGAAGGGGGCGACGATCATGCGGAATAATCTGTGGGAAAAGCTCAGCAACAGCAAGGTTTTCTACATGATCCTGGCCATCGCCTGTTCCGTGGCCCTCTGGCTGTATATCGACATTGTGGAGGCCCCCAAAAGCACCACCACTGTCTACAATATTCCCGTCACCTTTATCGGTGAGGATGAGCTTGCTGACGACGGGCTGATGATCACCTCCGGAAAGGATACCACCGTCACCCTGAAGTTGGAGGGCCCCCGCTCTGCCATCTCCCAGGTGAACCGGAACAATATCATCATCACTGTCCGGGCCGATTCCCAAATCAGCGGTGAAGGACATTACAGCCTGTATTACGAGGAGAATTTGCCCAGCTCCGTCTCCACAAAGCTGCGAGTAGTGGAACGCAGTGTCTCCACCATAGACGTGGATGTGGTGGAAATGCTGTCCAAGACCGTGGAAATCCAGGGCCAATTCGTGGGCACTGCCGTGGAAGGGGCCCGTATCAGCGATACCGACTTTGAATTTGAGCAGAAGGAAGTCACCGTCAGCGGCGAGCGAAGCCTGGTGGAACAGGTGGATCACGCTTTGGTGACGTTGGACGTGGAAGATTTGAGCTCTACCTGGTCCGGGGATCTGCCCATCACCCTGGTGGACGCCGAAGGTAATGCGGTGGACATGACCAACCTCACCTGTGATATTACGGAGGTCTACACCATTTTCCCGGTCCAGATCGTGAAGGAAGTCCCCCTGACAGTGGAGTATACCTCCGGCGGCGGCGCCACCAGTGCTAACGCCACCACCATGATTGATCCGGAAACCGTCACTATCTCCGGTACGCCGGAGCGGCTGGAGGAGATCGATTCCATCAGCCTTGGCACCATCGACCTGTCCCAGATCGTCACCTCCGAGGTGTTGAATCTGGATATCCCTCTGCCGGAGGGCGTGTCCATCATCAGCGGCATCACTACGGCCCAGGTGACAGTGTCCATGACCGGTCTGACCACCAGAGTGGTACAGACCTCGGATATTGAACTGATCAACGTTCCCGAGGACCTGGGCAATGTGGAATTGGTCACCGAGGCACTGGAGGTTCGGATCCGCGGCGCATCCAGCACCATGGAACTGGTCCAGGATCAGGATGTCTATGTGATTGTCGACCTGGCGGACCTGGACGAAAGCGCCCAGGGCACCCGCACCCTGCCTGCCAAGGTGGGGGTCCGGGGCTTTGCGGACGTAGGCGCTGTGGGCGAATACCAGGTTGTGGTCAATATTACCGGGTCATAATTGAAGCAATGTTTGGTTATGTGTTGCCCGTACGGGAAAAACTGACAGCACAACAGTGGCAGGATTATCGGGCCGCCTATTGCGGCCTGTGCCACACGCTGAAGGAACGCTACGGTTTTCTGGCCAGATTCCTACTGAACTATGACTTCACCTTTTTGGCTCTGCTGCTGCGGCGGGAGGAGGAAGCGCCCTGTGTCTCTTGTCGACGCTGTGTCTCCGCTCCGTTGCGGGGCAGAGATGCCAGTGAGCCAGATTCCTCCCTGGAGGCCGCCGCGGATATTTCCGTGCTGCTGATCTACTGGAAGCTGAAGGATCAACTGGTGGACGAGCGGGGACTGCGCCGGATTCCGGCCCTGGTTCTGCTGGCCCTCTTTCAGGGAGTGTTCCGCCGGGGACGGGAACAGAATCCCGCCCTTCACCAGAAGATCGGGCGGAGATTATCCCGCTTGCAGCAGTTGGAACAAGAGGGCTGCAGTTCCATTGACCGCATGGCAGAGCAGTTTGCCCTGATTATGACGGCCATGGTGCCCCAGGATTGGGACGAGCCCGCCCGCCGGGTGATGGAGCAGCTGCTCTATCACCTGGGCCGCTGGATCTATCTGATCGACGCCTGGGACGATCTGGATGAGGATTTGAAGCGCAACCGCTACAATCCTGTGGCCAGCCGGTACCAGCTCACCGCCGCCACATCCCCGGAAGTCCGGGAGGAAGCCCGGCAAAGCATGGAACGGACGGTGTGCCACTCGGAAAATCTGGCCATTTCCGCCTTCCACCTTGAAACCATCGGATACCACACCCCTGTGGTTGAGAATATACTCTGCGCCGGTTTGCAGAGTGTCAGACATTTGGTCTTTTCCGGAGAATGGAAAAAATACCGCAAACAAAAGAAACAGGAGTTAAAGCAAACATGAACGATCCCTACAGTGTACTTGGCATCACCCCAGAAGCGACGGATGAAGAGGTCAAGCAGGCCTACCGCACCTTGGCCCGCAAATATCATCCGGACAACTACCAAAACAATCCTCTGGCGGATCTGGCAGAGGAGAAGATGAAAGAGATCAACGAAGCTTATGAGGCCATCACCAAGATGCGCGCCGGAGGCGGCAGCTATCAATCCGCTTCCTCCTCCGGATACCAGAGCCGTTCCTCCGGCGGCGGCAGCAGCTATAACGGCTACCAGCAGCAGCGGGGCAGCAGCGATCCCATCTACGCCCAGGTCCGCAGCGCCATTAACGCCGGGGATATCTATCAGGCGGAAACGCTGCTCTCCCGGGCCGCCAGACAGGATGCGGAGTGGTATTTTCTGCAGGGAAGCATTGCCTATCGCAAGGGCTGGCTGGATGAGGCTATGAGCAACTATCAGCGGGCCGTCTCCATGGACCCCGGCAATGTGGAGTATCGCCGAGCCTACAACATGATGCAGCAGGGAGGACAGGCCTACCGGTCCGACGGCTATTCCGCCGGCATGGACGCCATGGACTGCTGCACCACGCTGATGTGCCTGAACTGCCTGTGTGGAGGAGGCCGCTGCTGATGGGTCGTCCCAAAATTTCTCCCCGGATTGTCGCCCTGTCCGGTATGCTGGCGGCGGTAGCCCTGGTCATTCAGCTGCTGGCCAGCCTGATCCCCAGCGGCTGGACCGCCCTGGCCGCCGTGGCGGGGCTGGCGGTGGCGGTGGCGGTATCTGCCGCCGGCTATGTGTCTGCCGTGCTGTGCTATATCGTCTCCGGACTGCTGGCGCTGATCCTGATCCCCGCAAAGCATGTGGCGATCCTGTATGTGTGCCTGTTCGGCGTCTATCCGCTGCTGAAAAGCCTGCTGGAGCGTCTGAAATGGCGGCCCGTGGAGTATGTGCTGAAGCTGGTGTTTTTTAACCTGGTGCTGGGTGTGCTCTATCTGCTGGGCTATCAGCTGTTTTTCCAGTCCGCCGAGGCGGCCTGGAGCTATCCGCTGCCCTTCCTGCCGGTGCTCTGTGTGGCGGGCAGCGTGATTTTCCTGGCCTATGACTACGCCTTTTCCAAAGTGATGGCACTGTTGCAGGCCCGGGTCATTCCTCAGATCCGCCGCCGTTTTGCCGGACATTGACTTTACATGTCGTGGGAAAATTGGTATAATTGTTGATTGCGAAATGATCTCGAATGAGGTGTGCATATGATTAAAAGCATGACAGGTTACGGCCGTGGTGAGGCAGAGCTGAACAACCGGACCATCGTCATCGAACTGCGGAGCGTCAATAACCGCTATCTGGACTGCTCTGTGCGGCTGCCCCGGTCCTGCTCCTTTGCGGAGGAGGGGATCAAAAGCCGGGTCAAGGCGGCGACCTCCCGAGGCAAGGTGGACGTCTTTGTCTCGGTGGACAGCAGCCAGGCCGACGCCGTGGCCGTCAAGGTCAACCGTCCGCTGGCGGAGAGCTACTTAAAGGCCTTTGGCGAACTGTCGGAGACCTATAACATCCGCAACGATGTCACCGTCTCCGTGCTGTCCCGTTTCCCCGACGTGCTGACGGTGGAAAAGCTGCCCCAGGACCAGGACGCCCTGGCGGCGGACCTGTACGCGGCGCTGGATCTGGCCCTGGCGGATTTTGACCGCATGCGCAGCACTGAGGGTGAGAAGCTGAAGCAGGATCTGCTGAGCAAGCTGGCCCATCTGGAGGAGTTTGTCTCCCAGGTGGAGGAGCGCTCCCCTCAGGCGGTGAAGGAGTACCGGGAAAAGCTGCTGGCCAAACTGCAGGAGGTGCTGAACAACACCCAGATCGACGAGGGCCGGATCCTGACCGAGGCCGCCATCTTCGCCGACAAGGTGGCGGTGGACGAGGAAACGGTGCGACTGCGCAGCCATATCGCCCAATTCCGGGATCTGCTGGAACAGGGTGGCATCGTGGGCCGTAAAATCGATTTCCTGATCCAGGAGATGAACAGGGAGACCAACACCATTGGCTCCAAGTGCACCGATCTCACCATCTCCCATGTGGTGGTGGATATGAAGTCTGAAATTGAGAAGCTGCGGGAGCAGGTTCAGAATATTGAGTAAACGCTCGGAGGTTAGGACATGAAGCTGTTGAATATCGGCTTTGGCAATATGGTCTCCGCAGACCGGCTCATTGCCATCGTGAGCCCGGACTCCGCCCCCATCAAGCGGATGATCCAGGAGAGCCGGGAAAAGGGCCTGTTGATCGACGGCACCTACGGCCGCCGGACCCGGGCGGTCATCCTGATGGACAGCGACCATGTGGTGCTCTCCGCCATTCAGCCGGAGACCATCGCCAACCGGCTCAACAGCCGGGAGATACAGGCAGAGGAGGAGTCTGAGGATGAATAAACCGCAGAAGGGAAGTCTGGCCATTATTTCCGGCCCCTCCGGCGTGGGAAAAAGCACGGTGATCACGGAGGTGTTGCGCCGCCGGCCGGACCTCTACTTTTCCGTCTCCTTCACCACCCGGAAGCCCCGGGAGGGTGAGGTGAACGGAGTCAACTACTACTTTGTGGACGTGCCCGAGTTTGAGCGCATGATCCGGGACGGTGAGCTCTTGGAATATGCCAACTACTCCGGCAATTACTACGGTACATCCGCCAAACTGATTGACGAAAAACTGTCCGCCGGCATCGACGTGCTGCTGGACATTGAGGTGGTGGGCAGCAAGATCGTACACGATAAGCGCCCGGACACTCCGCTGATTTTTGTGATTCCGCCCTCCTTTGAGGTGCTGTCCCAGCGGCTGCACGGCCGCCACACCGACCCGGAGGAGGTCATCCAGCGCCGTCTGGAGCGGGCCAAGGAAGAGCTGAAGGAAGTTTCCAGATATGATTATCTGGTGGTCAATGATGAGGTTTCGCAGGCTGCCAACGAGGTGCTTTCCATTCTCTGCGCAGAGCGCTGCCGAACCAGTAAGCGGATTGATTTGATCAAGGAGGATTAATTGTTATGGTTCTTTATCCGATGAATGAGATGCTGGCCAATATCGAAAGCCGTTATCTTCTGGTAAACATGGTGGCCCATCGGGCCCGGGAGATCTCCGAGGAGGCGGAAAAGGACTCCATCTCCCTGGAGGAAAAGCCCGTCACCATGGCGCTGGAGGAAGTACGCAGCGGCGAGCTCCGTCAGGAAGAGCCCATCGTTTTCTAATATTGGGGGAACAGCGTCCGGTTTTGAGCCTGGGCGCTGTTCCCTGCATTTATTAACGCGTCAAAAAGGAGGCGGAAGGCCGTGCAAACTGATCTGTTGTGCCATATCGCGGTCTCTTCCGCCACCTATGCCATCGATAAACCCTATACCTATCTGATTCCGGCCTCTCTGGAGGAGCGGGCCCAGCCGGGAATGCGGGTCATGGTACCCTTCGGCACCGGCAACCGCCGGGTGGAAGGTCTGATTCTGGATCTGTTTTCCGGCCAGCGTACAAAAGGCCTTAAAGCCGTCCTGGCGCTGCTGGACGAGGCCCCCATGCTGGCCTCAGAGAGTATCCGGCTGGCCCTCTGGATGCATGAGCGGTATTATTGCACCGTCTATGACGCAATCAAAGCCATGCTGCCGGCGGGGCTGTACTTCGCCCTGAAGGATCGGTACTGTATATCTCCGGGCATGGACAAGGCTGCGGCCTACGCCGCCGCCCACCGGCCCGCAGCCCAAAAGGTGCTGGATCTCATCTTCGCCAATGGGGGAGAGCTGGAAAAGGGCAGACTGCTGGAGGCCTTCGGAACCTCCGATCCCGGGCCCGCCCTGCGGGAGCTGCTGGAACAGGGGGTGCTGACCCTGGAGACCTCCGCCTCCCGGAATGTGGGGGACAAGCTGGAACAGATTGCGGTGCTGGATCTGGCGGTGGAGGAGGCCCGGGCAAAACTGGGCAGCCGCTCCACCTCCCAGCAGGCGGTGCTGCGGCTGCTGGAGGAAGTGCCGGAGGTATCTCTGAAGGACATCCGCTACTTCACCGGTGCCACAGCCCAGACCGTAAAAGCCATGGAGAAGAAGGGGGTTCTGCACCTGGAACATCGGGAGGTGTTCCGCAGACCGGAACGGCGTTGGGTAGAACCCGCCCCGCCTCCGGAGCTGAACCAAGAGCAGCAAACCTGTTTGGATGGATTGGAGTCGCTGCTTTCCTCTCAAAAACCGGAATGCGCCCTGCTCTACGGCGTTACCGGCAGCGGCAAGACCCAGGTCTATATCCGGCTGATCCATTCCGCCCTTTCCGCGGGGAAAACCGCCCTGGTGCTGGTGCCGGAAATTGCCCTGACCCCCCAGCTGCTGGCGCTGTTTTCCGCCCAGTTCGGCGATGAAATTGCCCTGCTGCACAGCATGCTGCCGGCGGGGGAGCGGTATGACGAGTGGAAACGGGTTCGCTCCGGCCGGGCCAGTG
>CABRZO010000084.1 GCA_902475455.1 uncultured Eubacteriales bacterium
AAAGATTTTGTCTCCCTCCCAGATGTTTTTGGTGAGCAGTTCGTGCTTGTCCACCCACTCCAGCACCCCCTCGTCGCATTCTTTGAGGACTCCTTCAAATTGGTCGCTCCAAAACAGGTGCATGTACTCGGTGCCCCACTCATCGGAGACGAAGGTGACAATACCCCGATACTCATAGTCCAGCATGGTGAGGCCGGTCTCCTCTTTGACCTCCCGGAGGGCGCAGTCCTCGGGGCTCTCCCCCGGCTCAAATTTGCCGCCGGGCCCCACCCATTTGTCCTGGTTTTCATCTCCCTGCTTTTTGACCCGGTGGAGCATTAAATAGTTTCCGTCCCGTTCCAGATGGCACAGGGTGGTGTTGCGTGGATTCATGGTCCAAACCTCGTTTCCTGCCCCGCAGCTTCCGGGCCAGGCCGGAGGGGATGCGGGGCGTTTTTCAGATACATCATACCACGCCTGGAGGCCCGGGACAAGCCAACGGGGCCCGCTGTTGCGGGCCCCGTTTCCGGATCAGTGGATCTCCACCTGGCGGATGTTCTGCTCCTGCCAGTGCTGCTTGGGCAGCCGGAGGGAGAGCACCCCCGCCCGGTAGCTGGCGGTGATGGTCTCGGTGTCCACCTGGGACACATCGAAGGTGCGGCTCAGGCAGCCGTAGCTGCGCTCCCGGCGGATATAGCTGCCGGAGTTGTCGCTCTCCTGCTGCTGGTCGCTGCGCTGGGCGGTGATGGTGAGATAGTTGCCCTCCAGCTTCACCTGGATGTCCTCCCGCTTCATACCCGGCAGGTCGGCCTCCAGCACATAGGCGTCTCCCTCGTCCTTTACGTCCAGTTCAAAATCCAGCTTTGGGGTGCGGCCAAAGAGGCTGGAGGTGATTTGCTCCAGCTCCTGAAAGGGATTGGTCAGCTTGCCCCGGCTCTGGTTGGCCATTCCAAACATAGCGCGTAGCCTCCTCACATAGCGTTCCTGGAACAGTTTGCCCGGGCCGGTTCATTCTATGCAAAAAGACGTATTGCATCTTTGATGCAATACGTCTTAATCATCGAAATCAGAACAGGGGCTGCGGTTCGGGGCTGTCGGTGTCCAGATAATCCATCAGCTCCTGGAGTCCGGTGCCCTCCTTGGCGCTGACGTAAAAAATCTTTTCGCAGCCCGCCAGCCGGAGCCAACGCTCGGCCCGGGCGGGATCCCCATCGGGCCGGTCGATCTGGGTGACAATACCGATGGTCTCCCGATTGGTGGAGGAGGTGACGCCGGGGGAGTAGATGGAGAACTCCTCGATGGAGGAGATCAAAAGACCCACCACATCCGCCTCATAGGCGTACAGTGCCAGGGCCCGGCCCAGGTGCTTGCTCTCGCAGTACTCGCCGGGGGTGTCGATGATGGCGTCGCCGTGGTGGATGTACTGGGTCTTGTCGTAGTGGATGCCCTCTCCCCGGAGCGCCTGCTTCAGGGTGGTTTTACCGGAGCCGCTGCGGCCCATGAAGATGATCTTCCGCATGGCGGTCAGGTCTTGGTGATGGGGCAGACGGTGCAGCCCAGGGTGTCCCGGCAGTAGTCGCACAGATCCGCCATGGCCTGCTCCACCTGGGCCACCAGCCCGGTGAAGATCAGGGTGCCGCTGAACCGGTCCACAAAGCTGAGATCCACTCCGGTGGACTTGATGGCGATGTCGGCGCAGATAATGCTGGTCTCACTGGGGGTCACGGTGACAATGCCGATGGCGGCCTTGCTGTAATCCAGCTTGGGGTCCAGGCCCAGCTTCCGGTAGATCACCGGATCCGGGTTGGCGATGATGTGGGCCAGGGTAATCTGCTTGCCCGGGACCGTCTCCTGGATCAGGCGCATATTGTTTTGAAACCCGGTGGCGGTCTCATCAATCATGGCTTGTCACCTCCATATCAGACTGCTATACCGTTATTGTACTCCGCACCTGCGGGAAAAGCAAGCACAAACGGAAAAAAGCGGACATTTTGTCCGGGGCGAATCAATTCTGGAATTTGCCTAGCAAAACGGTTGCATTTTCCGAAAAAACCGGATAAAATATGTGCTGGAGTTGATATTATGAAAATTTCGACCAAAGGCCGATATGCGCTGCGGCTGTTGCTGGACATTGCCCAACAGGGGCCCGGGGCGGTGGTCTCCCTGAAGGAGATCTCCAGCCGTCAGGACATCAGCGTCAAATATCTGGAACAGATCGTGCTGAAATTGAACAAAGCAAACTTCCTGAAAAGTATTCGGGGTGTACAGGGAGGCTATATGCTCACCCGTCCCCCCAAGGAATACCGCATTGGAGATGTGCTTCGGGCGGTGGAGGGCAGCCTAGCCCCCATTACCTGCCTGCAAAGTGAGATCAACCAGTGCGAGCGCTGTGACCAGTGCGTCACCCTCTGGTTTTGGGAGGGGATGGATCAGGTGATCAGCGATTATGTGGATCAGTACACCCTGCAGGATTTCCTGGATCACATCCAGGCCTGACCCGGCCGCGGCCCGCTCCTTTCCGGGAGGGAAGGGGGCGGGCGGTTTCTTTTTTAAAATTCCTACTTGACATATAGGATATTTTATAATATCCTATAATCACAATAGGAATTAAAAAAGGAGGCGCACTATGAACGTCTATTTTGATAACGCGGCCACCACCGCTTTGAGCAAAACCGCCCTGGAGGCCATGATGCCCTGTCTGACCGAGTACTACGGCAATCCCTCCAGTCTGCACGTCAAGGGCCAGGAGGCCAACCGGCTGCTGGACGAGGCCCGGCGCAAGGTAGCCCAGTGCCTGGGCGCCCGGCCGGAGGAGGTCTACTTCACCTCCGGCGGCAGCGAGGCGGACAACTGGGCCATCACCCAGGCTGCCGCCCTGGGAGCCAAAAAGGGAAAGCGGCACCTGATCTCCACCACCTTTGAACACCATGCAGTGCTCCACACCCTGAAGAAGCTGGAGCGGGAGGGCTTTGAAGTCACCTATCTGCCGGTGCATGAGGACGGCCTGGTGCGGCTGGAGGAGCTGGAGCCGGCCATTCGGGAGGATACCGCCCTGGTCACGATTATGTACGCCAACAATGAGATCGGTACCATTCAGCCCATCGACCAGATCGGCCGGCTGTGTCGGGAGAAGGGAGTCCTCTTCCACACCGATGCGGTCCAGGCGGTGGGACACCTGGCCATCGACCTCTCCCAGCAGTCCATTGACCTGCTCAGCTTGTCCGGCCACAAGTTCCACGGTCCCAAGGGGGTGGGCGCCCTCTACTGCCGCCGGGGTATTTTCCTGGGCAACCTGATCGAGGGTGGCGCCCAGGAGCGGGGCAAACGGGCCGGCACCGAAAACCTGCCCGCTATCTGCGGGATGGCCGCCGCCCTGGAAGAGGCGGTGGACCATCTGGAGGAGAACAACGCCCGGGTCACCGCCCTGCGGGACAAGCTGATACAGGGGGTGCTCTCGGAGATCCCCGTGTCCCGACTCAACGGAGATTGGGAACACCGGCTGCCCGGCAACGTCAATTTCTGCTTTGAAGGCATCGAGGGAGAGGCCCTGCTGCTGCGGCTGGACCTGGCGGGGGTGTGTGCCTCCTCCGGCTCCGCCTGCACGTCCGGCAGCCTGGACCCCAGCCATGTGCTGCTGGCCATCGGACTGCCCAAGGAGGTGGCCCACGGTTCGCTGCGGCTCACGCTGGACGAGTGGAACACCGAGGCAGAAGTGGACTATGTGCTCTCCCAACTGCCGGGCATTGTGGCCGGACTGCGGGAGATGAGCCCGGTATGGGAGGAAATGCAGGCGGCCAGACAGTCCGCCTGACCGGACAGAAAGGATGAAATGAAATTATGGCAATGGCATACAGTGAGAAAGTGAGAGATCACTTCGCCCATCCCCGGAATGTGGGTAAAATGGACAACGCCGACGGCGTGGGTGAGGTGGGCAACGCCGTCTGCGGCGACATCATGAAGATCTACCTCAAAATTGAGGATGACACCATAGTGGACGTGAAGTTCAACACCTTTGGCTGCGGTGCCGCCATCGCCACCAGCTCCATGGCCACCGAGCTCATCAAGGGCAAGCCCGTCAGCGAAGCCCTGCAGCTCACAAACCACGCGGTGGTGGAGGCCCTGGACGGACTGCCTCCGGTGAAGCTCCACTGTTCCGTGCTGGCGGAAGAGGCGGTGAAGGCGGCCTTGAAGGATTATTATGAGCGCCGGGGCCTGCCGGTGCCGCCCCAGTGCCAGCAGGAGGCCCACAGCTGCGCCGCCTGCGGCGGCTGCGGATAACCTGGATTCCGCCGGTGAGGAAGCTTAGTCTCATAAGGGAATTTGCCAAACAAAAGGGAAGCTGTTATAATGAACTATACAGATAGTATAACAGGGCCGGAGTTGATTCGGGAGAACCGGATTTTGAGCTGAAAAAGAGGCATCTTATGACAAATCTCACCAAGCGGGCCATGGCGGATGCGCTGAAAAAACTGCTGCAAAAACATAATTTAGAGCATATTACCATCCAGGATGTGGCGGATGAGGCCCAGGTCAGCCGCAAGACCTTCTATTACCATTTCCATGATATCTATGACCTGGTGGAATGGCTGTTGGTGGAGGAGTGCAAAAATCTGGCCCTGCAGCACCAGCGCAGCGGTATCTGGGTGAAGGATGTGGCCCTGGGGCTCAACTACGCCACAGAAAATCGGGGCTGGCTGCTGAACATCTACCAGTCCATGGAGCGCCCCCAGTTGGAGCGCATTCTCCGGAAAATTGTGGCGCCTTTGATGGAGGCCACCTTTGAGGACGCCCTGGGGGGACGGCCGGTCCAGGAAGAGGACCGGAAGTTTGTGCTGGATATTTTCACCTATGGCATTACCGGCCTGTTTCTGACCTGGATGGGAGAGGGGATGCACAGCGATGCCGCCTTTCTTCAGGACAAGCTGGTCCGCTTCTTCGACGACAGCATCAAGCTGATGGCGGACCGGTGCGTGGAGGAGTGCGGGCGTCAGTAAAGGCCCCGACAAAATTAGACAAAAAAAGCGGAGTGTCCAAAAGTGGAACACTCCGCTTTTTTTGTCCATTCTCTTTTGATTCTCAGAGCACTATACTCCAGGTAGAACAAAATTCAGCCAGATGTTCCGCCCTTCTGTCCCCAAACCCGCTGCCGTGATCCCGGGAAAGCCGCCGGGAGCCAACCGTGTTTTGATGGAAGGGGGACGTGGAAGGGAGTTTTTCTTTATGGGAATCAAGCAATCACTGCAGTCTTTTGGCATTCGTCAGGCCTTGAGCTATCTGGAAAAAGACCCGGAGGAAAATCTGCCCAAGCTGATGGCCTGGGTGGACCGGTTTGCCGGCGAGGCGCCCG
This sequence comes from uncultured Eubacteriales bacterium, assembly GCA_902475455.1. GTDB lineage: Bacteria > Bacillota > Clostridia > Oscillospirales > Oscillospiraceae > UMGS1766. The sequence goes on from CABRZO010000084.1 coordinate 5,327, forward strand.
ACAGCTTCCCCAAGCAACGGGAGGTGATCCGCCGGGTTATCAACGACCCTAACGACAACTGGCACAAGTTCATTGTCAATCTGGTGAAGAACGTGGACAACGAGGTGCTGAAAACCGTGTTCACCAACTTCATTGTCAACGGCAATTTGGTGGGCTGGCAGCGCCAGGAGGAGATCCGGCAGAAATACAACTGCAATGTGCCCTGGGCCATCCTGCTGGACCCCACCTCCGCCTGTAACCTCCACTGTGTGGGCTGCTGGGCGGCGGAATACGGCAATAAGCTGAATCTGACCTTTGACGAGATCGACAACATCATCCTACAGGGCAAGGACATGGGCATTTATATCTACATCTACACCGGCGGCGAGCCCATGGTCCGGAAAGATGACCTGATTGCCCTGTGCAACAAGCACAACGACTGTGTGTTCCTGTGCTTCACCAATGCCACACTGATCGACGAGGAGTTCGCCGACAATATGCTGCGGGTCAAGAACTTTATCCCCGCCATCTCCCTGGAGGGTTTTGAGGAGGCCACCGACGGCCGCCGGGGCCAGGGGGTCTATCAAAAGGTGATTCATGCCATGGAGCTGCTGAAGCAGCGGCACCTGCCCTTCGGTATCTCTGCCTGCTACACCAGCGCCAACATGGACTCCATCACCTCCGAGGCCTTTATGGACAAGATCATCGACCTGGGGGCCTACTTCATCTGGTATTTCCACTACATGCCCGTGGGCAACGACGCAAGTCCCGAGCTGCTGCCCACCCCGGAACAGCGGGCTTACATCTATCACAAGATCCGGGACGAGTACCGCCATACCAAGCCCATTTTCATGATGGACTTCCAGAACGACGGGGAGTATGTGGGGGGCTGCATCGCCGGGGGAAGGCGGTTCCTGCACATCAACGCCAACGGGGACTGCGATCCCTGCGTGTTCATCCACTACTCCGACTCCAATATCCGGGAGAAAACCCTGCTGGAGGTGTTGACCTCTCCGCTGTTCATGGCCTACCATGACGGCCAGCCCTTCAACCAGAACCACCTGCGGCCCTGTCCCATGCTGGAAAACCCGGAGAAGATCCGGGAGATCATTGAGCGCACCGGCGCCCACTCCACCGACCTCCAGTCTCCGGAGTCCGTGGAGCACCTGACGGAGAAGACCGAGGCCTATGCCCGGCGCTGGACCCCCACCGCGGAACAGCTCTGGTCCTACGGCCATGATTGCGCCGCTTGTCAGGAGCACACCAAACAGGGGGCCTGACCCCGATTGAACACACAAAAACGCCCACCCAGGCTGAGGCCTGGGATGGGCGCTTTTTTGTCCATTCAACGGGTTGAAAGGAAAATTATCTGTCACAATCCAGAACTTCACCGATACAGGAGATGAGCCGCCGGAAGGCCTCCTGGGACCGGTCCGAGGGCAGCCCGGCGTAGTTGACCACAATCACGTGGCTGGCGGTGGGGGCGGTCCGATAGTACTGGGACAGGCAGGAGATCCGCAGCCCCTGCCGCTGGGCCAGCTGGATCAACTGGGCGTCCTCCAGGGTTCCATGGATCTCCAGCAGGAAGTGGAGCCCCTCATTTTCCATCCGCACCGAGATGGCACCGGCCACGGGGCTGGCCTTGAGCTGCTGGAGAATGCGGGCCTTTTGGGCCTTGTAGTGGTTGCGCATCCGATTCAAATGCTTTTCAAAGTAGCCCTCTTGGATGAACCGGGCCAGAGCCAGCTGCTCAAAGGAGGATACGGTGCAGGCGTAAAAGCCCAGCTTCTGCCGAAACACCTCCACCAAAGGCCGGGGCAGCACCATGTAGCTGATGCGGATGGTGGAGGCCAGGGTCTTGGAAAAGGTGTTGATATAGATGACCCGATCCGAGGCGTCGATGCTCTGGAGGGTGGGGATGGGCTTGCCGCTGGTGCGGAATTCGCAGTCGTAATCGTCCTCCAGAATGTAGCGGCCTTGGGCCTTGGCGCACCAGCCCAGCAATTCATAGCGGCGGCTCACCGGCATGACGATGCCGGTGGGGAAGTGGTGGGAGGGGGAGATGTGGAGTACGTCCACCCCCTGCTGCTCCAGGGCCTGGGTGCGCACCCCGGCCTCGTCCATGGGGATGGGGACGCAGCGGGCCCCATTGCTCTCATAGATCAGGGCGGGCTTCTGATACCCCGGGTCCTCTACTCCGTAGACCTTATCCCGGCCCAGCAGCTGGACCAGCAGCCCGTAGAGGTACTCAGTCCCGGCGCCGATGACGATCTGATCCGACTCCACCGCCATCCCCCGGAAGTGGTAGAGGTGACCGGCAATGGCCTCCTGGAGCTCCCGGCGGCCCTGGGCCGAGGGGGAGTGCATCAGCTCTTCTCCCTCCTGGCTCAGCACCTCCCGCAGCAGCTTGGCCCAGGTGGAGAAGGGGAAGTTTTCCGCCGGAATATGGTTGGTCACCAGATCTGCAAACCAGTGCTCCGGCGGGGCGGAAATGGAGGGGATGGGCTGGGGTTCATACCGGGCCTGGGGCGGGGGCAAAATTCCCGGTTCCAGCTTTTCCACAAAAAAGCCCCGTTTGGGCAGGGAATAGAGATAGCCCTCCGCCACCAGCTGGGCGTAGGCATTTTCCACCGTGATGACGCTGACCCCCAGATGCTTGGCAAAGGCCCGCTTGCTGGGCAGCTTTTCTCCGGGGGAGAGCCGGCCGGAGAGGATGTCATCCCGGATACAGCGGTAAAGATATTCGTACAGGCTACACCCGCCGGTGTCCTCAAAGGAATATGTCAGCATGCGTCTACCCCTTTCTGACCTGATTTAAAACAACAGATTGCAAAAAGATAATATGGTCAGAACTGATTATACTTGTCCCGCCGTTTCTTGTAAAGAGGGGCGGGCCCATTCCGGCTTGTGCTTTGGGGCGGCCTGTGTTATCTTTATTTCACCACAGAACTGTTTTGGGAGGATCTTTGGACCATGCGAGAACTGAAGGTGGGCGGCACCTACCGCCACTTTAAAAATAAACTATACAAGGTGCTGGGCACCGCCATTCACAGCGAGACCGGGGAGATGCTGGTGATCTACCAGCAGCTCTACGGGGCGGGGGAGGTCTACGCCCGGCCCTATGATATGTTCCTCAGTGAGGTGGACCGGGAAAAATATCCCGATGTGCCCCAGAAATACCGCTTTGAGCCGGTGTCCGGTGATAACCTGGTGCTGATTGGTATGCCCGGCTGCGGCAAGAGCACCGTAGGGGTGGTGCTGGCTAAAATCCTGGGCTGGGATTTTGTGGACGTGGATCTGGTGATCCAGAAGCAGAACGGCCGGCGGCTCCAGGATATCATCCACTCCGAGGGCAACGAGGCCTTTCTGGAGCGGGAGGCAGACGCGGTGGAGAGCCTGGACTGCGCCCATACCGTCATCGCCACCGGGGGCTCTGCGGTGCTGAATTCCCGGGGGCTGCAAAAGCTGCGGGAGCTGGGGCGGCTGGTCTACCTGAGCCACCCCTATGAGGAGATCGTCCGCCGGATTCCCAACCTGGCCACCCGGGGCATCACCCTGGCCCCGGGCCAGACCCTGAAAGATCTCTACGACTACCGTACCCCCATCTATGAGCGGGTGGCGGATCTGACGGTGGATGCCTCCAGCTATACCATCGAGCAGACCGCCCGGGCCATTCAGCGGGCGGCGGGGCTGGAGGGCTGATTTGCTGCAAATTTAAACATCCCGGCTCGGGCATGGCCCGGACCGGGATGTTTATTTTACAAATTAAAGTTGCTTCAGGTAGTCCACCATCTGCTGGTAGCTGCCGCTGGGACAGGTGACCGGGGTGTTGCCGCGGTTGATGGCGGTGTCGGTGAGCAGCCAGGCGGGAATGCCCGCGGCGGCGGCGGCCTGCACATCCTCCTGCACGTCGTTGCCGATCATCAGGCACCGGGAGGGGTCCAGGTGGAACTGGTCCAGAATGTCCCGGTAGTAGGCGGGATTGGGCTTGCAGTGGCGGGAGTTGGCGTAGTCGGTGACCAGGTCAAAATCCTCCATCTTCAGGCCGATCCAGCTCAGCCGGGTGGCGTCTCCGTTGGCGGGGAAGATGGGGTTGGTGGCCAGAATCACCTTTTCCGCCTTTTCATGGGCCAGCCGGACCACCTCCCGGGCCAGGGGGGCCGGGGAAGTGGCGGAGCGGGCCTGATGGAATTGGTTGTCATAAAAGGTGGAGAATTTGGGGATGTCCCTTAAACTCTCCTGGCCCATGATGGTGCCGAAGGTGGACCAAAAGGCGTCGTAGTTGGAGCAGTGGCCCTGGTTTTTCACCATGGCCTCCACTCCTGCCCATACCGCCTTCACCAGCAGCTTGGAGTCGGTGTAGCCCCATTGGGCGGCGGTGGCGGCCAGGTGGTGGAAATAGACCTGGGTAAAGTGGTCGTTGTCCATGGGCAGCAGAGTGCCGTCCAGATCGAATAAAATAGCTTGCAGCATAATGTCATTCCTCTTTTTTAGGTCCAGCCCCGGGCATGTTGGGCTCCGGCGGCGCAGCCAGACGTAACAGCTACAATTTTATCAGTGGAAAGTAAAAAAGTCAAACCCAGCCGCTTGCGCTTTTGTCTGGAAAATGGTATGCTGATAGCCAGTGAAACTTGCGGTTTTGCCGCGGAACGGAGGAAACCATATGGATTTGAAGGGCAGAAATTTGCTCAAGCTGCTGGACTACACCCCGGAGGAGATCACCTACCTGCTGGATCTGGCGGCGGACCTGAAGGCAAAGAAGAAGGCGGGCGTTGCCCACGACACCCTGCGGGGCAAAAACGTGGCGCTGCTGTTTGAGAAGGATTCCACCCGAACCCGCTGCGCCTTTGAAGTGGCGGGCTATGACCTGGGGATGCACGTCACCTATCTGGGGCCCTCCGGTTCCCAGATGGGCAAGAAGGAGTCCATCGCCGACACCGCCCGGGTGCTGGGCCGGATGTACGACGGCATCGAGTACCGGGGCTTCGATCAGAGCATTGTGGAGGATCTGGCCAAGTATGCCGGGGTGCCGGTCTGGAACGGCCTGACCAACGAGTTCCATCCCACCCAGATCCTGGCGGATTTCCTCACCATCCGGGAGCACTTCGGCCATCTGAAGGGCATCCACCTCACCTACATGGGGGACGCCCGTTTCAACATGGGCAATTCCCTGATGGTGGGCT
>CABRZO010000085.1 GCA_902475455.1 uncultured Eubacteriales bacterium
CCCTCCTCTTGGCAAGCCTGTTCAAACAGATGCTGGATATACTGGGTAAGATAGTGCTCCAGCTCCGAGCCGTAGCTGCTCCCGATCCCCTTTTTCACATAGGGCAGGGCGTTGATACCCATGACAAACAGATACCGCAGCCGCTCCTCCCCCGTTTTCAGCGTCTTGGCCTCCAGCAGGTTCCGCTCTGTATCCCGCTCAAACATCCAGCGCAGCAGCGCCGGGATATCCTCAAAGTGGTAGTAAAAGGCCTGACGGGTGATGTGGCATTCCTCCACCAAGTCTGTTACCGTCAGTTTTTTGACGCCCCTTTCCAGCAAAAGCTTTTTTGCCGCCTGGGCAATGGTCTCTTTCATTTCGGCTGCCATACTGTTTTTCCTCCCGGTCCCCCGCTGGTCTAGCAACTGGTTTTACTGGATCTGGACCGTTTCCACCACATAATACCCTGGCTGAGTCAAGGCAAGATGAATGCAGACCACTCCAATCAGCACTACCGCAACAGCTGCAATCATGACAAAACACCAGAGCCGACGGTTGGTGCGTTTTACCGAGGACAACTGGGCCGTAAATGGTTCCAACTCCGACAACTCCGCAGCCATAGCCTCAGGCGGACCCAGTATCTCTATTAGCTGCTGGTAATCGGACACAGGTTGAGCCTCCATCTGTTCCTCCAGCTCAGCGCGGATTTTGACGAACAGGCTCTTTTTTTGACGTCTGTCCAAATGCATCAGCAGCGCCACCTGATCCAGGTATTGCCGCAAGGTCGGATTCATCATGCTTTTTCCCCCTCATCCAAGCCCAAGAACTGATTTGCAACCACCGTGAGGGCCTCATATTGTGCCACACAAGCATCCAGATAGTCCTTTCCCGCTTCCGTGATCCGGTAATAATTCCGGGTGCGGTTTTTCTCTGAGATCACGGTTTCCGAAATCTCCACATAGCCGCTTTTCTCCAGCCGGTACAGAACGGGATACAACAGGGGCATCTGATACAATCCACCAGAACGCTGCTTTAACTCCTGGGTCATCTCATAGGCGTATTTGGGCCGCTCCATCAGGATGGACAAAATAATCAGCGGATTCATGGCCCGCTTAAAATAATCCTCAAAGGAGTGGCCGGCATCGCTTTTCTTCTCCACGCGCATCCCTCCTCCCACATACCCTCTTAACGCTATTATAGCAACCTCTTCTTTCTTTTCAATATATGTCTTTGCAATATATTGCATTTTTATTGACATATATCTTACCTAGTGTTACTATCAAACTGTAAAAACTGGTCAGTTCCTGAGGACAACATCTGTTTTTTCCCTTTGCTGAACCGGTTTCGGCTTGTTTGTAAAAGAGGTGTCCAAACCATGAAGCGCATTCTTCTGTCCCAATGGATTGCCCTTCTGCTGGCTTCTTTACTGCTGGCCTCCTGCGGCCAGCGGCAAGAGTCCTCTATAAAAGTCCACGCCACCATTGAGGAGACCCCCGGAGATGCGGTCATCATTCAGTGGTACGTGAAAAATATATCTGATGTCACCATCACCTTTGCCAAAAACCATCTGGCCATTTTACAAACAAGTCTCACGAAGCAATACCCAATTCCCACGAACGCATGCGTTCTTGCTCCAGGAGAAGAAGTAATCATCCAATTTGAGATTTTGGATTTGGACCGTACCGTAAGCAATCACGTTTCCATCACTGTGGAGTGCAGGGAGGGAACCAAAGTCACCCATCGATTTCAAATTCCCCGGGATCACGGAGTAGAACAACCCAAAGCGGGCATTAGCCTCTCCCGCTGATAATAAACAGAGCAATGCATCAAAAAGGAAACGGCAGCCTCCCAGATCCGAGAGGCTGCCGCTTTTTCTTTGCTTTAAAATTACCTATGTTTCATTTCCCCCTGCTCGTAGTCCCGCAGGGAAGCCAGGGCCTTGGGGGCCAGAGGAATCAGGGCAATCATATTGAACACCGTCATCAATCCGACCCCTACATCGCCCAGATCCCAGACGAACTGGTAGGCAGCCAGACCACCCACAAACAGCATGGCCAGGGCCAGGATTTTATAGAGCTGCTGAGAAATCCAATTGTCCCCGAAGAGGTAGGCCACATTGGACCGGGCATAAAACAGAATTCCCAAAAAGGTGGACAGGCTGAACAGCCACAGAATAACTGCAATAAAAATCACGCCAAACTGCCCCAAATGATAGCCCATGGCTGCCTGAAGCAGATCCATCCCTTCCAGGCCCGCTGTGAGGCTCTCGGGCGTCAGCAGCATAATCATGGCGGAGCAGCTGCAGATCACCAGGGTGTCGATGAACACCCCCAGGGCCTGAAGCAGTCCCTCCTTGGCCGGATGGCTGATATCGGCGGCCGCCGCCGCACAGGGAGCGGAGCCGGAGCCTGCCTCGTTGGAAAACAGCCCCCGCTTGGCTCCATTCATAATGACGGCGCCGATGCCGCCTCCCACCACCGGCCGGAGGCCAAAGGCTTCCGCAAAAATCCGCTCAAACACCGCCGGCAGCTGGCCGGCATTTTTGATAATGATGAAAATGGTGATGAAAAAGTAGCAGGCCGCCATCACCGGCACCATAATATCCAGCACCTTCACGGTGGCGTTTTTCCGCAGCACAATGACCGCCGCCACCGCCACCAGGGCGATGGTGGACCAAAGGGGCGGAATGTGGAAGGCGTTTTCAAAGGAGGCGGAGATGGAATTGCTGGTCACCTGGCTGATGCCACACCAGCAGATCAGGCCGGAGACGGCAAACAGACTGGCCACCACAGACCGTTTCCGGCGGCTGTTTTTGCCCACAAACAGATGGTGCAGATAGTAGGCCGGTCCGCCCCGATAGCCTCCGTACAGCGGGTCCTTCTCTTTGTAAATCTGGGCCAGAGTGGCCTCAATAAAGGCGGTGGACGCTCCCAGCAGGGCGATGATCCACATCCAGAACACCGCTCCGGCGCCGCCGGCGGAGATGGCTGCCACCACTCCCACCAGGTTGCCCATCCCCACCCGGCAGGCGGTGGAAACAATCAGGGCCTGAACCCCGGACAACCCCTCCCGCTGGGTCTTTTTATTGTTCTCCAGCGTCACCTTCACCATCTCCGGAAACAGCCGGAAGGGCAAAAACCGGGTCCGGATTGTAAAGTACAGACCCGCCGGCACCAGAATCAGCACCAGCAGTGACAGCCCCAGGCTGCTGCCTCCGGGCAGAGGAATTTTGACAATATCTCCCCACAACAGGTTGTAAATTGCTTTAAAAAACGCCATTTTTGCGTTTCCTCTCTTTCACACTTTTCAGCATTGATTTTCCCGCCACGACAGTGTAACATAAAAGATACTGTTTTGTGAAACGAATGGTTTTTATAAAAGCATTTAATTATTTTAATAATGGAGGTCGGCAAAATGGAGCTCAGAACAGCGGCCACATTCCTGCGGGTGGCGGAACTGCAAAGTTTTTCCAAGGCGGCGGAGCAGCTGGGCTATTCCCAGGCGGCGGTCACTGTGCAGATCAAGCAGCTGGAGCAGGAGCTGGGCACTCCCCTGTTTGAGCGGATCGGGCGGCGGATCAAGCTGACGGAGCATGGGAAACAGTTCATTCCCCACGCCCAGGAGCTGTTGAAGGTGGCCCAAAAAGCCCAGAATTTCATCCGGGATGATCTGGCCCCCGCCGGAAAACTGCGGATTGGCACCGCGGAATCCCTGTCCATCAGCGTGCTGCCCCCCATTCTGCTGGATTTCACCCGGCGCTGCCCTCAGGTGGAGACCAGCCTTCACACCGGCCGGATCCCGGATCTATTCAATATGGTCCGCCAGAACGATGTGGATCTCCTCTATTTTCTGGACAAGCGGACCTATTTCCCCGAGTGGGTCAAGGTGTTTGAGCGGCCGGAGCCCATTGTCTTTGTGGCCTCCTCCTCCCATCCCTTTGTGGGACAGGGCAAAATCCCCCTGAAAAAGCTGTTGACCCAGCCCATGGTGCTGACAGAACAGGGCATCAGCTACCGCTATGACCTGGAGCAAATCCTGGCCGCCAAAGGGCTGGAGCTGCACCCCTTTCTGGAAACCGGCAACACAGATATCATTGTCCATATGCTGCTCCATCACACCGGCATCTCCTTTCTGCCCCGCTATGTGGTTCAGCGATACCTGGATGCGGGCCAGCTGGCCATCCTTCCGGTGGGCTGCCCAAAAATCCAGATGTGGAGCCAGCTGGTCTATCACAAAAACAAATGGGTGACACCCCAAATGCAAATTTTCATTGACCTGATGGGGCAGCAAGTGGGGGGCGCATCGGAGAATCATGTGGGATTAGAATGATCCATCCCATAACAAAACCGGAGGAGGAAGTTTTCGTGGAATACTTCCTCCGCCGGGTTGCGTTCAGCGCCCATCATAATACTTTTGAAAACCATTCCCGTTTCTCCACCTTTTATCTGGTTATTCCTTCGTTTTCCTCAGCACTATTGTGGATAATGCTAAAAATTGGAACATTTTTTTAGCGAGAAACACCATTGAGAATTTAGTCCACAAAAGTTAAAATAAATTGCTACTAACTGTTTCGACAGTATTCATTAGGAGGGAAAACCATGAAACAATTGAAACGGCTGGCTTTTTTGGCGCTGGCCGCCATAATGCTGCTGGCCTGCGCTTCCTGCGGAGCCGCCGGTCAAACCCAGCAGCAGCCCCAGGGCAGTCTGACTGCCGACGGGGAGACCGTCCATATCGCCTATTCCTGCGTGGCTGACGGGGAGCAGGCCCCCTGGGCCGGTGAGCTGCGCACCGCTCTGGAGGAGATGTGCCAGGAGCAGGGTTGGGAGCTGAGCGTCCGCTCTGCGGAAGGCGTGCCCGCCAACCAGGGCGCCCAGGTCACCGAGCTGCTGGCGGAGGATCCGGACTACTTCATTCTGTTTGCCGGCGACTCTCTGATGGCCAACGACTGGGTGAAGGAGATTTTTGACGCCGGCGTGCCTGTCATTATGGCGGGCATCGACGCCTCCCCTTCCATGCAGTCCAGCGTGTCCGCCTTTGTGGGTCCGGACCAGGAGGCCATTGCCGCCCAGCTGGCCGCTAACCTCATTTGGGACAACGGGGCCGACGCAGGACTGAACATCGTCTGCATCTCCGGCAACGAGCCCCAGCAGGACTACATTCTCCGGGAGCAGGGCTATGAAAAGACCATCGGCCACTTTTCCAACTACACCATTCTGGCCACAGAATATGCCGGCGCCAGCCGGGACAAGGCCAAGGAGATCATGGAAACTTACATCCAGAACTACGGCGACAAGCTGGACGTGGTCATGTGCTATGACGATGAGTTCGCCATGGGGGCCATTGAGGTGCTGCAGCAGCACGACATGCTGGACCAGGTGAAGGTTTACTCCATCACCGGCTCCAATGAGGCCATTCAAGCGGTGAAAGACGGCACTCTCACCGAGACCGTCATCAATGACGCCCATCAGATCGCCGAGGGCTGCGCCCAGGTCATCAACGGCCTGATGACGGGCACCATCCCGGTCCATTACAACTATACCACTCCCACTTACATCGACAGCGAAAACGCCTCCGATTATGTGGACAAGGGTGCGTTCTAACGCCCCGGTTCAGGAAAGGAGCCTTAAAATTATATGAGTAAACAGAAAAAAGCGGTTGACCTGAAACACAGCACCAGCAACAACTTCGGCAAGTGGGGCTGGTGGATCATCGTTTACACCGCCATCCTGATGTTCTTGGCCAACGGCTGCCAGACCGACGGTCTGAACCTGCTGGTGGCCCAGTTCTCCTATGTCAACGGCTGGGACAGCAACACGGTGCTGGCCCTGTCCACCCCGGCGGGCTACATTGCCCTGGCCCTGGGCGTGCCTCTGGGCTGGCTCATCATGAAGCTGGGGGCCCGTAAGGTGCTGGTGGGCCTGCTGGTGGTGGGAGGCGTGGCCTATGCCGCCATGGGCCATACCTCCAACATCGCCTTGTACTTTATCTTCCAGTCGATCATGTGCGTGTGCGCCAACTGCTTCTCGGTGCACGCTGCCAACACCCTGGTGGCCAACTGGTTCCCCCGCAAGAAGGGCCTGGCCCTGGGCTGGGCCACCATGGGCATGAACGCCTCTTCCGCCCTGTACACCCCCATCCTGTCCTTCCTCTTTGCCCGGTTCACCCTGGGCATGAGCCTGAACATCCTGGGCGCCGTCACCGTGGTGGTGGGCGTGATCACCCTGTTCTTCGTCCGGGACACCCCTGAGGAAGTGGGCTGCACCCCGGACAACGAGGTCATGGACGTGGCCCAGATCGAGGCCAACAAGAAGGAGCACGACAACTACCGCTCCCCCTGGACCTTCAGCAAGCTGCTGAAGGATAAGGACACCTGGATGTGCGGCCTGTGCTACGGCTGCTTCATGCTGGTCACCGTGGGCATCATGTCCCAGCTGGTGGCCCGGATCATGGAACGGGGCTTTGCCCAGGATTATGCCATCCTCTGCGTCTCCGCCTGCGCCATCATCGGCCTGTTCGGCTCCTACGCCTGGGGGGTTCTGGACCAGAAGATCGGCACCCGCTGGGCCACCGTCATCTTCGGTGTCTGGTATGCTGTGGCTATTCTCTTCAACGTCATCCCCAATACCGCCTGCATGTATATCTCCATCTTCATGATCGGCGTCTCCATCGGCGGCACCGCTAACTTTGCCCCCTCTATGACCACCAACATCTTCGGCCGCCGGGACTTCCCCCTGGCCTTCACGGTGGTCAACACCATCTACAACATCATGCGCTGCACCTCCTACCTGGTGCTGGCGGCAGTGCTGGCGGCCACCGGCTCCTACACCTCCGCCTATGTGGTGTTCATCGTCATTTCCCTCATCGGCTCCCTCATCGCCTGGCGGATCAACGACACCGAAAAGAGCACCCGCGCAAAAACGGCCAAAGTCTAATCAAGCTTTTGACCTCTCAAAAACCGGGAATCCACCCATTGGATTCCCGGTTTTCCGTTTTTTCAGGGCAAAGAGGCCAAGGAAACCGCTTTTTGTCCTCCTCTCATTGAGCAAAACGCAGAATTTTTGCCTCCGGGAGAGAAATTTCGTGAATTTTGTGTGAACATCGCTGTTTTTTGATATAATGTGCTTCGTTTCCAGACAATTTACAAGGGAGGATTCCTATGAAGCCTGTCAAGCCTTATCAGGCCCCATATCACTTTGAGGCCAAACTGCCCCTGCGTCAGGCCATTCCCCTGGGCCTCCAGCATGTGCTGGCCATGTTCGTGGGCAACCTGACTCCGATCCTGATTATTACCAATCTGTGCGCTGTGGGCGGCAACGCCCAGGATTTCGCCGCCATCCAGGTGACCCTGCTGCAAAACGCCATGCTGGTGGCGGGCATCGTCACCCTGGTCCAGCTCTTCGCCATCGGCCCCGTGGGAGGCAAAGTGCCCATCATCATGGGCACCAGCTCCGGCTTTATCGGAGTGTTCCAGAGCGTGGTCAACGTGATGGGCGGCGGTGTGCTGGCCTACGGGGCCATCATGGGAGCCTCCATTCTGGGTGGCCTCTTTGAGACGGTGCTGGGTGCCTTCCTGAAACCCCTGCGCCGGTTCTTCCCCGCCGTGGTCACCGGCACCGTGGTGCTGTCCATCGGCCTATCTCTGATCGGTGTCGGCGTGGGCTCCTTTGGCGGCGGCACCTCCGCTGCCGACTACGGCTCCCTGGAAAATCTGCTGATCGCCCTGGTGGTCATGATCATTGTGCTGGCGCTGAAGCACGGCGCCAAGGGGCTGGCCAGCTCCTCCTGCATCCTGATCGGCATCGTCTGCGGCTACATCATCTGCGCCATCCTGCCCCTGTTCCTCTCCACCACTGGGGTCACCGCCGACGGGGTGGAGTACACCAAGGCCTGGGTGCTCAATTGGGAAGAGGTCCGCAACGCCGGCTGGTTCTCTGTCCCCCAGCTGCTGCCCGTGAAGCCGGTGTTTGATCTGCGGGCCATCATCCCGGTGATGATCATGTTCATCGTCACCGCTGTGGAGACCGTGGGCGACATCTCCGGCGTCACCGAGGGCGGCATGGGCCGGGAGGCCACCGACAAGGAGCTCTCCGGCGGCGTCATGTGCGACGGCCTGGGCTCCTCCTTCGCCGCCGTCTTTGGTGTACTGCCCAACACCTCCTTCAGCCAGAATGTTGGCCTGGTCACCATGACCAAGATCGTCAACCGCACCGCTCTGTCCTGCGGCGCCATCTTCCTGGTGCTCTGTGGCCTGTTCCCCAAGCTGGCCGCCCTGGTGTCCATCATGCCCCAGAGCGTGCTGGGCGGCGCTGCCGTTATCATGTTCTCTTCCATTGTCATGAGCGGCATTCAGCTCATCACCCGGGAACCCCTGACCCCCCGGAGCATGTCCATTGTCTCCGTGGCCCTGGGTCTGGGCTATGGCCTGGGCAGTAACAGCGCTGTGCTCTCCGGCCTGCCCCAGGCGGTGCAGCTGGTCTTTGGCGGCTCCGGCATTGTCCCCGCCGCTTTTGTGGCCATTCTGATGAATGTGCTGCTGCCCAAAGAGAAAACCTTGAACCAGGAAACCAACAAGTAAAAGATGAAACAGGCCCCCGGCTTTTCAAAAGCCGGGGGCCTGTTTGTCTGTCTATTTTATGACGGCTGCTCAAACACCACCGCATTGGCCCGGAGATAGTCCGCCCACTCCCGGTAATATTTGCCCTTCAGATGGGAGTCGCCGTCGGCGTAGGTCTTGTCCAGATAGCCGTTTTCGTCGGCAAACACCTCATTGACATCCACATAGAAGATATTTTTCCCGTCCGCCAGGGCCGCCAGATCCGCATTGCGGGTCTGGATGGCGTCCAGGGTGATATATTCGTCGGTATCCGCCAGATCCTGAGTCACCGACAGGATCCCCATGACATAGAAAATGGCGTTGGGCTGAAGCTGCCGGATCCGGTTGATGGCGTCCTGATAGGCGGCGATGAAGCCCGCCTCATCTCCGGTGCCCATCTCATTGATGCCCACCATCAGATAGATCTTGCCGAACTGGCGCTGGGCCAGCGCCTCCTCCAGAGTCAGGCTGCCTTCCACCCCCTCCAACTGAATGAAGGGATCGCTAAAGAGCTTATAGATGGACATACCGGTCTTTGCAAAGTAGGTGGCATTGTCCAGTCCGGAGAAGGAGTGCATGTCGTCAATCCGGGAATCCCCGATAAACAGGGCGTCGTCAAAATAGCTGTCCTCCACCGCCCGGATCACCGGCACCGGCTCCGGGGTAAAGCTGGGCTTTTCCAAGGCCGGCGTTAACGGTTTTATGACCGGCTGATCTCCCCCGATCTGTTCCGGCGCATCCCGTTCTCCGCTGAGGTAGAGGAAGGTGCCGGTGAGGTAGGGGGTCTTCAGCCCATCCGCCCGCCGCCGTTCCGGCAGCCGGGACTGGAGCAGCGCCCCCGCCAGAGCAAAGCAGAGGGTGGAGGCCACCAGCAGCAGGATAAGCGGGCATTTTCTCCAAAATAATCTCAGTTTTCTCATAGTCCGCCTCCTAGAATTGTGCGTAGAGGAAGGGAGTTCCGCTCAGCACCGACAGCTTGGCCACGGAGGCCCAGAACACCGCCAACAGTAAAATCCGAATCGGCCAGGCGGTGTGGTAGCGCCGCAGCACCCGCTCCCCAAAGGGCATGGTGAAGAGCACTCCCACAATCAGATAGGGGGCGTACTGGCCCAAATAGCGCAGATAGTCCCCGGGATCCACATAGCTGCCCTGGGCTCCGGTGACAAAGGCAAACAGCCTGGAGAAATAGTCTAACAGTTCCGCAGGACTCTGGACGGCGAAGATGACCCAGCTCAGCACGATGATGAGGGGCAGATAGATATGGCCGATCACCGGCACCCGCTCCAAGATCCGGCGCAGGCCCAGCTTCTCCAGGCAGATCCAGAAGCAGAGGAACAGCCCCCAGATCAGGAAATTGCCTCCCAAGCCGTGCCAGAGCCCGGTGAACAGCCAGACCACCAGCAGATTAAACATCGTGCGCCCGGTCCCCGCCCGACTGCCCCCCAGGGGAATATAGACATAGTCCCGGAACCAGGCCCCCAGGGTAATGTGCCAGCGGCGGTAAAACTCTCCCACAGAGCGGGAGGTGTAGGGGAAATTGAAGTT
>CABRZO010000086.1 GCA_902475455.1 uncultured Eubacteriales bacterium
GCGGCCAGCACATCAACAAGACCTCCTCCGCCGTCCGGCTGATCCACAAGCCCACCGGCATCGTGGTCTCCAGCCAGCAGCAGCGCTCCCAGTTCCAGAACAAGGACACCTGCTACCGGATGCTGCGGGATAAGCTGGTTCAGCTCCAGATGCAGGCCCACGCGGAGAAAATCTCCGACCTGAAGGGCGTTCAGATGAAGATCGAATGGGGCAGCCAGATTCGCTCCTATGTGTTCATGCCCTATCAGATGGTCAAGGACAACCGCACCGGCCACGAAACCAGCAACATCAACGCCGTCATGGACGGCGATCTGGACGGTTTCATCACCGCCTATCTGACCTGCGCCGCCACCAACACCTGGGTCACCAAGTAATTTTTAAAGCCAATCGGGCACGCTGCTCTTTTCCGCAGCGTGCCCGATTTTTGTTTTATCCGTTGGCCACGGTGTACAGGGAGTAGAATAGTTCCCGACGCTCCATCAGTTCCTCAAAGCTGCCCTGCTCGGTAACAGCGCCGTTTTTCAGCACCAGAATGCTGTCATAGCGCCGCAGCAGCCCCTCCTCCAGCCGGTGGGTCACCACGATGCTGGTGAGGTCCGGGATGTCCAGGATGGCAGAGGTGACCTGACTGGCAGTCCGGGCGTCCAGGGCGGCGGTGGCCTCGTCCACCAGCAGCACCGGGGTGCCCCGGAGCAGACTCCGGGCGATGGACACCCGCTGGCGCTCACCCCCCGAGAGGCCCACGCCGTTTTCGCCGCACCGGTAATCCTCCCCCCGCTGCCGCAGCAGCTCTCCCAGACCCGCCTGTTCCACCGCCGCATCCACCCGCTCCGGTTCAAAGGAACCAAACATGGTGATGTTGCTGCGGATGGTGTCGTCAAACAAAAAGACGTTCTGGCCGATGAGGCTCATAAGATCATAGAGGCTGTCCGGGTCAATGGTTCGCATTTCTGCCCCGTCAATGGTGATGGAGCCCTGATAGTCCCGGCTGGCCCCCATCAGCAGATTGAGCAGGGTGGATTTACCCGCCCCGGAGGTACCTACCAAAGCGTAGCGCTTTCCCGCCTCAAACCGGACCGACAAGTCCTTTAAAATGGGCTTATCCGGCTCATAACCGAAGGTGACGTGGTCAAGCCGGATGGCCTCACGAAGCTCCGGGGGAATGGGATCGCCGCTGTGGCTGGCGTTCTCCGCCGTCACCTGGGCCAGCTTTTCCACCAGGGCCCGGGCCGCCCGGCGGCTGGCCCAGTATTGGGGCACCGTCTGAATAGGCATCAGCAGATAGTTGCAGAGGTTGACGAAGATCAGCACCGTGCCCGCGGTGATCTCCCCATGGATGGCCAGCCAGGCCCCGTAGAGAAACACCCCCATCTGGAGCAGCAGTGCCCCGGTGTTGGAAAAGGCGTTGAGAATCTGCTCATACCAGCGGCGCCCCCGCTTTGTGTGCTCCAGCTGCCGGTTGGAGTCCTCAAAGAGTTTGCGCACCCGGCCCTCGGCCTTGAAGCTCTTGATCACCGCAAAGCCCCGGAGCAAATCCTGGAGGGAGGAGACAAAGCGCTCATTTTCCCCGCTGACCGCCTGTTCCCGCCGGGCTAGCCCCTGGCCCATCACCAGGGAGATCAGGATGGGCAGGGCGCACAACACCACGGTGACCAGGGTGAGCCGCCAGTCATACCAGAGCATCATGGCCAGAGAGCCGATAAACATGGCGCAGTAATAGAGCAGCAAAAAGGAGCGATTTAAGTAGTTCTCCTCCACGGAGTTGACATCATTGGTCAGCACCGAGAGATAGCGGCCGGTATTCTCCCGGGTAAAGGCGGAGATACTCTTCTCCGTCAGCCGGGAGAAGGCCAGGGCCTTATAACGTTCCAGCGCCCGGTGGATAAAGCTGCTGCGCAGTCTGCCGGTGACCAGCTCCCCCAGCAGCATCAGGGGGATCAGTACCAGCTGGAACAGGGCCATCCCCGCCAGGGCCCGGAGGTCTCCGGCGTTGATGATATCCAGAATATCTCCCAGCACCTTGGAGAAAATCAGACTGAAGGCGGTGCTCAGGGCCATCAGCACCATGGCGGCCCAGAACCGCAGCCGGTTGCCCTGATAAAAGGCCTTAAAATACGCCCGGCTACCTTGTTCACCCTTCTTCATGGTCCCTCTCCTCCTTCAGCATGGGCTGGGCCCGCACATCCCAGGCACAGGCCCAGGCCTCGTTTTTCTCCAGCAGCCACCGGGTAAAATACAGGAAGGGCACCAGTCCCTCCTGGTCGTTGCTCTGGTAGGCGGGCACCGGCCCCTCCTCGGTCTCCAGATCGGTGGAATTCAAAAGGTGACACTCCTTCAGCCCGGTCAACAGCCCTTCCACCGCTCCAATCTCCATTCCAATCCCCCGGGCCACCGCCGGGGCGGTGGCGTAAGCCCCCCGTTTTTTCTTCAGCAGCCAGCACATGGCCTCCAAGGCCCCGGGCCGGCTCAGGGCCAAAAACAGCTTCCGGCACTCCTCCAGGGGGGCAAAGGCGGCGGCATAGCCCTCCTCCGGCTCCGGAACCAGCAGCAGCAGGGGAAAGTCCTCCGCCGGCACCCCCAGCAGCATCCCCTCCCGGGAGACAAACTTGCTGCGCAGCCAGCAGCCTTCCCCGTCCTGGCTGGGGCTGGCGTTGGGGTTGAAAGCGCTCTTTTCACACAGCGGACTCATGCGCAGGATCCCCTGAAACTCCGGGGGTGCCCCCAAATCATAGATGTCGTTGACCAGCAGCCGGAACAGCTCCCGCAGCCGCCGCCCCTCCGGAATTCCCTGAATCCAATGGCTCAACTGGGTACTGATGTCTTCGGTCTCCCGCTGCTCCCGGCCAAACAGGGTGTCAATGCTCACCCCCAGCCGGTCCGCCAGGGCGGGCAGCAGCTCCACATCCGGGGCGCCGCCGTTCTCCCACTTGCTCACCGCCTGGGCCGACACCCCCACCTGACTGCCCAGCTGCTCCTGGGTCATGCCCCTCTGACGCCGCAGGGCGGCAATTTGGGTTCCAATGCTCTCCATAGGTTAAACGCCCCTTTTTTCTTCTGTCGGTTGAATTGTACCAAAAGCATTGGTTGTACGCAACCGAGGTTAATTTGCTATTTTTCAACTTTTGGTTGAATTGCTATCCGGCGTTTCTTTTTCAGGCTTTTTGCCCATGCTAGGAAAAGTCCTTTTTGTTCACAATTTGTTTTTTTCGTTTTCAAGGTATTTTAAGGTTATCCGAATACAATGGCCATGCTGAGAGGAAGCGGAGGCCGGACGCCTCCCCCACCGGCATCAGATCGTAACGTTATCCTAAAAAGGAGTGTTTGATATGTTCCCTGACAATGAATACAGACCCAACGAAGAACTGCATTCCAACAGCGACCCCGGCTCCGGGTCCACCACCCCCAGCTATACTTCCGGAGAGTGGAGCGGCAGCCCCTATGGCAGCGCCGGCGCCTCCGACAACAGTTATGGCGCCACCGGCGGCAGTTATGATGCCTCCGGCAACAGCTACGGCGCCACTTCCAATACCTACGGTCCCTCCAGCAACGCTTACAGCGGCACCAATCCCTTTGGCAGCTCCTCCGGCGGCTCCTATCCCCCTCCCCCCGGGGATGGCAAGCCCAAGGCGGTAAAGGCCAAAAAGGGTTGGACCGCCCCCAAGCTCATCGCCCTGTGCCTGGCCTGCGCCCTGGTGGGGGGCTGCGTCAGCGGCGGAGCCTTCGCCCTGGTGAGCACCAGCCGGAATCAGCAGGCGGTAAACACCTCCACGGTGCTGGAGAGCGACCGCACCACCACCAACGTGCAGACCAGCCAGGTCTCCGCCGGTGAGGAGATGACGGTTTCTGAGATCTACAACGCCTATTCCGGCAGTGTGGTGTCCATTCAGGTCAGCAGCGAAAGCGGCAGCGGCGCCGGTACCGGCTTCGTCATTACCGACGACGGCTATATCGTCACCTGCCACCATGTGATTGACGGTGCCACCGACATTGCCGTCACCTTCTCCGACTCCACCAGCTATCCCGCCACTCTGGTGGGCAGCGACGCCGACAACGACATTGCCGTGCTGAAGATTGACGCCACCGGCCTGAAGCCCGTGGTGCTGGGGGACAGCAGCCTGCTGCAGGTGGGTGACACTGTCACCACCATCGGCAACGCCCTGGGTACCCTGGCCAACACCACCACCACCGGTGTGGTGTCCGCCCTGGACCGGGCCATTGAGATGAGCGACGGCAGCGTCATCAACGTGCTGCAGACCGACTGCACCGTCAACTCCGGCAACTCCGGCGGCCCCCTGTTCAACGCCTACGGTGAGGTCATCGGCATTGTCAACGCCAAGTATTCCTCCAGCGGCTATTCCAGCACCGCCTCCATTGAGGGCATCGGCTTCGCCATCCCCTATGCGGACGTGGCTGACAAGATCACCGATCTGATGCAGTACGGCTATATCACCGGCAAGCCCTCTTTGGGCATCACCGTCTCCACCGTCTCCGCTCTGGATGCCCAGCGCTACAACATGGTAGTGGGCGCCTATGTCAACTCCGTCACCGATGGCTCCTGCGCCCAGACCGCCGGTCTGCAGCAGGGTGACATCATCACCGGGGTAGACGGTCAGGAGATCACCACCTATGAGGAATTGGTCAACGCCAAAAACGAGCGCTCTGCCGGAGATCAGATGACTCTGGACGTGTGGCGCAACGGCGAAACCCTGACCATTACCGTGACCCTGGATGAAGAGGTCCCCACCGACGACACCGCTTCCGACTCCAGCACAGATAACAGCCAGTCCCAGAACGACCAGTCCCAGGACAGCCAAGACTACAGCTCCATGACCCCGGAGGACTTCTTCAACTACTTCTTCGGCCAGGGCGGCTACGGTCAGGGCGGCTGGTAACCTTCCACTGCTTTCATTCTTCTTCATTTTTCTTCTCTCTCTCATGTCCAGGGAGTCCACCATCTGGTGGGCTCCCTGGACGCCTTTTTGCACGGCAAACGCGACACTATATCTTGTGGCGCATTTATTTTGCGCACCACATGTTGACACCTCTGTGAATATGTGGTAGAGTACTATCATCTTCTCCGCTGACGGATGATGTGGCGAAACACAGTGTGGAGGAGACCCGGAGCCCATAGGCCCGGGAAATTAGCCGACCGTCTGGGCAATGTCGCAGTTTTGCGGCATTGCCCTTTTGTGTTTCTTGGAGAGGAGAGAATTTTCATGAACTGGATTGAAAACAAATGGATGCGGGCTGCGGTGCCCGCCCTGCTGATCCACTGTTCCATCGGCACCGTCTACTGCTGGTCCACCTTTAAAGAGGCCATCGCCCAGCACATCGGCATGAGCACCTTCAGCGTGGGCTGGGCCTTTTCCCTGGCCATCTTCTTCCTGGGCATGTCCGCCGCCTTCGCAGGGCGGATGGTGGAACGGGACGTACACCGCTCCTCTCTGATCTCCTGTCTCTGCTTCACCGCCGGCATGATCGGCACCGGTCTGTGCATCCAGTTCGCCACTGGAGTGGCGGCCCTGGTGGGCATTTTTATCTGCTACGGCTGCATCATGGGCATTGGCCTGGGCATCGGCTATCTCACCCCGGTGAAAACCCTGATGCTCTGGTTTGAGGGCCAGAAGGGGCTGGCCACCGGCATCTCCATCATGGGCTTCGGCCTGGCCAAGGCCATCGCCACCCCCATCATGGAGCTGATTCAGACCCGACTGGGCATTGCCCAGATGTTCTACATTCTGGGGGCTGTCTACTTTGTGATGATGATGCTGGGCCATTTCCTGCTGAAAAAGCCCGCGGGCTGGGTGGAGCCCCAGGATCAGGGCAGCAGCTTCCAGCTGCTGGGGATGTTCAAGGACAAGGTATTCCTGGGCATCTGGCTCATGTTCTTCCTGAACATCCACTGCGGCCTGGCTTTGATTACCTATGAGAAGCAGATCCTGGGCACCGCCTTCGCCGGTTCCGTTGCCCTGGCCGCTGTCATCAGCATCGTCCCCTCGGTGACTGCCGCCTTCAACGCCCTGGGCCGCATCGGCTTCTCCACCATCTCCGACCGGATGCGGGACCGGAACACCGTCTACAAGATCATCTTCGCCTCTTGCATCGTCATCACCGCCGTGGCCGCGGCCACCTTCGCCATCTCCCGGGGCCCGGCGGCCCCCATCTTCGGGATCATTGTGGTGGCCCTGCTCATCGTGGTCAACGCCGGTTACGGCGGCGGCTTCTCTACCCTGCCCGCTCTGCTCTCCTCCCGGTTCGGCATGGACCGGATCAGCAAGATCCACGGGCTGGCCCTGTCCGCCTGGGCCTTCGCCGGCCTCACCGGCAACAATATGTCCGAGCTGATCCTGGCCCGGACCGGCCGCACCTACGACTATGTGCTCATGGCCACCCTGGGGCTCTATGTGGTGGCCATGGTAATCTGCCTGGTCATGGTCAGCGGCAAAAAGGCCGCAAAGCAGTCCGCCTGATCCGCCGGCGGGCGCTTCCCCCGATACGCCAAGCCCGCAGGCCTGTTCCCGCTTTCCTTCCCGGCGCCGGAATGGTATAATGGCGGTAACAGGAAGGAGGTGGGGGCATGTCCCCGGAGGAGCTGCTGTTTTTTGACGCCATGCCCGCCATGCTGCCGGTCTATGAGGTGCTGCGGGAAAAGCTTTTATCCGCATACCCCGATGTAGGCATCCGGGTAACCAAGACCCAGATTTCCTTCAAAAATCGCTATATCTTCGCGGTGGTCTCCTTTCAACGGGTGCCGGGCTGCCCCAAGGAACACCTGCTGGTGACCTTCGGGCTGGGTTATGCAAAGCAGGATCCCCGGATCGCTGTGGTCACCGAGGCCAGCCCCAACCGCTGGACCCACCATGTGCCGGTGTCCGCCCCGGAGCAGCTGGACGGGGTGCTGATGGACTGGATTGACGAGGCCTATCAGTTTGCCCTGATCAAGGGCCGGGGCAAGGCCCGGCCATGACCCGGAAAAGGAGGGCTGCCCCTTGAACAGCTTACAAATCCACTACTTTTTCCACCTGGGCCGCACCGGCAGCGTTTCCGAGACCGCCCGGCAGCTCTTTGTTGCCCAGCCGGCGGTGAGCAAGCAGATCGCCGCACTGGAGAAGGAACTGGGATTTCCCCTGTTTCTCCGCACCAACCGGGGTGTGACCCTAACCGAGGGCGGCACATTGCTCTATGAGTTCTTTGCCCAGGCGGACCAGCGCTTTCAGCAGGTGCGCGCCGAGGCGGAGCGGCGGATGCAGGGCCAGCGTCAACGGCTGGCCATTGGGCTGCTGGAGAGCCTGGGGCTGGACGAACTCCAGCAGGTCGTCTCCACTCTGCGGCAGGAGGCCCCCCAACTGGAGATCACTCTGGCCCGGCTGGACAACCCCACCCTGTTGGAACAGCTGTCCCAGGGACGGCTGGACGTGGTCATCACCTTTGACCACGCCATGGAGGGCCGGGCCGGCGTCCGCTATGTGGAGCTGATGCTGGAGCAATCCTATTTCATCCTGAGCCGGGATCACCCTCTGGCCCGGCGGGAATCTCTGTCTCCCCGGGACCTGTCGGGCCAGACCATCTGCGAGACCCGCTCCCGGGCGGGAGACGGCTCCGATGGCTACCTGCGGCGGCTGGTGGCCCTGCTGGGCATCCGGCCTTCGGACTTTCTCCAGGTGGACAACCTGGCCAGCGGCCTGGCGGCGGTGGAGACCAATCAGGCGGTGGGGCTTATCGACGAGCGGGTACAGCTCTTCCACCCGGAGCGCTACCGGCTCATCCCCAGCGGCACCTATCAGAGCGTGGTCTGCGCCAGCCTGGAGGGCAACCGCAACCCCTATATCCCCCAATTGGCCCAGCGGCTCAAAGAGGCCTGTGCCAGAACATAACCGAAAACAGCGCGCCCGAGCCCGGCTTTCCGCCGGAATCGGGCGCGCTGTTTTCTTTATTCCGCCGCTGCCAGTAGCTGGCGGGTATAGGGATGCTGGGGGTGGTCAAAGAGCTCGTCCACCGTATTCTGCTCCACGATGGCCCCGTCCTTCATCACCAGCACCCGGCTGCAGATCTGGTAGACCACATTCAGATCGTGGCTGATGAAGAGGTAGCTCAGATCGTACTCCTGTTTCAGTTCCACCAGCAGCTCCAGGATCTGGGCCTGGATGGTCACATCCAGGGCGCTGACGGGCTCGTCAGCAATCACCAGCCCGGGTCGGGTGATGACGGCACTGGCAATACTGACCCGCTGGCGCTGGCCCCCGGAGAGCTCCTGGGGCCGCCGGTCGGCGTACTCGGGTCCCAGGCCGATCTTGGCCAGCATTTTGCCCACCGCCTCTTTCCGCTCCTGGGCAGTCAGTTTGCCCTGGGCCCGCAGAGGCTCCTCCAGAATCCAGCCGATGCTGCGGGCAGGATTCAGGCTGCTGTAAGGGTCCTGAAATACCATCTGGGGCCGCTGGGAGTGGTGGATAATCTCCCCCTCATAGTCCCCGATCATCCCCAGAATGGTCCGGGACAGGGTGGTTTTGCCGCAGCCGCTCTCCCCCACCAGGCCCACAATCTCCCCCTGGCCGATCTCAAAGGAGATGTCGTGGAGCACCTGACGGCGCTTGCCCTTTCGGCCCAGCAGGGCCCGGCCCTCCTGATAATAGCTGTTCAGATGCCGTACCTCCAGCACCGGTTGTGCCGCCATGCGGATCCCTCCTGTCCAGCCCCCTTTCACGGGGCATTCAAATTATGTCAACTTCTTATCCCGGGTGGGGATGGCGGCGATGAGGCGCCGGGTGTACTCCGCCTGGGGGGCGCGGAAGATGTCCTCCACCTGCCCCTCCTCCACCAGGTGGCCCCCCTGCATCACCGCCACCTGGGTGCACAGTTTGCGCACCACCTGCAGGTTGTGGCTGATGAAGAGAATCGCCATCTGGTTTTCCCGGTTGAGCTTTTTCAGCAACTCCAGGATCTGGGCCTGGATGGTCACATCCAGGGCGGTGGTGGGCTCATCCGCCAGCAGCAGCTTGGGGCGGCTGACGATGGCGGCGGCGATCATGGCCCGCTGGAGCATACCGCCGGAGAGCTCGTGGGGATAGCGCCGGTAAACCCGTTCCGGGTCCGGCAGCTCCGCCTGGGCCATGGCCTCCAGGGCCCGCTGGCGGCGCTGGGGGGCGCTGAGGCGGGTGTGGACCCTTAAACTCTCCTCCACCTGGGGGCCGATGCGCATCACCGGGTCCAGGCTGGTCATGGGTTCCTGGAACACCACCGACAGATCGGAGCCCTGGATGGAGCGGAGCTGGCGCTCCGAGCACTGCAAAATCTCTCTGCCATCCAGAGTGATGCTGCCGCTGACATCCGCCTTTCCCCGGGGGAGCAGGCCGCTGACGCTCATGGCGGTGACGGTCTTGCCGCTGCCACTCTCCCCCACCAGGCCCAGGATTTCTCCCTCCTCCATGGAGAAGGACACTCCGTCCACGGCGTTGCGCTCCGGGGCGGCGTTATGAAAGTGGATCCGCAGGTCGCGGACCTCCAATAGCTTTGCCATAGGCCCCTCCTTCTCAGTTCCGGTGATTGGACTGTTGCAGCCCCTCGCTGAGCAGGCTGAAACCCAAAATCAGCAGCGCCACGGCGCAGCCGGTGCTCAGAGCATACCAGGGGGCGTTGCGCAGATAGGTCTGGGCGTCGCTGAGCATGGAGCCCAGGCTGGCCTGGGGGGGCGTGATGCCGATGCCCAGGAAACTCATGCTGGCCTCGCTGAGCACCGCGTTGTTGAAGCCGATGGTGATGGCGGGCAGCAGCACCGGAATGGTGTTAGGCAGGATATGGCAGACGATGATGCGAAGATCGCTGACCCCCATGAGCCGGGCGCTCTGGATATAGTTCAGATTCCGGACCCGGACAAACTCCGTCCGGACAATCCGGGCGAAGCTGGGGATGAAGAGGATTCCCAGGGCGATGATGATGTTATACTGGCCCCCGCCGATGACGCTGATGATGACCAGGGCCAGCAGCATGGCGGGGAAGGCGGTGATGGTGTCGCACACCCGGGTG
>CABRZO010000087.1 GCA_902475455.1 uncultured Eubacteriales bacterium
AATTCTGTGAAACCGCCGAAACCTAAGGTTTTTTGACAGACTGAGAGGGGCGCACCGCATCAAGCGGTGCGCCTCTGATGCATTGTATGGGCGGCCCTCAGTCCTCCACCAGGGCCAGGGCCTCCTCCACATGCCGTTCTCCGTTGCGGATGTTGCGGCTGACGGTGGACACATTGACGTCTAGCAGCTTGGCGATGGACTGTTGGTTCAGCCCCCGAGCGTAGTACAGGTAAAGGCACTGCCGCTGCCGGGTGGTGGCCCGGCGCCGCAGGGCCCGGACGATGGCCTTCCGCCGGGGGGACAGCCCCACCTCGTCGCCGTTGTTGACGTGGGCCATGCAGACCGACAGGTCCTGCACCAGGGATTTTGCTTTTCGATAAACGGGTCTGGACATGGGTAAAAACAGCTCCTTTTTTCTCTCAGTCATCGCTGCCCTCCAGCAGCTGGGCGCCCAACCTGCGCTGGGCGGCAAAATAGCTCTGGGCGAATTCCGCCAGGCATTCCTCGCAGATGGGGACATCGTCGATGAGATAAATCAGGTCATCTGCGTAAATTTCCCCGCCGCACTGGTCACAGCAGCAGGTGGGGTGGTCCCGGTCGGTGTGATAGGGGTCAAACAAACGCAAAATGCTTCCTCCTCTTGAAAAAGAAAAATGAAAAAATGCAAAAAAACCGTTGACAAATGAGATAAGCTCTGGTAATATATTTCATGCTGAGTCGCGAGTTCAGCAGAAGCTTGCTGGTGTAGCTCAGTTGGTAGAGCAGCTGATTTGTAATCAGCAGGTCGGGGGTTCAAGTCCGTCCACCAGCTCCAAAAATTCATATGGAAGAGTACCCAAGTGGCTAAAGGGGGCAGACTGTAAATCTGTTGGCACCGCCTACAATGGTTCGAATCCATTCTCTTCCACCAAGCCGGTCACAATGTGTGGCCGGCTTTTTTCTGCGCGATCCTTCCAATCTCTGTTGTGAGGCGTTTTGATATGACACAACAAACCAAACCAAATCTGAGGCAGCGGGCCCTGGGCTTTGTCCGGGGGGAGACCGTCCTCTGTGTGGCGGTGGTGCTGGCCCTGATCTCCATGCTGGCCGTGCCCCCCAGCCCCACCTATGCCGGGTATATCGACTGGGACACCCTGGCCATGCTGTTCAGCCTGATGGCGGTGATGAAGGGCTTTCAGAAGCTGGGGCTGTTCACCTGGCTGGGCAGCCGGTTGCTGCAGCGAACCGCCAGCACCCGAAAGATGATCTTTGTGCTGGTCTTTCTGCCCTTTGTTCTCAGCATGGTCATCACCAATGACGTGTCCCTGATTACCTTCGTCCCCTTTGGCCTCATCGTGCTGCGGATGATCGGCCGGGAGAAGTTGGTGGTCCCCCTGGTGGTGCTCCAGACGGTGGCGGCCAATTTGGGCAGTATGATGACCCCCATGGGCAACCCCCAGAACCTTTATCTCTATGCCCGGTCCGGCATGGGATTTGGCCGGTTCTGTCTGCTGATGCTGCCCTATGTGGTGGCCTCCGCCATCTGCCTGGTGGTGCTGGTGGCCTTCACCAAGTCGGTGCCGGTGCATGGAGTGGCGGTGGAGACCGGCCTGGGCAAGCCCAAAGCCCTGGTGTGCTGTGCCATTGGCTTTGGCCTGTGCCTGCTGGGCATCTTCAACATTGTCCCCCCTCTGGCCATTGCCGCCCTTACCTTGATCTTTCTGCTCTTTGCAGACCGAACGCTGCTGGCCAGCGTGGATTACTCGCTGCTGGGCACCTTTGTGGCCTTTTTCATCTTTGTGGGCAATCTGGGCAATATTACTCTCTTTCAGAATTTCCTGGCTTCCCTGCTGGAGCACAATGTGGTGCTGGTTGCGGTGCTGGCCAGCCAGGCCATCAGCAATGTGCCGGCGGCGCTGCTGTTGTCCGGCTTCACCGATCACTGGGCGGAGCTGATGGTGGGCTGCAATCTGGGGGGACTGGGTACCCTGATCGCCTCCATGGCCAGCCTCATCTCCTACAAATTCGTGGTCAAGGACTACCCGGAGCAGAAGCGACGCTATTTGTTCTGGTTTACTGTGTGCAATCTTGGGCTGTTGGTGGTTCTGGTGTTGCTGGACTTCCTGCTGAAGGCCATCTCCTAAGCCATAACCCGCCTCAACTGTCGCTATCATCCCTCTCTGTTTTGCCCCGACGGGTTTGCCCGCCGGGGCTTTTTTGCAGTGGAACAGGGGAGACTGCACCACCAAATGGTGTTAAACATAGAACAATTGTTCGATTAACTGGGACAAGAATACCACCAAATGGTTATAATGTCAAGACGCAAACAGGAAAAAATTTCTTGTTTACACCATACGGTGAAAAAACGGGAAAATCGAATTGTAAATGGTGATACTACGTGATAAAATAGAGAACATAGAAAGCACATGGACCGGAGGGGAGGCGCAGCCATGGAACGGGTGGAGACGTTGGGAAGCCGACTGGGACAGCTGATGCGGGAGCGGGGGCTGAACTACGAGGCCCTGGGGCGTCTGTTGGAGATGAAGCCCCAGACCCTGAACCGCTATGTACTGGGCCAGCGGGAGCCCAAGGCCGGGGTGGTCATGGAGATGGCGGCCCGGCTGGGGGTGGATGAGCGCTGGCTCCAGGGCTATGACGTGCCCCAGGTGCGGCAGTCCATGCCCGGGGAACAGATGGTGCCGGTGCTGGGGGCCATCCGGGCGGGAGGCCCCATTGTGGCCCGGGAGCAGATCGAGGGCCCGCCGATGTGTCCGACCCCTCCGCCTACTTTTACCTGAGGGTGGAAGGGGACAGCATGATCAACGCCGGCATCTGTCCCGATGATAAGGTGCTGATCCACCGCCAGAACTCCGCCGAGAGCGGCCAGATTGTGGCCTGCATCGTGGATGGGGAGGCGGCCACCCTAAAGCGTTTCCGGCGTCAGGGGGACTTTGTGATCCTCCAGCCGGAAAATTCCGCCTATGAGCCCCGGATCATCCCGGCCCGGGAATTCGAGCTGGGCAGTGCGGTGATTCTGGGGATTGCTGAGAAGTTGGTACGAAATTTGAATTGATCATTGGAGGTTGTTTCGTATGGAAGTCAAATCCAGAGATGAGATCGAGGCAAAATACCACTGGGATCTGACCAGTATCTTTGCCACCGATGAGGCCTTTTTGCAGGCATTGGAGGAGGCCAAGGGCTATCCCGCCAAGTGCGCCGCCTATCAGGGCAAGATCGCGCAGTCTGCCCAGGAGCTGCTGGCGTTTCTGCGGCTGGATGACGAGGCCAATATCGCCCTGTCCCGGCTGCTGAACTACGCCCAGCGCAAGAGCGACGAGGATACCCGGGTTTCCAAATACCAGGACTTCGCCAGCCAGGCCATGAGCCTCTATGTCAGCGTGGCCAGCGCCTGCGCCTGGTTTACCCCGGAGCTGCTGTCCCTGGATGAGCAGACCATGGAGGGCTTTTACCGGCAGTGCCCGGACCTGGAGCTGTACCGCCGGAATCTGGACCGGATTTTCCACCGGAAGGAGCACACCCTGTCCCCCGCCGAGGAGGCTTTGCTGGCCAGCGCCGGGGAGATGGCGGCCCAGCCCGACAATATCTATTCCATGTTTGCCGACGCCGACCTGACCTTTGCCGACGCGGTGGACAGCCAGGGGGAGAAGCACCCTGTGACCCACGGCACCTATGGGCCCCTGCTGTACTCCCAGGACCGGACCCTGCGGAAATCCGCCTTTGAGTCCTGCTATGCCGGCTACGGCCAGTTCCGCAACACCTGCGCCGCCACTCTGAACGCCCAGACCAAGCAGCTGAAGTTCTTTGCCGATGCCCGGAAGTATCCCAACACCCTGGCTGCCGCTCTGGATGCCACCGAGGTGCCGGTGGAGGTGTACACCAACCTGATTGATGCGGTGCACCGGAATCTCCCGGCTATGCACAAGTACACCCAGCTGCGCCGGAAGCTGCTGGGGGTGGAGGAGCTCCACTTCTACGACCTCTATGTGCCCATGGTGGGGGATGTGGATATGCACTTCACCTATGAGGAGGCCTGTGACCTGATCCTGAAGGCCCTGGAGCCCATGGGGGAGGAGTACTGCGCCATCGTCCGCCAGGGCCTGGCCCAGCGCTGGATTGACGTATACGAGAACCCCGGCAAGCGCAGCGGCGCCTATTCCGCCGGGGGCTACTCCATGCACCCCTTCATCCTGCTGAATTTCCAGGGTACCCTCAACGACGTGTTTACCCTGATCCATGAGATGGGTCACTCCATGCACACCTATCTGTCCTGCGCCAACCAGCCCTCCTGCTACTCTGAGTATGTGATCTTTGTGGCGGAGGTGGCCTCCACCTGCAACGAGGCTCTGCTGATGCAGTACCTGCTCAAAAATACCACCGACAACCGGCAGCGGGCCTACCTGATCAACTATTTCCTGGAGCAGTTCCGGACTACCCTCTATCGCCAGACCATGTTCGCCGAGTTCGAGCTGGAGGTCAACCGGATGACCGAGCGGGGAGAGGGCCTGACCGCCGACGCCCTGTGCGCCGTCTACCGCAAGCTCAACGAAGACTACTTCGGGCCCGACATTGTGGTGGATGACGAGATCAGCCTGGAGTGGGCCCGGATTCCCCACTTCTACTACAATTATTATGTCTACCAGTATTCCACCGGCTACGCGGCAGCCATTGCCTTGTCCCAGAAGATCCTCCAGGAGGGCAAGCCTGCGGTGGAGCACTATCTGAACTTCCTGAAGGGCGGCTGCTCCAAACCTCCCATCGACCTGCTCCGGGGCGCCGGGGTGGATATGGCCACCGCTCAGCCCATTGACGAGGCCCTGAAGCTCTTTGACGGCCTGATCGATGAAATGGATCAGCTGGTCAAGTAAAAAGCATCTGACGCAAATGAAGCGCCCTCCCACCGAACCGGTGGGAGGGCGCTTGTTTATTGGGCTAAATTCGGAGCTGGGATGGCTCCAGAACAACAGCAGGGTGGTTCCCCGATGGTAGAGTTCCAGCCGGTCTGTGCCCTTTTCTCCACGCCAGTGACTGAGGGATGCTGCGCCCTCTTGGGCGATGCGCTCCCGGAGGCCGGAGCTAGGGCGGTAGCCTTGTTCTTCCAGCTGGGCTATATACCGGGCTGCCTCCTGGCCGGACAGGTTGACCAGCGCCAAGGCATAATGGGTGCCGCCCGCCGCCTGGACCACATCCACCGACTCCAGAACCCAGCGGGAGGAGGTGGGGAGGGGCAGCCCCCGGGGCCAGCGGAGCAAATTCCCTTTGGTGACAGGAAAGATTGACCATAATAATATGATGGTAAACAAAATGCCACAGGCAAACCGCTGATACGGCAAAGAGTGATATGGGAGTCTCATAAAAATCCTCTCTCCACCTGCGGAGGCGCAGGAATAGTGTCGAAACAAGTATAATCTGAAACAGGTTAAAAATCAATACTCTGATTCAGATTAAACTAAACTGAACTGGATCGGAGGTGAGCGGCATGTATCCGAGGATTCGTGCCATGAGAGAGGACCGGGATCTGAACCAGACCAAAGTGGCCAGGATGCTGGGCATGTCCCAGACCGGATATTCCAAGTATGAGACCGGGGAGAACGACATTCCCACCCAGGTGCTGGTAAAACTGGCGCTGTTTTACGACACCAGCATCGACTATCTGTTGGGGCTTACGGACCAGGCCCAGGCCTATCCCCGACCCCGTTGACAGAAGGCGTTAACGCAGCTGTTCCCCGAGTGTAAAAAATGCAAAAAAGCGGCCCCGAAGCGTTTGCTTCGGGGCCGCTGTGTGTTTTGGTTCCGGATGGATCAGATTACTTGTGGTCCACGGTGAACATATAGGCGATCAGGTCCAGCACCTTGTTGGAGTAGCCAATCTCGTTGTCGTACCAGGAGACCACCTTCACGAAGGTGTCGGTCAGAGCGATGCCGGCGCCGGCGTCGAAGATGGAGGTATGGGTGTCGCCCAGGAAGTCGGAGGAGACCACGGCGTCCTCGGTGTAGCCCAGGATGCCCTTCAGCTCGCCCTCGGAGGCCTTCTTCATGGCGGCGCAGATCTCGTCATAGGTGGCGGGCTTGGCCAGGTTGACGGTCAGGTCGACCACGGAGACGTCCAGGGTGGGCACGCGCATGCTCATGCCGGTCAGCTTGCCGTTCAGGCTGGGGATAACCTTGCCCACGGCCTTGGCGGCGCCGGTGGAGGAGGGGATGATGTTGCCGGCAGCAGCACGGCCGCCACGCCAGTCCTTCTTGGAGGGGCCGTCCACGGTCTTCTGGGTAGCAGTGGTGGAGTGAACGGTGGTCATCAGGCCCTCGGTGATGCCGAAGTTGTCGTGCAGCACCTTGGCGATGGGAGCCAGGCAGTTGGTGGTGCAGGAAGCGTTGGAAACAAAGTTCATGCTGGTGTCATAGGTTGTATTGTTGACGCCCATCACGAACATGGGGGTGTCATCCTTGGAGGGGGCGCTCATGATGACCTTTTTGGCGCCGGCGTCCAGGTGGCCCTGAGCCTTCTCCTTGGTCAGGAACAGGCCGGTGGACTCCACAACATACTCAACGCCCAGCTCGCCCCAGGGAATCTCCTCGGGCTTGAACTTGGCATAGACCATGATCCGCTTGCCATTGACGGTGATGGACTCGTCATCGTACTCGATGGAGCCGGTGAACTGACCATGCATGGTGTCATAGCGCAGCATGTAGGCCATGTAGTCGGGGGTCATGCCGGGGTCGTTGATGCCCAGGAACTCAATGTCCTCCCGGTCGATGCCGGCGCGGAAGACCAGACGGCCGATGCGGCCAAAACCGTTGATGCCAACTTTGATGCTCATGAAAGAACACTCCTTTTTATTGCGTTTCAGGGTTCCAATGATTTACGCCGTTATTATAATCCGAATTGTTTCATTTTAAAAGGGGGAAACTTAAAATTCAGCGTTTTCACGGTGTTATTTGAGCTAAAAAATGAAAGGAAGCAAAATATATCGTCAAAACGACGAAACAGAGACAAAAATACATATTTACGCAACAATTCAGCCAATAAAAAGAACTTTTCCAAAAGTTTTCTAAAAAATTCATTTTTTTCCTGCTCTTTCAATCCTTTGGGATTCGACAGGATTCGACAGAATTCTTGCGCCCAATGCCAGGATTTGCTATACTAAAGCCAAACTGTTCACAAAGAAAATGGGCACCCTATTGTGGAGATAGATTTGCGGAGTGAGCGAATGAAAGAATTTACCCTTTCCGGGCCCGGATGGTTTGACGCAGCACCGGACCCGGTGTTTTGGACCCAGGAGGGAACCTTGGCCTATTTCAATTCCGCCGCTGAGGCCCTGGCCCGGCGGGAGGGCTGGGAACTGGTTGAAGGAAAGGCGCTGCCTGAGGCGCTGCAGGGGCTGGAGGCCCCGGGGACGGAGTGCTGCTCCCTGGGTGGGCAGCGCTGGATCTGCCGCAGGGTGGAGCTGGAGGGGGGGAGCCTGTATCAGCTTTCCCCGGCGCCGGAGGCCCCCCTGGTCTCTCTGGACCGACTCAGCCAGATTGCCGGCCAGCTGCGTATCCCTCTGGGCAATCTGATTGGCGCCAGTCAGCTGTTGGAATATCCCCGGGCGGACCGATCTCCGGAAAAGACGGAGCAGTACCGGGCCATTCAGCGGAAAAACTATCATATTTTATTGCGGATGTTGGACAGTCTGGAATTTTTGGGCACCACCTCCGGGGAACAGGTCCGTTTCCAACCCCAGGTGCTGGATTTTGGGGGCCTGTGCTCCGACGTGGTGCGCCGGGTCCAGGGGGTCAGCGATCAGGCGGACTGTGCTGTGACCTTGATTCAGCGCGACGGCAACCTGCTGGTGCGGGGCGAGGAGCGGATGCTGCGGCGGCTGCTCTATCAGCTGCTGTCCAACGCCCTCCGGGCCGCCGGAGACAATGGCCGGGTGGTGCTGCGGCTGGAGTGCCGGGAAAAGCGCTGGGTGAGGCTGACGGTGAGCGACAGTGGCCAGGGCTTTACCCCTTCCCAGTTGGCCCGGGCCTTTGATCCGGACCGGGGCAACGATCCTCTGGTGGAAGGGGAGCGGGGCCTGGGGCTGGGCATCTCCATCTGCCGGATTGTGGCGGAGAAGCATGGCGGCCGCATTGCCCTGCTCAGCGGTGACGGAGGCAAGGCGGTGGTGGAACTGCCGCTGTGTACCGATTTGACCGCCGGGGAGCTGCATACCTCCCAGGATTTCGGCGGCGGGCTGAACGAGACCTTGATCCAGCTGGCAGATGTGCTGCCCTGGCAGTGCTTCCTGGCCGACGTGGATTAAAAAAGAAAACAGCCCCGGCGCATTGTGCGCCGGGGCTGTTGTGTTACTTGTCGTCGGTTGATTGTTCCGCTTCCGCCGGGCCGGGCTCGTCGGCCTGGTCGGTAGAAGCGCTGTCCGTCAGGGCGGCGTCGGCCTGCTCCGGGGACTGCTGTTCCTCCCCGGCGGCGGCGTCAAAGTCGGCACCGGTGATGAGCATCAGATCCTCCTTGGTGGGGGCTTCCATGGCGGCCACCCGGTCGGACTGCCGGGCCACCAGCTCCTCAAAGAGGTTGCGCACCTCCCGGGCGTTGCCAAAATTCTCGTCCCGGGACTCGTAGGCCTCCTCCAGCAGCTTCTTGGCCTTTTCCCGGGTCTCCTCCGAGAGCACATAGCTGTTGCGCTGGCACTGGGACTCCAGGATGGAGAACAGCTGCTCAGCGGTGTAGTCCTCAAAGTAGAAGTACTTATTGAACCGGGATTCCAGCCCCGGGTTGGAGTGGATGAACTGCTCCATCAGGTTGGTATAGCCCGCCACAATGACGATCAGATCATCCCGATGATCCTCCATATTTTTCAGCAGAATCTCGATGGCCTCCTTGCCAAAGTCGTTGGCCCCCTCCTGGCTGGTGAGGGAGTAGGCTTCGTCGATGAAGAGCACGCCGCCCATGGCCTTGGCAATGACCTCCTGGGTTTTGATGGCGGTCTGTCCCACATAGCCAGCCACCAGGCCGGACCGGTCGGTCTCCACCAGCTGACCCTTGGACAGCACTCCGATGGCGTGATACAGCCGGGCCAGCAGCCGGGCCACGGTGGTCTTGCCGGTGCCGGGGTTGCCCAGAAACACCAGATGCAGGCTCATGGGGGGGACGGAGAGGCCGTTTTCCTGCCGCAGCTTGCGCACCTTTACCAGATTGATGAGGCTGCGGACGTCCTTCTTGACCTGGTCCAGGCCGCACAGCTGGTCCAGCTCCGCCAGCAGATCCTCCACCGACTCCGCCGGCGGCACAATCGCCTCATCTCCTTCACTCTGGGCCTCTGCCTGAGTTTCCTGGAGGGTCTGGCCCTCCTGCGTGCCCTGTTGGGGAGCGGAAGTGTCGGAGGGTTTGGCGGTGCGGGAATCGCCCGGGCCTCCGGCGGCCACCAGGATCTGGGTGCAGTGGTCCACATAGTCCGCCTCTTCCTGGCTGACTTCGTCGTCCACCGCGGCGAAGAGCAGCAGCAGGATGGAGCACAGCTCGGTGAATTTCCCGGCATGGTTGCGGCGGCTGCCCCGGTCGGAGCGGACCAGCTCATAGAAAAAGGCTGGGGGCGCAAAGTCCTGGGCCCCCTCCACGGCGGCGCAGAGTTCAAAGAAGAGCACCGAGGGGGCCTCGTTGTCGCCGGAGCAGATGGCGTTGTAGGCGGCCACATGGCGCTCGGTCACCGGCCCGCCGTGCTTCCAGACTGCCAGGGCGCAGCGGCGGAAAAAGGGGTCCGCCTCCTGGACAAAGTTGAGCCGCAGGGTGGGATCTCCCAGTAGCCGGGAGAAGGCCTGAATGCCCGAACGATATTTTTTGCCCACCATGGCGGTGGTGATTTTCTCTTTGCTCATGTGGCACCTCCTGCCTCCGGAGCGGGCCCCGGGGCGAATTGATGGATACAGGTTTTATTATGTGTATCCCAGTCAAAATTGAAGGGGAAAAAACCGGAAAAAGCACCGGTATCTGAAGAAATTCTGAATTCTCATGGGAAAAGTCT
>CABRZO010000088.1 GCA_902475455.1 uncultured Eubacteriales bacterium
CGCCGCCGAACACCGGTTTACCCGCCACCATGGCCTCGGAGATGCAGTGGGCGCTCTTCAGAAAGCCCACCTGGGCCGGGGCCTTGACCCAGCTGAAGCGCTTGTGGGCCCCGGGGGCCCAGAGGTAGTAGCCCTTCTCCATGTTGGCCCACCACCAGTCCATCATCTCGGCGGTGACCCCGGCCAGGAAATGCTGGCTCCAGGCCCCCAGCACGAAGCCCCGGGCGGCAAAGGCCGGGGAAATCTCCGGGGTGGGCAGGGCCGGTTCCGGCCGAGGGGCCGAGGTAAAGTCCGGCAGGGGCACATGGATGTTGTCCCGGATGGGCAGGCCGGTCTGGCCGGCGTTGGGAATGTAATCAGTCATGGAAATAACCTCCTTTTTCAAGCATGTCAGCGGGTTTGACGCAAATAAAACAGGAAGGTGAGCACCCCCGCCAGGGCCACCGACACCCCGGAGAGGGTGAAGGCGGCGGAGTAGCTCATGGCCTCAATGACGGCCCCCCAGAAGAAGGTGCCCAGGCCCACGCCGATGTCGCCGGCCATCAGCATGGTGCTGGTGGCGGTGCCCCGGCGCTGCTCCGGGGCCCCCTGGACCGTCAGAACCGTCAGCACCGGATAGGAGAAGCCCAGGCTCAGGCCGTAGCCCACGCCCCCCAGATAGAAGGTGGCCTGGCCCGGCACCAGGGCCATCAGGGCGTAGAGAAGGCCGCAGACCACCATGCCGGCCCCCAGCAGGTTTTTGGCCCCCAGCTTCTGCATCAGGGCCGGGGCGGACAGGTTGCCGGCGGCCATGGCCACCGCGGCGATCAGCAGGAAGGAGCCCTGGTTGGCGTAGTTCTGGGCCTTGGCGAACATCAGAATAAAGCTGTTGCAGCTGGCCACTCCCAGCATCACCAGAAATTCCACCACCGCGGGTTTCCAGGCGGATTTCTCCAGCAGGCTGTGGATTCCCCGGCTTTTGGCGGGCGTCTCCGGGGTCTTGGGGGCGGGGCGGCCCTTCTCATAGTTGCACAGCAGGCTCAGCAAGGCCCCCAGCACGCCCAGGATCAGGCAGGTCACAAACACCGGGCGGTAATTGCCCCCGGCGCTGAGGCCCAGGGTGATGTAGCCGGCGCAGGCCACCGACAGGGCCATGGCGGCCCAGAAGATGCCCACTCCCAGGCTGGTGTGTTTGGGCGGGGTCACATCCACGCTGGCGGTGGAGTAGGCGGCCTGGGCGGAGGAGAAGCCCACCCCGGTCAGGGCCCGGAACAGCAGCATGGCCGCCGCCACCGGCAGCAGCCCCAGCAGGAAGGCGGCCACCCCCATCAGCAGGGTGCCCCCCACCATCACCATCCGGCGGCCCCGGCGGTCCACCAGGTAGCCCCCCAGCATTCTTCCCACAATGCCCAGCAGGGCGAAGGGGACTCCCAACAGCCCGGAAAAGCTGGTGGAGAAGCCGATAGAGTCCAGATACAGGGGGATGCCGTTGTTGAGAATGTTGTGGATCAGCAGCAGGCACAGGGAGCCGAACCACACCAGAATAAAGTGGCGGTTGAACAGTTTTGTTTGCATGAAGTTTCCTCTTTCTCTCGATTTTTTGCACACTGGATATAATGATAATATGTTGCCAGGGAATTTCAAGAGATTTTGAAAACTTTTTTGAGAAAATCAGCTCTGCCCCTCCGATGGGGATTTTCCTCGCTTTTCCAGGAAGATCATCAGGGCCGCCACGTCCGCCGGGCTCACCCCGGAAATCCGGCTGGCCTGGCCCAGGTTCAGAGGCCGGATTTGGTCCAGCTTCTCCCGGGCCTCCAGCCGCAGCCCCTCCAGATGGAGATAGTCGGTGTCCGGGGGCAGGGTTTTCCCCTCCATCCTCCGGAACTCCTCCACCTGCCGCAGCTGTCGGGCGATGTAGCCCTCGTACTTCATGCTGATCTCCACCTGTTCCCGGATGGCCTGCCCCAGCGCCGGCCGCTGGGGGTCGAAGGGGGCCAGGTCGTCGTAGCTGATCCGGGGCCGCCGCAGCAGGGCCCCCAGCTTGGCGCTGCCCCCCTTGGGGGTGGGCTCCCCCCGGCTTTGCAGCAGTTCCTCCAGCTCCGGGGTGGCGGCCACCCCGGTGTGCTCCAGCCGCTGGATCTCCCGATCCACCGCGGCATACTTGTCCAGCACCTTTTGGTAGGTGTCGTCATCCACCAGCCCGATCCGGTGGCCAATGGGGCTTAAACGCTGGTCCGCGTTGTCCTGCCGGTGCAGCAGCCGGTACTCCGTCCGGGAGGTCATCATCCGATAGGGCTCCTGGGTGCCCTTGGTCACCAGGTCGTCAATCAGCACCCCGATGTAGCCGTCGGAGCGCCGCAAAATGAGCGGTTCTTTCCCCAGCAGCTTCAGGGCGGCGTTGACCCCCGCCACAAAGCCCTGGGCCGCCGCCTCCTCATAGCCCGAGGAGCCGTTGAACTGGCCCGCCCCGTAGAGGCCGGGAATTTTTTTGCACTCCAGGGTGGGCAGCAGCTCGGTGGGGTCCACGCAGTCGTACTCGATGGCGTAGGCACACCGGGTCATCTCGGCGTTTTCCAGTCCCGGCACCGAGTGGAGCATCTGAAGCTGCACATCCTCCGGCAGCGAGGAGGAAAAGCCCTGGATGTAGAGCTCCTCGGTATTGAGACCCATGGGCTCGATGAAGAGCTGGTGCCGGTCCTTGTCCGGGAACCGGACGATCTTGGTCTCGATAGAGGGGCAGTACCGGGGTCCGGTGGAGGCGATGGTGCCGTCGTAGAGGGGGCTCCGGTCCAGATTGGAGCGGATGATCTCATGGGTTTTGGATGTGGTGTAGGTGAGATAGCACACCGCCCGGTTTTCCGGGGGATTCTGGGTGGAAAAGGAGAAGGGCACCGGGGTTTCGTCCCCCTGCTGCAGCTCCATTTTGCTGAAGTCCACGCTGCGGCGGTTGACCCGGGGCGGGGTACCGGTCTTGAACCGGCGCAGCCGCAGCCCCAGTTTCTCCAGACAGCCCGTCAGCTCCCCGGCGGCCTGGAGCCCGTCGGGGCCGGAATCCCGGGTGACCTCCCCCACGATGGTGCGCCCCCCCAGGTAGGTGCCCGAGGCGATGACGCAGGCTTTGACCCGGTAGATGGCCCCGGTGGCGGTGACCACCCCGGCCACGGCCCCCGCCTCCGTCAGGATGTCCACCACCTCCGCCTGGCGGACAAAGAGGTTTTCCTGGGTCTCCAGGGTGTGCTTCATGACCTCCTGATACCGCCGCCGGTCCGCCTGGGCCCGGAGGGAGTGGACGGCGGGGCCCTTGCCCCGGTTCAGCAGCCGGTACTGAATGCAGGCCTGATCCGCCGCCTTGGCCATCTCGCCCCCCAGGGCGTCCAGCTCCCGGACCAGGTGACCCTTGCCGGTGCCCCCGATGGCCGGGTTGCAGGGCATATTGCCCACCGCGTCCAGATTGACGGTAAAACAGAGGGTTTTCAGCCCCAGCCTGGCCCCGGCCAGGGCCGCCTCGATGCCGGCGTGGCCGGCGCCGATGACGGCAATATCGTAGGTTCCCGCTTCAAAACGCATAAAAAAGACCTCCCTCCCCGGCCCCGCCGGGAAGCATCTCATACTTTTTTTGACAGATATTTTATTGTAACACAATCCCCGCCCCAAATCCAGCGGCCCCATAAGAAAGGACAAACCCCCAAAATGATTTAAAATACAAACTAATTTGCCGGTTGATTCCGTTTTTTAATCCTTTCTAAATTTATGTGTCATTGCTTCCCAGGAAGTTTTATGGTAGAGTTAACCTCAGAGAATAATGAGGTGATAGCATATGAAGCGAGTGCTGTGCTTTTTATTGAGCTTGTGCCTGCTGGGGGCGCTGACCGGCTGCATGTCCCAGGAGGAGCGGGAGGCCCGCAAGGAGGCCCTGACGGCTCTGAACGGCAATTCCAACGGGGCCTATTCCCTGTCCAACGGAACCATGGTGGAAAATCAGACCCTGTACAGCGATGACAATATTATCATTCAGCTGGCGGGCATCACCGGCACCCCGGATTATCCCGAGCTGAAGCTGGCGGTGCGCAACGGCAGCCGGGACACCATTAACCTCTCCATCGATCATCTGGTCATCAACGGCTGGCAGGTGGACGGCTGGCTGGACCTGTATGACGTCTCTCCCCGCACCGTCACCATGGGCACCATCCAGTGCGGCAGCAGTCTGGCGGAGTGCGGCGTCACCGACGTGGTCACCCTGGAGCTGGGCTTCGAGATCTACGACGGAGACTATGACACCGTGGCCTCGGTGAGTACCTTTATGGAGACCTCCTCTACCCAGGAAGTGGATCTGGATCAGGTGCCCGATGGCATCACCCTGCTGGAGGAGGACGGGGTCACCCTGAAGGCCGTCAGTCTCTCCAGCGGCAGCTACGGCACCACGGTGTTTCTCTGCCTCATCAACGACACCGGCCGCACCCTGACCCTGAACGCCACCCAGGCCCGGTGCAACGGGGATCCGGTGGAGCTGTACTTCTATGACCGGGTGAACCCCGGCTGCAAGCGGATTATATCCGAGGACATCTACCACGAGGACACCTATGAATCCCTGCAGATGGAGGACACCGACCAGCTCACCTTCAATCTGGACATCCAGGACTGGGATACGGGCATTGCGCTCCACCAGGTGGAGGTGTCCCTGACCCCGGCGGACTTCTGAGCCACCACCAGTTTCAACCCATTCTGTCAAAGGAGAATGTATCATGTTTTGTACCCGCTGCGGTACCCAGATTCCTGACGGCGCCGCCTTCTGCCCCGGCTGCGGGGCCCCGGCGGACAACAGTCCCCCGGACCCTCAGGCCAACACCGGGGACTGGAATCGGCAGTATCAGCCCTCCGGGGGCCAGCCCAATTACGGCTACGGCCAGCCCAACTATAGCCAGCCCAACTATGGCCAGAACCGGCCCTACTACGGCGCCGGTCCCCGGCCCAAGGAGCGGCTGGTGGCCATCATCCTGTGCTGCGTGGGCTTCTGCGGCATCAGCGGCCTGCACCGGTTTTATACCGGCAAGGTGGGCACCGGGGTGCTGTGGCTGCTGACCGGCGGCTGCTTCCTGATCGGTACCATCGTGGACCTGATCGCCCTGCTGGACGGCAGCTTCCGGGACTACTACGGAAACCCTCTGATTTGAGGAAAGGAGCATTTCTGATTCCATGAACGGATTTTATACCCCTGTGAGCCACAAGAGCAAACTGCTGGCCATTATCCTATGCTGTGTGGGCTTCTGCGGCGTGGGGGGACTGCACCGGTTTTACACCGGCAAGCTGTTCACCGGCCTGATTTGGCTGCTGACCGGGGGCTTGTTCGGCATTGGCACCATCGTGGACCTGATCCGGCTGGTGACCGGCACCTTTACCGACGGGGCGGGCTTCCCGCTGGTGAGCTAAAAACAGCAAGGGTGCGGCGTGGAACTCCACGCCGCACCCTTTTTTCTGTTCTTTTCCCGGCAGCTGCCCTGCCCTATCGTAGGGCGGGGGCTTGCCCCCGCCTGTCATGCTGAGGACCGAAGGGACGAAGCATCTTTTTTCTCAAAATCATCAGGCGCCCGAAACGTTTTGGCCCTGCACCCACTGTAAGGGCGCAGGGCGAAGCCGTTTTAAAAGGAATTCTTCCGCAGCACCCGGATGTCCTGGCCCACGAAGATCAGCTCCCGGTACTCCCCTTCCAGCCGGGAGGCAATCATGGGCTGATACCGCCGGCGGATGTCCTCCAGGGACAGGTTGGAGGAGATCACCGTGTGCTTGTCCCCCATCAGTCGGGTGTTGATGAGGGTGTACAGGGCGGACTGGCTCATGTTGGAGGTGAGCTCGCTGCCCAAATCGTCCAGGATCAGCAGATCGCAGGACAGATAGCGCTGAACCGCCTCCCCTGCCCCGTCGCCCCGGCCGAATTTGTCGTCCTCAAAGTTGGCGAAGATGGTCACCGCCGTGTCATAGACCACGCTGAACCCCCGCTGGCTCACCTCCCGGGCGATGCAGGCGGACAGGAAGGTTTTCCCCAACCCCGGGTCACCGGTGAGAAACAGGTTGTGGATCAGGAATTTTCCGAACTTCTGGGCGTAGTTCCGGCACACCTTTTCCACCAGCACCATGTTCTCCCGGGGGGACATGCCCAGCTCCTCGTCGTACTCGGTGGAGTACCAGTCCAGGGAGAAGGTCTCAAAGCTCTGCTCCCCCAGGTCCAGCAGCGAGGACAGGCTCTTGATCTGCTCCTGGCCGCAGAGCTCCTTCAGGCAGTCGCACATGGTGGAGCCGATCCAGCCCCGGTCGGAGCACTTGGGGCACAGGGGCTTGTCGTCCAGGCAGTCGGCCTCATGGCCGTGGTCGGTGAGCAGCTGGGCCCGCCGGGCCTGGAGGGCCTGGTTCTCCCGCCGGATCCGGGCCACCTGTTCCGCCGGGTCGTGGTCAAAGTCGAAGGCGGCGGCGGTGAGGGAGAGCATCCCGGCGTGAAGCCGGTTGTCGATGTCCCGCAGCTCCGGAATCTCCTCATAGAGTTCCGCCCGCAGCATCCGCTGCCGGGACTGGTGGGCGGTGCGGCGGCGCTCCAGCTGCAGGGTGGCCTGCCGGATGATCTCAGACGTATATGCCATGGGGATTGCCTCCTCTGGGGTTCAAAAATGGGGTTCAGCCCTCGGACTCCTCCAGCACCCGGCGCATCCATTCGGCGTTCTTCCGGGCGTTTTTGGGCACACGGGGGGACTCGCCGCTCTCCGGGGGCGTCCGGCGCTGGGGAGAGATGGCCCCGGCGGGCTTCCGGCCGGGCCGCTCGGCGGCCTGGATCTCCTGGGGGGTGTGGGCGTTCTTGTCGTGCCACCGCCGCAAAATGCCGTTACAGTAGGGCCACTTCATGCTGCCGGTGCGCATCAGGGTGCGCTCGTAGGCCATATGGACCGCCTCGGGGCCAAAGCCCCACTCGGTCCACTGGTGCAGAAAGCGCTTCTCCCCCTCGATGGCCTCCCGGCCGGTGATCCCCACCGCCTGGAGCAGCTCCCCTTCCCGGGAGCGGAAATAGTCCTGCTTTTTCAGATAGGCGTCGGCGCTGTCCAGGGTGTCGATGCCGTTTTTCTTCCACTGGTAGGCCCGGGCCTTGATCTCCCCCATCCGGGGCCGCCGGCCGGGGCCGTACTTGGCCTCGGTGTCCTCGATGAGCCGGGCGGTCAGCAGCAGCAGCACCTCCGCCGGCATGGCCAGATGGTCATAGAGCTCCAGCAGAATCCGCAGCTCGGTGACGGAGCACTTCTTGCCCAGCAGGTGCTCCATCTCCTCCAGCAGACCCCGGAAGTCGGAGTGCTCGGTGGCCAGCTCGGCGCTGATGTCCTCGGTGGTGTAGGCGGGGCAGTTCTCGGGCTTGGGGGCGTCCTTCCGCTCCTGGGGCTCGTTGTCCCGGGCCAGCCCCAGCTCACAGAGGTGGGCAAAGGCGCTCATGACCTGGGCGGCGTTCCAGCCCAACGCCTTCTGGGCTTTCGGGGAGGAGTACTCTCCCCCGGTGCGCAGCAGATATAAGTAGAGCAGGGCGGCGTCCCCGCTGCCCCGGCCGATGAGCTTGTCCACCGTCTCGGCACTCAGGGCCACCGGCTCCGAATTCAGTCCAATGCGGGCCATGTTCCGCCCCCTCCTTTCGTCAAATGATACGGATATTCTACTCCATTTCCCGGATTTCGTAAACAGCCAATTCCCGGGTTTTCTGGGATGGGATGTGGTCAGCCCAGCAGCAGCTCCGCCAGTTCCTCCACCGTGGCGGCGATGTGGGCGGCCCCGGCTGTTTGAAGCTCGGGTTCATCCCCGTAGCCAAAGAGCACCCCGATGCAGTCCAGCCCGGCCTCCTTGGCCCCCAGCACGTCGTGCTCCCGGTCCCCCACCATGATCACCGAGGGGCCCGGCTCCAGCTTCAGGGCGGACAGGGCGTAGGAGATCACGTCGGCTTTCTTCACCCGGGCAGAGTCCATGGTGGAGCCCGCCACCAGGTCGAAATATGGCATCAGCTCAAAATGCTCCAAAATCTGAAGGGCGAATTCCTCCGGCTTGGAGGTGGCCAGAGCCAGCCGCTTCCCCGCCGCCTTGAGCTGTTCCAGCAGGGCGGGAATGCCGGTGTAAACCTCATTTTCCCAGATC
Organism: uncultured Eubacteriales bacterium; assembly: GCA_902475455.1. Lineage (GTDB taxonomy): Bacteria > Bacillota > Clostridia > Oscillospirales > Oscillospiraceae > UMGS1766. Next base: position 8,131 of record CABRZO010000088.1, read on the forward strand.
CCCCGGTCCCGGTAATACTCCCGGTAGTAGTCCACCGCCAACAGGGCCTGCTGCCGGTCAAAGCCATAGAAGTTCATAAAGGACTCGTAAAGGGGCGGGCCGATGAATTTGTAGAGCTCCCGGCGCTCCGGCACCGGGATGTGGAATTTCTCCAGGGCGTGGGCCACGGAATTGGTGATGCCCTCCCCCGGGTCCGTCAGGGTGCCGTCCAGGTCAAATAAAATCACGTCATACATGGGAAAAAACCTCCATGGGGCCAGGATTCCCCCCATTATAGCATAAAATCGAACCTTGTAAAACGCCCCCGATGCCGGTATAATGACTTTGATTGAACAAATATCATATAAGTGAGGTTTTTGCCATGAACTATGCGGAAGAATCCCTGAAAAAGCACTATGAGTGGCGGGGCAAGCTGTCCGTCACCCCCAAGATGAGCGTCAAAACCAAGGAGGACCTGTCCCTGGCCTACACCCCCGGCGTGGCCCAGCCCTGCCTGGAGATCCAGAAGGACCCCTCTAAAAGCTTCGAGCTCACCGGCCGCTGGAACACCGTGGCGGTGGTCACCGACGGCACCGCGGTGCTGGGTCTCGGGGACATCGGCCCCGAGGCGGGCATGCCCGTCATGGAGGGCAAGTGCGTACTGTTCAAGGCCTTCGGCGGGGTGGACGCCATCCCCCTCTGCGTCAAGAGCAAGGATGTGGACGAGATTGTCCGGACCTGCTACCTGCTCTCCGGCTCCTTCGGCGGCATCAACCTGGAGGACATCGCCGCCCCCCGGTGCTTTGAGATCGAGCAGAAGCTGAAGGAGCTCTGCGACATTCCCATCTTCCACGACGACCAGCACGGCACCGCCGTGGTGGTGTTGGCGGCCCTGACCAACGCCCTGAAAGTGGTGGGCAAGAAGATCGAGGACATCACCCTGGTCACCAGCGGCGCCGGCGCCGCCGGTGTGGCCATTGTGAAGCTGCTGATGGCCAAGGGCCTGAAAAATGTGATCCTCTGCAACAGCAAGGGCGCCATTTATGAGGGCAAGCCCGGCCTGTCCCCGGCCCTGGAGGAGATGGCCAAGATCACCAACCGGGGTATGTGCAAGGGCACCCTGGCCGACGCCCTGGTGGGGGCCGACGTGTTCCTGGGGGTCAGCGCTCCCGGCCTGGTCACCGGCGACATGGTGCGGACCATGGCCAAGGATCCCATCCTGTTCCCCATGGCCAACCCCACCCCGGAGATCATGCCCGAGGAGGCCAAGGCCGCCGGGGCCGCCGTCATCGGCACCGGCCGCAGCGATTTCCCCAACCAGATCAACAACGTGGCCGCCTTCCCGGGCATCTTCCGGGGGGCCCTGGACGTCCGGGCCAGCGACATCAACGACGAGATGAAGATCGCCGCCGCCGAGGCCCTGGCGTCCCTGGTCAGCGACCAGGAGCTGAACCCCGACTATATCATGCCCTACGCCTTCGACGAGCGGATCTGCCCGGCGGTGGCGTCGGCGGTGGCCGAGGCCGCCCGGAAGTCCGGGGTGGCCCGGATCTGAGCCGGGTAAATTTAATCTGATTTAAAAGACGCTCCCGGCGGCCTGTGGTAGACTGGTATTATGATGAATCGGGAAAGGGGGCGACGGCCTTGGAAGTGACCCTGGAGCTGGTGGAACAGCTGCGGCAGCACGCCAACGTGAGCTTTGCCGACGCCAAGGCGGCCCTGGAGCACACCGACGGGGACCTGCTGGAGGCCCTCATCTGGCTGGAGCAGCAGGGGAAAATCGATCTGGCCGGGGTGGGCAGCTACCACACCGGCCCCGACGCCCCCAATCCCCGGCAAGCCCCGCCCC
>CABRZO010000089.1 GCA_902475455.1 uncultured Eubacteriales bacterium
CCGGAAGCTGGACCGGCTGCTCACCAGCCGCTGTACCGGATACCCGGCCATGATATTGCTGCTGGCTCTGGTGCTCTGGCTCACCATCCAGGGGGCCAACTATCCCTCGGAACTGCTCTCCCGGCTGCTATTCTGGTTCCAGGACCGGCTCACCGATCTGTTTCATTTCTTGGGGGCCCCGGACTGGCTCCACGGGCTTCTGGTGCTGGGGGCCTATCGCACCCTGGCCTGGGTGGTGTCCGTGATGCTGCCCCCCATGGCCATCTTTTTCCCCCTGTTCACCCTGCTGGAGGATGCCGGCTACCTGCCCCGGGTGGCCTATAATCTGGACCGACCCTTCCAGCGCTGCCACGCCTGCGGCAAGCAGGCCCTGACCATGTGCATGGGCTTTGGCTGCAATGCGGCGGGGGTGGTGGGCTGCCGGATCATCGACTCCCCCCGGGAGAGGCTGCTGGCCATCCTCACCAACAATTTTGTCCCCTGTAACGGCCGGTTTCCCACCCTGATCGCGGTGATTACCATGTTCTTCGTGGGTACCGGGGGCGGGGCGCTGGATTCCGTCTGGTCCGCCCTGCTGCTCACCGGTGTGATTCTGCTGGGAATCGGGGCCACCTTCGCCATGACCCGGCTGCTCTCCGCCACACTGCTGCGGGGTATGCCCTCCTCCTTTGCTCTGGAGCTGCCCTCCTATCGGCGGCCCCAGATCGGGAAGGTGCTGATTCGCTCTCTGGTGGACCGCACTGCCTTTGTGCTGGGTCGGGCGGCGGCGGTGGCGGCCCCGGCGGGGGCTTTGCTGTGGCTGCTGGCCAACCTCCAGCCCGGAGGCGTCAGCCTGTTGAGCAGTCTGGCGGGGTTTTTTGATCCCTTTGCCCGGCTCATGGGGTTGGATGGGGTGATCCTGGTGGCCTTCCTGCTGGGATTCCCCGCAAATGAGATCGTGATCCCCATCATTTTGATGGCCTATCTGTCCCAGGGGAGCCTCATCGAGTATGAAAGCCTGGCCCAGCTGCAAAGCCTGCTGACCGCCAACGGCTGGAGCTGGGTGACGGCGGTGTGTATGCTGCTGTTCTGCCTGTTCCACTGGCCCTGCTCCACCACCTTACTTACCATTCGAAAGGAGACCGGTTCCTGGGGCTGGACCGCTCTGGGGGCGCTGCTGCCCACCGGGCTGGGAGTTGCAGTCTGCATGCTGTTCTGCACATTTGTTCATCTTCTGGGGCTAAATTGACGGGAGCGCATTGAAAGCCCGGAGGGGGACTGCTACAATAGAGAAAAACAAAGGGAAAGGAAGTTGTTCCGTGCATACGTTGGAATTAAAAGAGCAGGTCTGCCATTGGGCTGAGCGGGCCTATCGGGAGGGGCTGTTTGAGGGCACCTGTGGCAATCTGAGCGCCTTTGACCGGGAGCAGGGGATCGTGGTCATCACCCCCTCCGGGCTGTCCTACGACCGGTACCAGCCGGAGGATATGGTGGTCATCGATCTGGAGGGTCGGGTGCTGGAGGGAGACTATGCCCCCTCCTCGGAGTGGATCATGCATACCATGGTCTACCGCCAGAAGCCGGAGGTCAATGCGGTGATCCACACCCATTCTCCCTACGCCAGCGCCTTTGCGGTGCGCCATGAGGCTATCCCCGCCGTTCTCATTGAGATGATCCCCACCTTGGGGGGCGACGTGCCTCTGGCGGAGTTCGGTATGCCCGGCACTGAGGAGGTGGGGGCCCAGGCCGTCAAGGTTTTACAGGGCCGGGGCGGCTGCCTGCTGGCCAACCACGGGGTGCTTGCCATCGGTGACACCCTGGAGCGGGCCTTTGTCCGGGCGGGCTATGTGGAAAACGCCGCCAAGATCTGCGCCATCGCCATGGGTAGCGGCACCATCGTTCCCCTGGGCCCGGAACTCTGCCAGGCGGTGCGGGACCACTACGGTGTGACAATCTGACGACAAATTCATCAACCACAGAAGATAAAAGGAGGCAGAACAGCATGGGCAGACGGGACGAGGGGCTGGCATTCCTGCTCCGGTATGAGAATGTGGCCTGGTATGAGGAGGGCGCGGTGCGCATCCTGGACCGGCGGATCTATCCGGTGCGGATCGAATATGTGACCTGCCGCAGCCATCAGGAGGTGGCCCAGGCCATCGCAGACATGGTGACCCAGAGCGGCGGTCCCTATACGGCGGCGGCCATGGGCATGGCCCTGGCGGCCTACGAGACCCGGGACCTGAGTGGGGAAGAGGCTCTGGCCTATCTGGAGAAGGCGGCCTATACGCTGTCCCACGCCCGCCCCACCACCTCCGCCAAGATGGTCCGGGTCACCGGGCGGGCCCTGGAGGCGGCCCGGAAGGCTCTGGAGCAGGGGGTTCACGGGGTGGAACTGGCGGAGAAGCTCCGGCAGGATGCCCTGGACCAGCTGGAGGAGGGCTATGCCCAGCATGATCTGCTGGCGGGGTACCTGGCGGATCTCACCCCCACCCATGCCACGGTCATGACCCAGTGCTTTGCTGAGTCCATCATCGGGGCCTATCTGCGGGAGTGCCGCCGCCGGGGCAACGAGATCAGGCTCATCTGCCCCGAGACCCGGCCCTACTTCCAGGGGGCCCGGCTCACCGCCAGTGTGGCCCGGGATATGGACTTTGACGTCACCGTCATCAGTGACAACATGCCCGGTTATACCATGCGGGAGAAGCATGTGGATCTGTTCACCTCCGCTGCCGACGTGATCACCATGGACGGCCATATCATCAACAAGGTGGGCACCTTCCAGATTGCCCTGTGTGCCAGCTATTGGGGGATTCCCTATTATGTGACAGGAGCCCCCAACCCTAGCCATCCTGATCTGGCCTCGGTCTCCATTGAGAAGCGGGATCCGGCGCTGGTGCTGGAGGCTATGGGAACGAAAACCACCCTGCCGGGGGTGAAAGGATTCTATCCCGCCTTTGATGTGACGCCCCCCAAGCTTTGCGACGGTGTGGTCACCGACCGGGGCATTTTCGCTCCCACAGACCTGAAGCGGTACTTCCAGTAACAATAGGGCCCATGCCGTGCGGCATGGGCCCTATCTGTTTCTCGTCAGGTCTGTGAGGTGTCCTCTGGCTCAGAAGAGGAAGTGTTTTTTATAAGCTCCAGCAGTCCGGAATACCCGGAGGTATAGCTGGTGACGGCCAGAAAAGTGCCGTCCTCTCCGGCGCTGAAATAGCCCCGGTCCACCAGCATCTCCTGGATGTTGTCCCGGGAGACCTCCTCGGGATAGAACAGGCTGGCGGGCACGTTGATCCGACCGTTGTCCAGGCTGTCAGCGGTGTCCACCTCTGCGCCGGAGGCAAGAGCCATGGCGACGCGGGCGGCCTCCTGGGCCATGCCGGTGCAGTCCTGGAGCAGCGTCATGGACTGGCGGCCGGAGACCAAGGCATTGACGCTGGCCTCCTCGCAGCCCTGGCCGGTCACAATGGGATATACGCCGCCGGTAAAGCTGGAAAAGAGCACGTCGCTGATTGTTAGTGCCAAATCGTCGGTGGCACAGAGAACCGCATCCAGATCGCCGTCAGCGTAGGTGGTGGAGAGCAGCTCCTCCATCCGGGCGGTGGCATCCTCCGAGGTTTCGGTGGTACAGTCCTCCAGCGTAATCTGGCCGGAGCGCACCGTCAGGGTACCGGCGTCCAAATAGGGCTGCAGCACCTCCATGGCGCCCCGGAATTGAAAAACGGTCAATGGGTCAGCAGCATCGTCAAAGAAAAATTCAATGGTGTGGGTTTCCGTGGCGTCTTGCAGGGAGAGCCTGCTCTCAATGTAGCGGGCCTGAAGATAGCCCGCCTCATAACCGTCAAAGCCCACATAGTAGTCCACAATGGCCGAGTCGGAGATAAAGGTGTCATAGGCGATCAGATTGATCCCATCCGCCAGCGCCATTCGGGACAGATCGTCTTGATCCTCCTGCTGGGAATCGGAGGTGCCGCCGCTGATGAGCTGGTGGTCGGTATCCTCTAAATCCTGGGTGCCGGCCAGACTGCTCTCGTCCACGGCGGCCATGATAATGGTGGTGCAGCCGGCGCCAATCATATCCTGAATCTGCTGAATCTGGGCAGAGGCGCTGTCGCCGGCAAATTGAATATTCACCTCATAACCGGCCTGGGTCAGGATGTCGTGCATAATTTCGCTGTCACTGGCCCACTTGGCGGTGGAGTCGTTGGGCATGGAGATGCCGATCTTTTTGGAGGACTCGCCCCGGGTGAACCTTCCGGCACAGCCGGTCAGGGCGGTTATAAGCAATATGGCAGCCAGAAACAGGCTGAACAATCTGGACTTCATGGATAAACCCCCTCTTTCAGGTCCCTGGGAGCTGAAAGATGATGATATGCCCAATGGGCAATACTTAACATAATTTTAACTACTATACCACATTTTGCGGGAAAAGGGAAGGGGATTGGCGTAACCAACCGGTCATGACTCCCTTCAGGGGGAAGTAACGGCGTTACCGGTGGAAGTAACAACAAATTTGGGGGGATTATGTTATAATGCAGAAAGAGTATCACTCCAGGAGGCGGACAAAATGGAATTTTATCTTCGGCTGAAAGAGCTGCGGGCCCAGCGGGGCATCTCCCAGCGGGAGCTGGCGGAACAAATTCATATCAGCCGCTCTGCGGTGGCCAAATGGGAGAATGGGCTGGGGCTGCCCGGGGAGGAGTCCCTGCGGCTGCTGGCGGAGTATTTCGGGGTGACGGTGGAGGAACTGCTGCCCAACCAGGGCGAGGCTGCCCATCTGGTGCGGAAAAACCACATCATCCTGCGGCAGAAAAAGGTCATCGCTGTGCTGGCCCTGCTGCTGGGGCTTGCCCTGGTAGGAGCGGCGGCATATTGCTACAAGCCATTTCGGGAATATAGTTTTCCCTTTTTACTGGGGATTTTGATCCTGGTCCTGGGAATCTTCAATATGAAGGGCAACATTGCCTCCATCCACTGGTACAACCGCAGAAAGGTGACCCGGGAGAACCAGAAGCCCTATTGCCGGCTGGTGGGATTGGGGACCGTGGTGATAGGAGCGGGAACTGCCTGCTTTGCGGTGCTCCAGTCGATTTTCCAAGCCGAGTGGGTGGCATACATCGAGGTTGCCGGTGTTTTAGTAGGGTTGGCCCTGATCTGCTATGCCCAGTTCAAATACAACAAGGGACTGTTTTAAGTATAATTGGTCCAATGCGGAAAAAACAGCGCCCCGGCCAAAATCTTTTATTTGGCCGGGGCGCTGCGATTTTATTTGTTACTTCTGTTCCAAAGCCCGGATGGCGGCGGCGGCAGCGGCCTGCTCCGCCTCCTTCTTGCTGTGGCCCTCGCCGGTGCCGATGGGCTTGCCGTTGAGGCACACCTCCATGCGGAAGGTCTTGGCGTGGTCCGGGCCGCTCTCGCCCACCAGGGCATAGGTGAGCTGCTGGCCGCTCTTGCGCTGGACGATCTCCTGCAGGGCGGTCTTGTGGTCCTTGGCGGCGTCGTGGACCCGGGAGATGTGGTTGAGGATAAAGTGCTGAATCAGCCGCCGGGCGGCGCTGATGCCCCCGTCCAGATAGACCGCGGCCAGCACCGACTCCACCGCGTCGGCCTGGATGGAGGCCCGGGTGCGGCCGCCTCCCAGCTCCTCGCCCTTGCCCAGCTTCAGATAGCTGCCCAGCTCCAGCTCCTTGGCCACCAGCACCAGGTTGCCCTCGCAGACCAGTCCGGCCCGGAGCCGGGTCAGGTCACCCTCCGGCAGGGTGGGGCAGTGGCGGTAGAGATAGTCTGCCACCACCATGCCCAGCACGGAATCTCCCAGAAACTCCAGCCGCTCATTGCTCTCCAGCCCGGCGGCCTTGTGCTCGTTGGCGTAGGAGCTATGGGTCAGGGCATTTTCCAAAAGGGCGATATTCTGAAAATGATAGCCCAGTTTTTCTTCCAGTGTCTGCATCTTATTCCTCAACCTCTTTTTGTGTGGTTTGCAGGGCGGCCTCCTGGGCCAGCTGCTGTTCGATCCGCTGGGTTACCCGGCCCTCGGCATAGCTGATGGCCTGTTTCACCGCGGAGCGGAAGGCGTAGGCGTCGGAGGAGCCATGGGCCTTGATGACGGGCTTGGCGATGCCCAGCAGGGCGGTGCCCCCGATCTCCCGGTAGTCAAATTTCTGTCGGAATCCGGCGATTTCTCCCTTGATCATCAGGGCGGCGGCCTTGGTCCGGGCGCTCTTCAAAAAGATCTTCTTGATTTCCTGGGAAATGTACCCGGCGGTGCCCTCCATGGTTTTCAGGAAGATGTTGCCGGTAAAGCCGTCGGCCACAATCACGTCGGCGGCGCCCTCTACGGCATTGCGGCCCTCCACATTGCCAACGAAATTGATTTTTCGGTCCTGGGCCAGCTGGGAGAGCTGCTGATAGGTGTGCTGATACAGCTCGGTGCCCTTGCTGGGTTCGGCGCCGATGTTCAGCAGACCCACCCGGGGATTTTTCCGGCCCAGCACCAGCTCCGCGTAGTGGGAGCCCATGACGGCGAACTGCACCAGCTGTTCCACGGTACACTCGCTGTTGGCGCCGGCATCGATGAGTACCGCATGGCCCCGGCCGGTGGGCAGGGCGGGGGCCACAGCAGCCCGCTTGACGCCCCGAATACGACGCACCAGCAGAGTGGCCCCGCTGAGCAGGGCGCCGGTGCTGCCGGCGGAGACAAAGGCGTTGCCCCGGCTGGCCTTCAGCAGTTTCAGGCCCACCGTCATGGAGGAGTCGGGCTTTTTGCGCCACACGGTGGAGGGATCGTCGCAGTTGTCCACCGTTTGAGCACAGTGGACAATCTCAATTCCCTCCGGCAGCTCCTCATAACCGTCCTGCTTCAGAATGCGCCGGATGGCGGTCTCGTCACCGGTGAAGAGGATCTGAACCCCGAATTCCTTCGCCGCCTGGAGTCCGCCCCGCACCGGGGCCTCAGGGGCGAAATCGCCCCCCATGGCGTCAATGATAATCTTCATATACTCTTTTCACATCTTCTCTTTGCCAGAATTCAGGATGAAAACCGGCCCATGGTCTCCTCCAGAGCGGTTAAAGCCCGGCGGGAGAGCTCGGCGTTCTTATTCCGCTTGCCCTTGACCTTGTAGCCCAGGGGGGGAATGATGCCGAAGTTGACGTTCATGGGCTGGAAATTCACCACGGTGGTATCGCTGATATAGTGGGCCAGGGCCCCCAGGGCGGTCTCCCGAGGGAAGTCCACCGGAGGCAGTCCCTGGATCCGGTGGGCCAGCTCCACCGCCGCCACCAGTCCCGAGGCGGTGGACTCCACATAGCCCTCCACGCCGGTCATCTGGCCGGCAAAGCTGAGCCGGGGGTTGTCGATGACCTGGTAGTAGTGGTTCAGCAGGCCCGGGGAGTGGAGGTAGGTGTTCCGGTGCATGACCCCATAGCGGACAAACTCCGCCTGTTCCAGCCCCGGGATCATGGAGAATACCCGCTTCTGCTCCGGGAAGGTCAGATGGGTCTGGAAGCCCACAATGTTGAAAATGCTGCCCTCGGCGTTGTCCTTCCGGAGCTGGACCACGGCAAAGGGCTCCTTGCCGGTGCGGGGGTCCGGCAGACCCACCGGTTTCAGGGGACCATAGCACAGGGTGTCCCGGCCCCGACGGGCCATGACTTCCACCGGCATGCAGCCCTCAAAAACGCTGCCGTCGTCGAACTCATGGAGCTGGGCCTCCTTGGCCTGGGTGAGCTCGGTCCAGAACCGGTCGTACTCCTCCTGGGTCATGGGGCAGTTGATGTAGTCCGGGGTGCCCCGGTCATACCGGGAGGCAAACCAGGCCTTGGACATGTCAATGCTCTCAAAGGTGACGATGGGGGCGGCGGCGTCGAAAAAGTGCAGATATTCAGAGCCCGGGAACAGCCGGGCGATGTCCTGGCTCAGAGCGTCGCTGGTCAGCGGGCCCGAGGCGATGATCACCTGGCCTTCCTCCGGGATCTGGGTGACCTCCCCCTCAATGACGGTGATGTTGGGATGGCTGCGGATGTGCTGGGTGACGGCGGAGGAGAAGCCGTAGCGGTCCACCGCCAGAGCACCCCCGGCGGGAACCCGGTGGGCGTCGGCGCAGGCCATGATCAGGGAGTTCATCCGCCGCAGCTCCTCCTTCAACAGCCCCACGGCGTTTTCCAGCTGGTCGCTGCGCAGGGAGTTGGAGCACACCAGCTCGGCAAAGTCGGCGCTGTGGTGGGCGGGGGTGGTCTTTTGGGGCTTCATCTCATAAAGCTCCACGGGAATGCCCCGGGTGGCCAGCTGCCAGGCCGCCTCGCAGCCCGCCAGCCCGGCGCCGATGACTTTTACCTTCTCCATGCTCAGGCCTCCTCGGTGCTTTCGGCATCAGCCGCCTTTTTGGAGGCGGTTTTCTTGGCGGTTGTGGTCTTTGCTGCGGACTTTTTGGCAGTGGTCTTCTTGGCCGCAGTCTTTTTTGCGGTGGTTTTCTTGGTGGCAGCCTTTTTGGTGGTGGTGGACTTGCCTCCGGCGGACTTGGCTGCGGTCTTTTTGCCTTCGGCCTTCTCCTGGGGCTGCTCGCCCTCAGCGCCGGCGGCCTCACCTTCGGCGGTCTTCTTCTTGGGATAGCCCCGCTGATCCTCCGGCAGGAAACGGCTGCACTTCTCATTGATGCAGAAGGGCTTTTTGAAGCCCCGGCCGGACTTCTTGAACATGGTCATGCCGCATTCGGGGCAGGTCTCCTTCACCGGCACGTCCCAGGTCATGAAATCGCAGGGCTCCCCGGACACCACCTTGTTGCGCTCGCAACCGTAGTAGGTGTAGCCGTTGCGGCTGGTCTTTTTCAGAATCCGGCTGCCGCACTTGGGGCACTTGCCGGGCATTTCGATGACCAGGGGCTTGGTGAAGGTGCACTCGGGATAGCCCGGGCAGGCCAGGAACCGGCCGAACCGGCCGGATTTGACCACCATCTGACGGCCGCACACATCACAGACCTCGTCGCTGAGCTCCGGGGGAATTTTAATGCGCTCGCCGTCCAGGTCCTTTTCCGCCTGGGCCAGCTCTCCGGAGAAGCTGGTGTAGAACTTGGACAGCACGTCCTTCCAGTTCTCCTTACCGGCTTCCACCTGGTCCAGCTGGCTCTCCATCTGGGCGGTAAAGGCCGGGTCCACCACATCGGTGAACTTGTCGATCATCAGCTGGGTGACCACCTCTCCCAGGGGGGTGGGCCGCAGGGCTTTGCCCTCCTTGACCACATACTCCCGGTCCATGATGGTGGAGATGGTGGGGGCGTAGGTGGAGGGGCGGCCGATGCCCTTCTCCTCCAACACCCGGATCAGGGTGGCTTCGCTGTACCGGGCCGGGGGCTGGGTGAAGTGCTGGGCTCCCTCGGCCTCCTTCAGGCTCAGGGGCTCTCCCTCGGTCAGATCGGGCAGGGGGGAGTTGCGCACGCCCTCCTCCTCGTCTTTGGAGGCCTCATAGACGGCGGTAAAGCCGGAAAATTTCTGGGCGGTGTGGGTGGCCCGGAACAGATGGGGGCCGGCGTTGATGTCGATGGACAGGCTGTCATAGACGGCGTTGGCCATCTGGCAGGCCAGAAAACGGCTCCAGATCAGCTTGTAGAGCCGATACTGCTCCTGGGTCAGGCTCTTCCGGATGGATTCCGGGGTCAGATTGACGTTGGAGGGCCGGATGGCTTCGTGGGCGTCCTGGGCGTTGGCCTTGGCCTTGAACCGCCGGGTCTCCGGGGGGTAGTAGTCGGCGCCGTAACGGCCCACAATGAACTGCTTGGCAGCATCCAGAGCATCCTCGGACAGCCGCAGCGAGTCGGTACGCATATAGGTGATGAGACCCACGGTGCCCTCGCCGTCGATGTCGATGCCTTCGTAGAGCTGCTGGGCGATGGACATGGTGCGCCGGGGGGCCATATTCAGCTTCCGGGAAGCCTCCTGCTGCAAGGTGGAGGTGGTAA
>CABRZO010000090.1 GCA_902475455.1 uncultured Eubacteriales bacterium
ATCACATAGTGTTTTGAATACATCGTAAAACACAGGCAACACTCCTCCCGCTAGGAAATCTCAACCAAAATAAATAAAATTCGTTTTTTGCATTGACGCAAAGGTATTGTATGAACTATACTGCGCGCAAGAGCTAACTTATTTTATCTATCCCGATTCTTTTATACTGATTTTACCGCAAAAGCTAACTAAAATCAACCCCTCTTTGTTCTATTGGCACCACTACGATACAGCATTGGTTAAAAACAAATTCATTGAAACCATTTATGACCACAGATAACTACAAGATGAAATTGGGCATACATGCAATACATGGTGGAATTTTCAAAAAACGGAGGTATTTTTTTGAACATTCAAGAGAAAAAGCAATTTCTTCAACAGTATCACACCGCAGAGCAGGAGGAACAACGCCTAAGTAGCGAGATAACCAGATGGAAACTGCGAACCCTAGAAACTGACGAATACTATCGAAACCTTCCTTCCACAGAGGACAGCAGCCAGGAATTAGCTGGTGCCCTGTGTCAAATCAATGACTTGACAAGACAGCTTATTCTACAACGAAGCAAACTGGCGGCATTGCGCCAATCAGTCGGCGCAGCAATCGACGAAATACAGGACACCAAGTTACAAGAGTTATTACGACTGCGATATATTGACGGAATGACTTGGGAAAGGATCTCTGAATATATGAATTACAGCTATATGCAAATCAGCCGTTTACACAGCAAAGCCTTAAGCCAATTAAACATGTGATAGAATGTTAGATTTGACTTGTGCTACTGTGTAGCCAGAGAGAAACCAGACCGGCTGCCATACATTAGCTGCAAAAAACGGAAACAGTTTCTCTTCCCTGGCCAGGTTGGGGCAAACGCCGCCCTTTGTCTCCGCATGCGCAACGGAGAAACCATCCTTGCACCTCGGAATATTTCATGTCCATCCCTTGTGCTGGAACAAGCAGAATGCAAAGCGGCACACACGCTATATCAGGATCTGTACTTTACGTAAGAGTAGATCCTCCAATCGACAAAATCTGCAAATATCCTGTACAAGCCCATACCAATACCGGATGGAGAAAGGAGTTATATGAAATTTCCAAACAACAGTTTTGACGGCAAAGAGAGCGTCACTTACCGGCAAAAAAGATTGCTGCTGAATCCCCTTGCCGTCTCCCCCGTGAAGCTGGCGGACAAAGCATGAGTAACGTATCTATCATTGATTCGCTGTACTCCTATCTAAACAGCTGCCCGCTTCTATCGGACCGGCAATTTCACGGAGTTGACACAACCGGAAGCACTGTCCAAGCAGACCTGTCTTATGTCATCTCTGCAGACCAAGCCGACGAACAACTGGTGGTTTATCATCGAGGCACCATCCGTGTTCGCAGCCAGTATCTGCTCACCAGCGCCAACAACTGGGAACCTGATGTAGCCCAAAAATTGTCGGATACCGGACTTTTTGACCAGCTCGCCCAATGGATGAGCCAGGAGAGTGCAAAACAGCACCTGCCTCAGCTACCAGAAAATCTGACCCCCAGGAGCATTCGAGCTGTCAGTGCCGCATACCTCTACCAGCCGGATAACAATTCCGGCAAATACCAAATCCAGTTTGAACTGGAATACTACAGAAAGGTTGTTGATTGATCCATGACGATTACTGAACTGATGAAAGACGTAACTCCCGACGCTGAGTACGAGGGTTTCTCCACTGCAAACGATATGGTGCTGGCCATTGACTTTACCGGCGAGGCTGTCGATCCCAAGACCTATGTCGTGGCGCAGGCCGGCATCACTGAGCAGACCGGCACTCTGGCCGCAGAAACCAAGGAGAGTATCTATCTTCGTACCGGCAAGGTGACTACCAAAACCGGCACCTCCCGCACCTTTACCATGACCGGCGACCGCTACCACAAGGATGAATTCCAGGACGCTCTGCTGGCCCACTCTCTGAAATACGGTACCGGCCAGGAAGTCATTCGTCCCTACGTCTACTTTGACCGTCTGACCGGCAAGGGTGAGCAGGGCAAGGTGTCCATCACCATTGAAAGCGACCTGACCGGTGTGGCCGGCGAGAACGCCACCTTCTCCGCCACTCTGACCAGCGTGGGTGTGCCCGAAGAGTACATCTATACCGCCGGCGCCTGATCACCGGCCCCGCCGGCACCATTCTAAAAATTTGAAGAACGGTGTCGGCAGTTAAAGGCCGTCTGTGACGGCGTACGCCAGATCAAACCGCATTCCATCGTCGCCTTCGCAGGCGCAGGTGCGGCAGAACAATTGAATCAAAGAGGCCCCCGGAGTACCGGGGGCCTCTCAAGAAAGGATGCCCAATATGTTGAAAATCAACGATCTTGAACTGGACTTTGACATTACCTCCCCTACCGACGTGCTACGCTACAAGCAGGCAGGCGAACATATGGAGGCCGCTGCCGCCGACCTGAATTTTCCCGAGCTTGCCTCGGACGATCCCGGTTTTCTGGACAACTATGTGAACATGCTCAACAGTCAGCTCCGTCTGTTCGGCAATTTCATCGATGAGGTCTTTGGCGAGGGAGTGGCCCAGAAGCTTTTGGGCAGCAATCCCAGTCTGAACCGAGTGACGGAAGTGAACGAGGCCATCTCTCAGGCGCTGGCTGCCCAGGGCAAGGAGTTCGGCGTGCGGCTGCAGAAGTACAAGCCCAATCGGGCCACCCGTCGCCAGAAATGAATCTGCTGCTGATCAATGGGCTACCGGAAGAATATAAAGGAATCCCGATTTCCCCCGATTTCCGCAACATGATCCAGGTGGATTTGATTTTGCGGGAAGAAGGAGTATCGGATACTGAAAAAACCATGGCAGCCCTGAGCCAGCTTTACCCCCAGATCCCGGATGATATGGAGCTGGCCTTGGAGGGGCTGGCCTGGTTCTTCTCCCGGGGGGACTCCGGCACGGGCAATGAAAACCACAAAGGCCCGGACAGCGGAACCCCACCGCCCCGGGCCTTTGATTATGAGCAGGACGCAAATCTGATTTACGCCGCATTTTATGCCACCTACGGCATCAGCCTCACCACAGTGGAATTTCTGCACTGGTGGGAGTTCCTGGCCCTGTTTGAAGGGCTGCCGGAGGATACGCTGATCAAGCGGGTGATGTACTGGCGCACGGTAAATCTCAGCCAGCTGCCAAAGGAGGAGCGCAAGCATGTGCGCAAAATGCGCCAGCTGTTTGCCCTGAAATCAGAGCCCCAGGAGGAGCTGTCCCCAGAGGAACTGGCTGAAAAGGCCAGAGAAGAGTTGGCTCAGCGATATGAGCAGGCCAGGCGGTGGAAACAGGCGCGGCAGGTCACCAGGAGCGATGCTCCCCCGGATGCCATTTCCGGCCACAGTTGAGACAGGTAATCACAACGGCACCAGTCTCGTCCTTGTCGGCAAAGATAGACGTGCAGCCGCAGTCGGGGCAGGCGGGGCCCTTCTGTTTTTTCTCCTCGGCCACTTTGTCCTGAATCGCCTGCTCCAGATCAGATTTGTCAGCGTCCGCAGGCGGTGCTGGCTGGGGTTCCACAGGCGGGGCCGCCTGGGCGAGTACTTCCGCCTCCGGCTGGGCGGCGGGCTGTACTGCCGGTTCAGGGGCGTGGGCATCCTCCTCCGGCCAGGTCCACCAGCCGTCAACAAGTGTTCCATCAACGCCCTTATAATAGCGAATCTCACCCAAAAATTGCTGAAAAAAGCATGCCGCTGCTTCTGCTTGCTTAGGAAGAAACGAAAAAGAGTACGGTATCGGTTTTTTATCATTGCAGCGTCTTTTTGTTTCCATGGTTCGTTTCGTAATAACTTCAATGCAACCATTCCACCAAATAGACGGTGCCTTATACCTAACTGCGACAATATCATATATCTTGCACGCTTCTTTTAATGCAAAACAAATAAACACAACGTCATCATTGGTTATAGCAAGTTTCGTGCCTCCTCTAAATTGATATCCAACATTCATAAAAAGACCTCCCTATTCAACTTTTCTTAACACTACTTTATCAATCTAATTAAAAAGGGGGATTTTAGTTGTATAACGGAACTATTCAACTTAGCAATGCAACAGATCTCAGCATTTTACAGGAGCAGATTGATCTCATTGCAGGCATAAATAGTCAACTCAAAGAATTTTCCAGTTTAAAATCAAACGTAGGCGCTGTTTTCGAAATCATTAAATCTGGTAAAGATGGAATTAGAGAAACCGTAGCAGCCGGAAAAGAATTGAGCTCCGTAGCTCAAACCGGGGCAAACGCAGCCTTGACTCTTTCTCAAAATATGGGGCAAGTTACCACTTCCACTGATTCCGCACGGCAATCAAGTAAAGTATTTTCTTCGATTATGAATGCTTCTGCCATCCAAATTACAGCGGTCATCGTAGCCATCACAGCCGTAGTCGCCGCAATCTCTATGTTCGTCAAGTGGCTCAACCGGACCAACGAGGCGGGTGAGGCAGCCAAAACCTCGGCGGAAAACCTGGTCTCTGCCCAGGAGGAGCTGTCCCAGTCCGCCATTGACAGCTCAGCGGCCTATACGCAGACCACCGCCTCCCTCCAGGCCGCCGGAGAATCCGCCAGCGCCATGACGGCCCGGCTGGAAGCCCTTCAGGGCAGTGTCCAACGCACCGATGCTGAAAACCAGGAGATGGCCCAGATCATCAGCGATCTGACCGGAAGATACACCGGTCTGAACAACATGATCGACGAAAACACCGGCGCCCTGACCGGCAATGCGGAACAGTGGACTGAGGTCATCAATGCCCAGCTGGGCTACGAACAGGCTCAGGCTGCCATGTCTCGCAGCACAGAACTCACCCAGCAGGCCACAGAGGCCCAGCTCAACCTGGCCACCGCCCAGCAGATGGTGAGCGACAATGAGGAAAAAATCTCCAAGAATGCCGAGCAACGTAACAAATTGGAAGCAGAGGCCGCCCAGGTCTACAGTCAGCTTACCGATGGGAGCCAGCGCACCGCTGAGGAAATAGCTACTTTACAACAGCGGTATATCGATCTGGGTAATCAAGCTGAGAGCCTCACCCAGGAGAACAACGGCCTGAAAGATGCCAATAAAACCCTGGAGAAGGGAATGGGCGAACTGTCGGACACCGCCGAACGCCTGACCCAGGAACAGCAAGCCCAGGCAGAACTGGCACAGCAGCAGACCCAGGCTGCACTTGAATCTTACAGCGCACGCATTGATGCTGTCAATACCTATCGTGATATCAGCAGTCAAATGTCGGACGAAGAAATTGCCAACATCAATGCGCTGCTCGAGGCCGGCGGAACACTGACCGCTTCCGAAATGGAAAAATACCAGCAGATCAGGGACGCCCGCGCCGAAGACCTGCTGGAAGAACAGGCTTACATCCAGAACATCCGGGACGGACTGGTGGAAATCGATGCCGCCAACGTAGAGAGCATAGAGAAACGAAAGGCCCTCGGTGAGGAGTTGACTGCTGCCGAGCAGGCCACCTTGGATCGCTGGAAAGAAATGCAGGAAGAATGGGCCGCAGGCATCCAGGAAAACACTGATACCATCATCAATGGGATGCAGGAGCTTCCCACCGAAATGGGTTACTCCTTGGATGATATGGTCAACGTCATGAATGAGAACGCCGCAAAGTACGATGCGTGGCGGGCAAAAATGGTGGCAGTCAGTCAGTCGCTGGAACCTGAGGTTATGTCTTACCTGGAACAGCTTGGGCCAGGCACTTCAGCAATCCTGGACGAAATCATTGAGGATACATCCGGGACCAAAGCGGCAGAACTGAATGCTGCATTTGCCAGTGCCGGTGAATCTGCCATCAACGGAATGGAAACAAAATATCCGGAGGTCATGGCCGCTGGTGCTGAAATGACAGATGTGTATGGAGAAGGTATTGCTTCCAGCACAGCTGCAAACGATGCCTCACAGGCTATTGCGGAAGGTGTGGTAAACAACCTAGCCGGTGGTAAGTTTGGTGCTATAGCAGAAGAAATTGCCAATTCCCTCTCTGATAGTATCCCAGCAATTACAGAACAAGTCAACAATCTTTCTACAAGCATAGCTGACGCATTATCTCCTTTGTTAACCGTTGGCCAGAGCACAATTCAAAATATGCTTATCCTGATGTCTCTGGCATTTGTTATTGAAGGAGCCACGGTTTCCGAAAATGCTACAACGCTTGCAAACACACTATCCGACGCTTTTTCCTCGTTAGCACTAAATGGCTTCCTGCATATGAGCAATATGCTAGCACTCATGTCGTTTGTACTCTTTGAAAACGGTCCAGCACTCGTTGCTCAAGCAGCAATTCTTGCGGGGCAGGTGTCCGACGCATTGGGTGGAATGGTACCTGGTGGTAAGAACAATGTAGAGAATATGTTTTCAGGAATGAAATCATCCATTATAACCCAAACTCCGACCTTACCTCCCGTAGCCAGTGATGCTGCCAGCGATGTTACAGCAGAATTGGAAAGTATGATAATCGGTGGTACAGATGCATCTGGAAAAATGATGTCTGGCATTTTGAATGGAATGGAAAATAACAAGAAAACCCTTTTCCAAAAAGCCGCTGAAATTGCCAATAGCATCACTTCTACGATTCGAAAGGCTCTAAAGATCAACTCCCCTTCTCGGGTGATGATTGACATTTTCCAGAATGTGATGCAGGGTGCCATCAACGGCATGATTTCCATGGAAGGCAAGACCTTCCGCACTGCCTCCAATATTGCCCTGGGAGTTGCGGACAAGCTGACACTCTCCCCGGAGCAGGCCGAGTTTGCCAATTCAAAAATGCTGGCGCTCTCCAGCACCTCTTTGGGGGCTATGCCCACATCCCGCACCGTGCAGGTCTGGGGCAGCCCCTCCAACAGCCACGATTCCTCCCATCTGCTGCAAAAAGCGGTGGACATTCTGGACGAATATCTGCCTGAAATGGCCAACATGCGCGTGGTCCTGGACACCGGAGCTACCGTCGGTGGAATGGCACCGGCTATAGATGCAGCTCTCGGCCGCCGGGCAAAAATGAAAGCGAGGGGTTAACTTTATGTCTGATCTTTTAGGCATTTCCTTTGGAAATTATCACACTTGGCGAGATTGGGGGCTCTATCTTACCGGCCCCGCCTCCATCTCTTTGCCTGTTCCCCGTACCGAATATGTGGACGTACCAGGTCGAGACGGCTATTTGGATCTTTCCACTGCTCTTACCGGTACAGTGAATTATGAGACTCGGGAATTCTCCGCACCACTCATGAGCCTGGCCACGCCAGAGGAATGGCCGGTGCTGTACTCTAAGATTCTAAACGCCATACAGGGGCAACAGCTTAACATTATTTTGGATGAGGACCCGGACTGGTACTATATCGGGCGTGTGGAACTGGACTCGCCCTCCTACGACGGCACCTGGGTATTCAATATTATCGGGACTGTGTATCCCTACAAGCTGAAAACCAATGTCACCGAGGTGACCGCCTCACTGACCACCTCTGATACCGAGCTGACCTTGAGCTGTGACCGGCGGCCGGTGGTCCCCACCATCACGGTGAGCGCCGAGACGGTGCTGACCTGGGGCACCAGCAGCTACACTATCAGCGCCGGCTCCCGCCGAATTCCCGGCATCCGGCTCACCCAGGGCGTCCATACCCTTAATGCCCGGACCACCGCCGGCACCGGCACCATCACCGTCAGCTATCAGGAGGGAAGTCTGTAATGTACCAGCTCAACTTCAACGGCTTCCAGCTCTACGACCCCAGGCTGGAGGAGCTCACCATCCGGGACGTGTCCGTCCATCTGGCGGTGGATGAGGCGGGCAGCCTATCCTTTACCATCGACCACGACCACCCCTTTGTGGGGCAGCTCACCCGGCTCAAGGGCCGTCTGGAGCTGCTGGCCGACGGGCTGCCCATCTTCCGGGGGCGCATCCTCTCGGATGTGCAGAACTTTGACCTGTCCCGCACGGTGGAGGCCGAGGGACAGCTGGCTTGCCTCAACGACAGCATTGTGCCGCCCTTTGACTTCCCGGCAGACTATGAGGATGACCCGGAGTATGAGGGGGCGGACAATGTGGTGGCCTTCTTTTTGGGCAAGCTGCTGGAGGCCCACAATGCCCAGGTGACCGAGGAGCAGCAGATCAAGCTGGGCCAGGTCACCGTCAGCGACCCCAACAACTACATCACCCGATCTTCCACCGACTATGCCACAACCTGGGCCACCATCACCGACAAGCTTAGCGGCTCCGCCCTGGGGGGGCACCTGCTGGTGCGCTACGAGGAGGACGGCACCTATCTGGACTATCTGGAGGACTACCCGCTGAGCAATGTCCAGGGCATCACCTTTGCGGAAAACCTACTGGAGCTCACCGACGAGATCGACGCCACCGAGGTTTATACCGCCATCCTGCCGGTGGGGGCCGAGGGCCTGACCATCGCAAACCTGCCCGATGGGGAGCTCACAGATGACCTGGTCAAGGAGGGGAGCATCATCTACTCCAGGGCCGGGGTGGACAAGTATGGCCGGATCGTCTCCGTCCAGACCTGGGACGACGTGACCGAGGCCGCCAACCTGCGCACCAAGGCCATGGAGCTGTTGGCCCAGTCTGGTGTGCTGCCCCTGCGCACCATCTCGGTGACGGCGGTGGATCTCCACTGCACTGACAGCGCCATTGCTGCCCTCCGGGTAGGCCGCTACACCCAGGTCACCAGCGCCCCCCACGGCCTGGATGTGCGTTATGCCCTCACCACTCTGGAACCGGACATCCTGGATCCGGGCAACACCCGGATCACCCTGGGGACCAGCGTCCAGACCCTCACTGACCGCAACCAGCACACCATCGCCGGCATCCAGGATCAGATCGGCGCCACTGCCGGGGTGGCCACAGGTGCCATTGCAAAGGTGGATGTGGAGTACTATCTCTCAACCTCTACCGCCGATCCGGTGGGCGGTACCTGGTCCACCCAGGCACCTGCCTGGGAGCAAGGGAAGTATATGTGGAGCCGCACCAAAACGGTCACCGCCGCCGGACTGATCAGCTACTCTGACCCAACCTGCATTGCAGGCGCCAAGGGCGATACCGGCGCCCAGGGGCCTCAGGGTGAGAAGGGCGACACCGGCGCCCAGGGCCCCCAGGGCGAGAAGGGCGACACCGGCCCTCAGGGACCTCAGGGTGAACGTGGCCCTCAGGGTGAGCAAGGAATTCCTGGTCTACAAGGACTCCAGGGTGAAAAAGGCGAGCAGGGGATCCAGGGCCCCAAAGGCGACCAAGGGGAACAAGGGCCTCAAGGCGAGCAGGGCCCCCAAGGAGAAAAGGGCGAGGCCGGTGTCAGCTCCTATTTCCACATCAAATACAGCCCGGTGGCTAATCCTACGGCAGGGCAGATGTCGGAGACGCCTGACAAGTATATCGGTACCTATGTGGACCACACGGAAGCGGATAGCACAGATCCAACCAAATACACCTGGCAGCAGCTGGAGGGCTCTCAGGGCGAAAAGGGAGATCAAGGCATCCCTGGCAAGGACGGATCCAGTGGAAAAACCAGCTATCTGCATATTGCGTATGCCAACAGCGCTGACGGAGCTACTGGATTTTCAGTATCTGACAGCACCAACAAACTGTACATCGGACAGTATACCGATTTTACCCAAAGCGACAGCACCGATCCTACCAAGTACGCATGGACTAAAATCAAGGGCGATACTGGTGCCCAGGGCCCACAAGGCGAAAAGGGCGATACCGGCGCCCAGGGCCCTCAGG
>CABRZO010000091.1 GCA_902475455.1 uncultured Eubacteriales bacterium
CCACATAGATGAGCCCCACCGGGTTGCCCCGGTCGTCCGGGTCCGGACCCGCCACGCCGGTGACGCTGAGGCCCAGATCCGCCCCCAGCTTCTCCCTTGCCCCCTGGGCCAGGGCGGCGCAAACCTCCCGGGACACGGCCCCGTATTCCTCCAGCATCTCCTGGGGCACCCCCAGGGCGCTGTGTTTCACCTCGTTGGTGTAGCACACCACACCGCCCTGGAACACTGCAGAAATCCCCGGCAGGTCGGTGAGCCGGGCGGCGATCATGCCCCCGGTGCAGCTCTCGGCGGTGGCCAAAGTGACTTTGTGCTCCAGCAGCAGATTGCCGGCAGCCTGGGCCAGGTCCTTCACGTCGGCCCCGTAAATGAGGTCCCCAAAAATCTCCCGGAGTTTTTGCTCCACCGGGGCGATCAACGCCCAGCACTCCTCCTGAGTGTCAGCCTTGGCGGTGATCCGCAGCTCGGTGGAGCCCTCCTTGGCGTAGGGAGCCAGAGTGGGGTTCTCCATGTGGAGCATCTGCTCCCGGAGCTTGGCCTCCATGGCGGACTCCCCGATACCGAAGAGGCACAGGGTCCGGGACAGAATCTCCCCCTGGCTGTCCCCCCGGAGGTAGGGCACCACCCGATATTTCAGCATGGCGTGGCACTCCCGGGGCGGACCCGGCAGCATGATGACGGTGGTGCCCTCCTGCTCCCAGGCGCAGCCCGGGGCGGTGCCCCAGTCGTTGTCCAGCACCCGGCAGCCCTCAGGCAGCATAGCCTGCTGTAAATTGTTCTCGGTCATCTCCCGCTCCGGGTAGGCCTTGGCAAAATAGGCCTGAATCCGCCGGGCCGAGGGCTCATGGAACAGCAGCTGACGCCCGAAGCACTCCGCCAGCACATTCTTGGTCAGGTCGTCACAGGTGGGCCCAAGGCCCCCGGTGGTGATAATCAGGTCCGCCCGGCTCCGGGCGATCTCCACGGCGGAGCGGAGCCGCTGGGGATTATCCCCCACCACCGTGTGGTAGTAGACGTTGATGCCCAGGGCGGCCAGTTCCTTGGAGATCTCCTGGGCGTCGGTGTTGGCGATGCTGCCCAGCAGCAGCTCGGTGCCCACGGCGATAAGTTCAGCAGTATGCGGCATAGCGAAATCCCTCCTCAGGGAAGCAGAAATGCAATGGAATTCAGGCGCAGAGCCGGGCGATGACGGCGGCGTAGATCTTGCCGCACATCAGCAGCTGGCTGAGCCGGGCCCGCTCGTTGGCCCCGTGGAGCCGGGAGTCAAACGCCACGTCTCCCGCTCCGAAGGCCACGCCGCCGGGGATCTCGTGGACGTAGGTGCCTCCGCCAATGGCCTCGCAATAGCCCTTCTTGCCGCTGTAATGCTCGTAGCAGTCCAGCAGGGTGCGGATAAAGTCGGAGTCGGCCTCCACCACATGGGCGTGGCCAAAGTCCCCGGTGCAGCTCCAGCCCAGGCTGTGGAACTTGTCCTCCACCACCTTGGCGCAGTTGGTCCGGGTGGCGCAGATGGGGGCCCGGACGTCGAACTGGCCGCTAAAACCGATGTCGGTGATCTTCAGCAGGGACAGGGTCAGGGTCAGGGCCCCGGAATCCTTGTCGGCCATGGCGATGCCCAGGGCCTCTCCCCGGTTATCCCCATAGGGGAAGAGCTGGTGCAGGGCTTTTGCGGTGGCAAAGGCCCCGTCCTCCTCCAGGGGCAGCTGGGCCACCGCCGTCAGCAGGGCGGTGATGGCGTTTTTGCCCTCGTCGGGGGTGGAGGCGTGGGCCTGGACCCCGATGGCCTCGAGGGTCACGCCGCCCTCCTGATCCCGGGCGGTCAGGGCCACGCCGGTTTCCTTCTGAACCTGTGCCAGCACCGGGGCCACCTCGGCGGCGGTGAGGCCGGAGACAAAGGCAGCGCCGTTGGCGGGGGCCACGTTGACCCGGATGCCCCCCTCCAGGGAGACCAGCCGTTTTCCGCTGCCCTCCGGCTTCTCCCAATGGGCGGAGAACTCCGGGCAGTAGTGGGTCTTTTCGATGTTGGTCACCGGGAAGTTGGAGTCCGGGGTGATGGAGTTGGGGGCGTAGGGGTGATGGGCGTAGTAGTGGGCGATGTCCCCGGAGCCGCTCTCCTCGTCGGTGCCCAGCACCAGCTTGGCATTCTTGGTCAGGGGCAGTCCCAGCTCCTTGACGCAGCGCAGGGCCATCAGGGCGGCCACCGCCGGGCCCTTGTCGTCGTCGGTGCCCCGGCCGTAGATCAGGTCTCCGTCCCGGACCAGGGTGAAGGGATCGGTGTCCCAATTGTCCCCGGCTCCCACCACGTCCAGATGGGCCAGGATGTGGAGCTGGTCCTCATGCTCGTTCAAATCCACCAGGCCCACATAGCCCTCATCCTCGGAGGTCTTGAGGCCCCAGCTCTGGGCCAGCTTCAGGGCCGCCTCCAGGGCGGCGGCGGGGCCGGGGCCGAAAGGCTTGCCGGGCTGGGCGGGGCCGGTGGTGGAGTCAATGGCGATCAGCGGCGCCAGGGCCGCCACCAGCTCGTCTTCCCGGCCGGAAAACCACTCTTCAATGCGTTCATTCACTGTCATCTTGCTGTTCCTCCCCATGCTGCGATGTTTCATTCAGATATTTGTAGATGGTGTAGCGGGATACTCCCAGCCGCCGGGACACATAGGGCACGCTCTTCCGAAAAGAGAAGGCCGCCTTCTGGTCCAGCAGGGCCACCAGCTTGAGCCGGTCCGCCTTGGTGAGGGCGTTCACCGGCTTGCCCACCGAGGCCAGGCACTGGTCAAACAGGTCCGCCAGCCGGTCCTCTCCGCCCCGCCACATGGCGGACTGCAAATCCGACTCGGCGCTCATCAGATCCAATAAAATCCGGTTGGCGAAGGTCAGGGCGGTGAAGTCGAAGTTGATGCCCAGGGCCAGGTTGTAGTCCTCCCCGATCAGGTGGAAGGTGGAGGATTTGATCTGCTTGCCGCTGGGGGTGGTGGCGTAGAGGTTGACAAAGTCGGTCTTCAGGGCGTCGTCGTCCAGCTCCCGGCTGTTTCCCAGAATGTCCATGGTGGAGCCCACGCTCCGGCCGGAGACGTGGCCGTTATAAATGGACAAAATCGGGTGGCTGGGCAGCCCCATATCGTGGACCAGGGTCTCGCAGGAGGAGCCGAAGGTCTCGGCAATGCCCCGGGCGGTGCGGTCCAGAAATTCAAAGGCCTCTTCCCGTGTCATATTCAGTATCCCCCTTTTTCTACCAAGGTAACAAGATCCACCTGCATCTTATCAAACTGCAACGAAATGTCAAGTCTTTCCCGGTGAACATTGAACGGCCGGAACAGCAGGGCTGTTCCGGCCGTTCTGGGGATCTGCTTTCATTTAATGCAATTCCGTGCCGCCCCACTCCACCAGGGTAAATCCCGTGCGCTCCGGGGCGGGCTCCAGAACCTGTTCCTCCACCTCCACCGATTCCTCCAGGGGCTTCCAGACCATGAACACCCGGATCACCGTATCCGGCTGGGGGTCCACCTCCAGCACCGCCGCGTCGGTGTAGGCCCGGGTCTGGAAAGTGATCAGGTTATAGGGGTTTCCCTCCATCCGGGGCAGCCAATAGATGATGAACTCGTCGGCCTCCCGCTGATTGAGCCCCAGCCGCTCCAGGGTGTGCTCCAAAAATACCGCCGTGTCCGCCCCGGGCACCACAAAGCCGCTGGACAGGTCGTACTCCGCCCGGGAGGTGCCCTCCCAGAACAGGCAGTAGTATGCACGGCCGGTCTCCGGGTCCGTCAGGGTGCCGTCGGGCCGGGCCACCACCTGCCAGCCGTCTCCATAGTCCGGATAGGAGGCGGTGAGGGCCCCGTCCAGTTCCAGGTTCACCCTCACCTCCGTCTCCTGTTGGGGGTAGAGGTAGATCACCGGCTTGGCGGCCAGCTGCTCCTCCGGCTGCTGACAGCCCGCCGCCAGCAGCAACACCGCCGCCCCCAACAGCAGACCCAACAGCCGCATCAGACTTCTCTTTCCTTTCATGGCAATCCCTCCTTTTTCCCCTTAGACGGAAGCGGAGGAAAAAAGTTCCCGGAAGTTTGCCCCGCAGGACTCCCTTGCCATCTGTCTTGACATGTGCTATACTGGTCGGACACAGAAACATGACGAGGTGAGCGGGATGAACGCCAAAGAGCGAAGAGAGGCCATTCTGGCCCGGCTGAAGGGGGCGGAGGGGCCGGTGAGCGCCACCGCCCTGGCCCGGGAACACGGGGTCAGCCGCCAGATCGTGGTGGGGGACGTGGCCCTGCTGCGGGCCGGAGGCGAACCCATCTCCGCCACCCCCCGGGGCTATGTGCTGGACCGGGAGCAGGAGGGGCTGCTGCACACGGTGGCGGTACGGCACCCGGACCGGGACATGGAACGGGAACTGCTGATCTGCGTGGACAACGGCTGTGCAGTGCTGGACGTGGTGGTGGAGCACCCGGTCTACGGCCAGCTGGTGGGCCAGCTCCAGGTGGCCTCCCGCTACGACGTGGAGCAGTTTCTGAACCGGGTCCGCTCCGGCAGCGCCCGGCCCCTGTCGGAGCTCACCGACGGTATCCACCTCCACCGGCTCCGGTGCCCCAGTGAGGAGGCCTACCGGCGGGTGTGCCGCCAGCTGGATGAGGCGGGGTTCCTGCTGAAGGACGAATATGAATAAAAACCGGGGGCGCCTTCTGAACAGAAGGCGCCCCCGGTTGCTTTCGCCTCACCGGTTCTGATACCGGCGGGTCAAATATTCAATGACGTTTTCCACACAGCCGTGGTCCGCGTCCCGGACGATCTCCAGCTTTTCCCCCCGGCTTGCGGCCACGCTGCCCTCCGGGGCGAAGCCGATCCGGGCAGCCCGCAGCATGGGCAGGTCGTTGTCGTTGTCCCCCACGCAGTAGACATGCTCCGGGGAGATACCCAGATACTTTGCCGCCTCCAGCACCCCAGCGCCCTTGTGGACGTTTTTCCCGGTGAGCTCCAGTAAATTCACGCTGGAGAAAATGCACTCGTAGAAGTCTCCCCAGCGGCTCAGAATCAACTTCTGAATCTCCGCCAAGTCCTGCCGCTCCCCCTCCAGCAGTACCTTGAGCCAGGGAGTGGGCATCTGCTCCGGGGGGCACTCGATGTAGGAGCTCTCCACCAGCTTCATGTGCTCCCGGGTGTGCTCATTGGGCTGGAAGCAGTAGATCTCCTCCCCGTAGTAGGTCTCGAAGGCCACATGGGGGTAGCGCTCCCCCACCTCCGCCATATCCCCGGAGGCCCGCAGGGGCAGGTTGTGGGTGAAAATGGTGTTGCCGGTATCCATCTGGCAGAAGGTAGCCCCGTTGGACAGCAGGGTGGGATAGTCCAGGGGCAGCTCCCGGGCCTGGCGGTAGAAGGCGGCATAGCTTCTGCCGGTGGTCAGCACAAAGGCGCCCCCCTGGTCCTGAAAGTACCGGATGGCCTCCTTGTCCCGATCCAGCACTTTCAGAGTGTTCCCCCGGAGGGTGCCGTCATAGTCGGAGGCCAGCAGTACCCCGTCAAAGATGCCCATCTCCATAACCCCTTTCTCGCAAAAAAATCCAGGGCAAAGCGTCGAAGCGCTTTGCCCTTTGATTATAACACAGTTTGCCAAAAAGGCCAGACCCTCAGGCCACGGCCCCCAGGTCGGCGCCGGTGATGTACTTCTGCAGGGGCTTGTAGAGCACCGCGAAGATCACCAGGCAGAGCACCATGTCGATGGCCACATAGCTGCCGTTGTAGGCGGCGGAGTACAGGTAGGGGTTGGTCCACATGCTGTTGAACAGCTCCACCGGCTCATAGATCTTATAGATGGTGACGCCGCTGATGAAGTGGATGACAAAACGGCAGATGCTGCCCACCACGGTGCCGATGAAAATGCCGCCCTTCATCTTCCAGAAGAAACCGGCCACACCCAGAACGGCGAAGGCCAGCAGGTAGTCCAGCAACATGGACCAGGGGCCCCAGGCGTAGGCGCCGTCAAAGATCAGCTGCAGCAGGCCGTAGGCAAAGGAGGCCAGGAAGCCGTCCTTCCAGCCCCAGCGGATGCAGTACAGGAAGATGGGCAGCATGCCGATGCACACGCTGCCGCCCTGGGGCAGCTCGAAGAATTTCACATAGCTCAGGGCGGTGGCCAGCGCCACCAGAATGGCGCCCTCGCAGAGGGCTCTCGTCTTTGTGCGTTTCATTTGTTTAACGCTCCTTGCTAAAAAAGTACCGCAATGCACAGCTGGCGCATTGCGGTACGAAACGATCTTCTCTATCATCTTCGACTTCCTACGCCGGCATTACCCGGATCAGGTTCAAGGCGACCTGGGACGGCGCTACGTCCCAATCTCAGCCGGAGTTGCCTCCAGCGCCCCTGTCTATGCTGTTGTGCGGATTTGCGGTCCGGGAAATATTATAGTCAAAAACGGAAATTTGTCAATTCCTTTCCGGCCATCCCCTCAATCCTGGTCATCCTCCTGGGGTTTGGGCATGGCCAGGTACTGCTGCTCCAGCCAGTCGATGACCTGCTCCCGGCCTTCCCCGCTCAGGGGAAAGCTGGCCTCGGCCTCCACCTGGCTCTCCTCCAGGCAGTACTCCCCGTACCAGCACAGGCATTGGAGCACCTCCCGGGCCTCGTCCCCCTCCCCTTCGGTGGTGGGTTTCACCCGGAACCGGAGCCCCAGAAAGCTGCCCAGATAGGTGTTGCCGTTGGTGAAGCTCAAGAGATTGGGCAGAAAAAAGCTGTGATGTTCCCGAAGCATGATGCAAATTCTCCTTTTGAATGGGTTCTTCTCTCCCGGGGGCCTGGGCAAAATCAGCCCTGGTCCTCGGCGTCAGTGGCCGGATCAGCCACTTCGTAGGTGGGCAGCGGGTATTTGTCCCAGGGGAAATCCTCCCGCAGAGGCACCGACCAGTCCTCCCCATAGGCCACCTCAGAAAGGGAGGTTCCTTTGTGATCCCGGTAGCCCATAAAACTCCAGTCCTCCTGTCCTCCGTCCATGGACTTGAGGACATAGTCCACATACCAGCCCTGGGGCACATCGGGGCTGTCCCCCTGGTACTCCATCCGCACCAGCAGTTCCGCCATCTGCCATGGGGCGGTCCCGTCCTGGGTGGACTCGGTTTCATAGCGTTCCAGCCGGGCGGACACCAGGGTCATCCCCTCATGGTAATAGGTGGGCACAAAGTCCTGGTCCTGCTGCAGCGGGGTCTCGTTGACGGCGGTAAACCAGATGTCCTCATCCGCCAGCTCCTCCAGCAGAGCCGTGGCCGCCTCCAGGTCGTAGTCCTCCGTCACCGGCCGGGGCTCTTCCTCCGGCCCGGAACCGCAGCCCGTCAGGGCCAGGCAGAGCAGCAGCCCCAGCAGAACGGACAGCCAACGTTGTCTTTTCATGGCGCACCTCCGTTGTTTTGCAGGTGTTGTCGCTTTTTAGTATACCATAGCCCCACCGTCCCCACAAGGGCCCGGAAAAGGGCGCAAAAAAGCGCACCGTGTTTTGCAACACAGTGCGCTTTCAGGCGTTAAAATTCCGGCCTTGGATCAGACCAGCTGGATGATGGCCATCTCAGCGGCGTCACCGCGGCGGGGCCCGATGCGGACGATGCGGGTGTAACCACCGTTGCGGTCAGCATACTTGGGGCCGATCTGGTCAAACAGCTTCTTGGCCACGTCCTCCTGGGTGAGGAAAGCCAGAGCCTGACGGTAAGCAGCCAGGTCGTTCTGCTTGGCCAGGGTGACCATCTTGTCGGCCAGAGGCTGAACCTCCTTGGCGCGGGTGACGGTGGTCTTCAGCTGACCGTAGTTGAGCAGGTCGGTGACCAGGCCGCGCAGCATCGCCATGCGCTGGTCAGTGGGCTTACCGAGCTTCCGATTGCTAGGCATTTGATTCACTCCTTCGTTTGTCCCGCCCGAAAAAGAGGGACGGAACCGAACTTTGTATAGACGTTTCGATTAGGTGTTGTCCTCGCTGGCCAGGGACAGGCCCATCATGGCCAGCTTGTTGATGACCTCTTCCAGGGACTTCCGGCCCAGGTTACGGACCTTCATCATGTCCTCTTCGGTCTTAGAGATCAGATCCGCCACGGTGTTGATGTTGGCACGCTTGAGGCAGTTGAAGCTCCGGACGCTCAGGTCCAGCTCCTCAATGGTCAGCTCCAGCACCTTGTCCTGGGTGGTCTCCTTGGTCTCCACCACGGTGGAGTTCTTGCCCATGGCCTCGGAGAGGTCGGTGAACAGGGTGAAGTGGTCACACAGGATCTTGGCGCCCAGAGAGACCGCGTCCCGAGCGGAGATGGTTCCGTCGGTCCAGATCTCAAGGGTCAGCTTATCAAAGTCGGTCATATTGCCAACACGGGTGTTCTCCACCGTGTAGTTGACCTTATGCACCGGGGTGTAGATGGAGTCTACGGGGATCACGCCGATGACGCTCTGGGCGGGCTTGTTCCGGTCTGCGGAGACATAGCCGCGGCCATGGTTGAGGGTCAGTTCCATGTTCAGAGTGGCATCGGGACCCAGAGTGGCGATGTGCAGGTCAGGATTCAGGACCTCCACCTCGCCGTCGGACTTGATGTCGCCAGCGGTGACTTCGCACTCGCCGCTGCACTCGATATACACGGTCTTGGGACCGGCAGAGTGGAGCTTGGTGATGATCTTTTTGACATTCAGCACAATGTCGGTGACATCTTCCTTCACACCGGGGATGGTGGTGAATTCATGCTGCACGCCGGAGATCTTGATGCTTGTCACAGCCGTACCAGGGAGAGAGGAGAGGAGAATGCGGCGCAGGGCGTTGCCGAGGGTGGTGCCATAGCCGCGCTCCAGAGGCTCCACGACATACTTGCCGTAGGAAACGTCGCCGGGGTTTTCGATGCATTTGATGCGGGGTTTTTCGATTTCTACCATACAGTTTACCCTCCTCGTTTCAGGGGTGGCCGGGGGGTGGCACGCCCCGTTGGTGTTAGCTCATCAATATACTCTGAGGGTCACTTATTACTTGGAGTACAACTCGACGATGAGGTGCTCCTCCACAGGGAAGTCGATATCCTCGCGCACAGGAAGCTTGGTAATGAACACCTTGGAAGAACGGCTGGAGTCACGGACGGCGATCACATCGCCGGCCTTCACCTGGTAAGAAGGAATGTTGCACTTCTTGCCATTGACGGTGAAGTGAGCGTGGTTCACCAGCTGACGGGCCTCATGGCGGGTCAGGGCGAAACCGGCCCGGAACACAACGTTGTCCAGACGGCGCTCGCACAGGATCAGCAGGTTCTCACCGGACTTGCCGGGCATACGGTCGGCCCGCTCATAGTAGGATCTGAACTGCTTCTCCAGCATGCCGTAGACGAACTTGACTTTCTGCTTCTCATTCAGCTGAGTGGCATACTCGCTCTTCTTCTTGCGCTGCATGTTGCCGGAGCCACGCTCGGTGGTCTTCTTAGCATAGCCAAGGACAGCGGGGGACAGGCCCAGGGCCT